>CAYYHB010000209.1:0-7868 GCA_964471395.1 uncultured Burkholderiales bacterium | reverse complement strand
TGGTGCCGATCCAGATCTCGTCCACCGCATCGGTCATCAGCAAGACCTCGTAGCCTTTGGCCTTGAAGCCCTCCAGGTGGGGCGAGCGCTCTAGAGCAGCCAGGTTCTCTCCGGTCAGGAAGTAGATCTTGTCCTGCCCTTCGGGCATGCGGGCCACGTAGTCGGCCAGCGTGGTCAGCTTCTCGGGGTCGTGGGTGGAGCGGAACAGGGCCAGGTCGAGCAGCTTCTCGCGCGACTCGTGATCCGAGTAGATGCCCTCCTTGAGGGCGCGTCCGAACTCGCGCCAGAAGACCTGGTAGTCCTCGTCGGCGTCGGTCTTCATCTCCTCCAGGGTCTCCAGCACCTTTTTCACCAGGCGCTTGCGCATGAACTGGATGTGGCGGTCCTTCTGGAGGATCTCGCGGGAGATGTTCAGAGAGAGATCCTGAGCATCCACCACGCCTTTGACGAAGCGGAGATACTCGGGCAAGAGCTCCTCGCAATCGTCCATGATGAAGACGCGCTTGACGTAAAGCTGCAGCCCGCGCTTGGCCTCGCGCATGTACAGATCCGGGGGGGCGTGCTTGGGCAAGAACAGAAGAGCCTGGTACTCGAAGGTGCCCTCGGCCTTCAAGGTCATGGTGCGCAGCGGCTCTTCCCAGTCGTGGCTGAGGTGGCGGTAGAACTGGTTGTACTCCTCGGCGCTGACCTCTTCCTTGGGACGCGCCCAGAGTGCCTTCTGGGAGTTGAGCTGCTCATTCTCGACCACGGTGCGGGGGATGGCGCCCTCGACCGGCTTGCCGTGCTCGTCCTGGTCGACTTCCTTGCGCTCGGTGCGCAGCTTGATGGGGTAGTTGATGAAGTCGGAGTAGCGCTTGACGATCTCGCGCAGCTTCCACTCGGAGGTATAGTCGAAGAGCGAGTTCTCGCGGTCCTCGGGCTTGAGGTGCAAGATTATGGTGGTGCCGTGCTCGTCTCGCTCGGCCTCTTCCAGGGTGTAGGTGCCGTCCCCGGTCGAGTTCCAACGGGTGGCGCCGGTCTCTCCCGCGCGCCGGGTGATGAGCTCCACCCGGTCGGCCACCATGAAGCTGGAGTAGAATCCCACCCCGAACTGGCCGATCAGATCGGCCGAGCTCTGGCTCTCCTTGATCTTCTTGAGGAACTCGGCCGTGCCCGACTTGGCGATGGTGCCAATGTGGGCCACCACCTCCTCGCGGCTCATCCCGATGCCGTTGTCGGAGATGATCAGGGTGCGCTCTTGCTTGTCCGTCTCGAGCTGGATGAGCAGCTCATCTTGCTGGACTTGGAGCTCGGAGTTGGTCAGGCTCTCCAGGCGCAGCTTGTCGAGCGCGTCGGACGCGTTGGAGATCAGCTCGCGCAGGAAGATGTCCTTATTGGAGTAGATCGAGTGCACCATCAGCTCGAGCAGCTGACGGACCTCGGCCTGGAATTCGTGTCGTTCGATGGTGGCAGCCAATGTCAGGAACCTCCGGGATACAAATGGTCGAGCTTAGGATGCACCGCCGGATGTTGGCGCTGGATAAGCGGGGTGTTAGAGCTTTGTTTGCGGTTCACTCGGCAAGGTGACCGGATCAAACGGAACAGGCGTTCGTTTCCCCGGGAAACGAACTGCCTTGCCGATTTAGAGCTAAGGCAACTGAAGAACGGCTCTCCAGGTCGACGTATCGTAAATCACCGTCGCCGTGGCTGACCGGGAGGCGAGATATTTTCCGTCATGGCTGAAGAACGGCATGGACGAGCCTTCGGGCAGTGTAAGCTTGAGCTGGCCGCTACGACTGTCGAGCACCCGAAGGTCGCGCAGGTCGTCAACCACCACCAGCGAGCCGGCAGCGTCCTGAGGCCAGCCTTTGGTAATGACCGTTTTGCTGGTTGCAGGGTCGTAGATACCATCCCCGTATGCCCGAATCAATCGCCCATCGGGCATCGAGCCGATGACCGGAGGAACATTGGAGAGCTTCTCCTCCTTGTCAGAGTTCACATCTATCAGCAGGATAGTGCCAGGCCCACGCTTGGGGCCCTCCTGGGGCCCCTGCTCTTCTAGGATGAACGTATCGCCCGGCTCCAGGAAGTCGATGGGAACCAGGCTTTCCGACCGCTTGATGGTGCGCAGGACCTTCCCGGTCGCCAGATCGATCAGGCCGACCTTGTCGCGGTCGGTCACTGCAGCGAGCTTTCGATCCAGGGTGGCGAAGGCCCCGATGAAGGCGAGTTTGCGCACCTGCTGACCGGTTCTGGGGTTGTACCAGCGAAGAAATGGGTCAGGAGCGCTGCGGCCCTGTCCCGTTCCTACCGTAATCAACTGCCCATCTGGCAGGAAGAACACGGATAGCCCAGTGTATTGGGCCTGCTCCGGCGTGCGACCCGAGCCCGACTTCCAGAGCCTCTCGCCGGTGCGAGCTCGGTGCAGGAATAGCCATTCCCCTGCCCGGCTGAGGGCCATCGTCTTGCCGTCCGGGCTGAATGCCAGGCTGGTCGTGCGGGGAGAATCCAGCGTGTACAGCTTGCTCTTCGAGGAGAGGTCGTAAACCGACACCATTTGCCCGTGGGAAACCGCGACGAGTTTGTCGTCAGGACTCCAGGCGATGGTTCGGGGCCGGCTGGAAAGGTTCTCTGCCCGGGCCATCGCCGCCAGGAGAAGCACCAGGAGGAGCCATTGTTTCATGGGCTGGCCTTTCTCAGCTCCGGACCTATTCCCTCTCAGACGCGCGAAAGAAACTCGCTGAAGCCGGCCGGGAGCGCCTTGTTGCCGCCCCGGTCGAAGGAAACCGTGCCATTGCCGACCATGGACAAAATGGTCTTGTTCAATGCGGCCTGGGCCGCCGACAGCTGGGGCGAGTTGAGCTGAGGATTCTCGCCCAACTTGGCCAGGAAGCTGCCCAGGTCGATCTTCTTGCCAAACCCGCCCGGACCGTTGGAGGGGGTCAGGCTGGAGTCGAGCGCGTGCTTGATGGGCCCCGAACAGCCGTTCTTGCTGGCCTGCCCCAGCCAGTGGCCGAGTTGATCCAGAGCCGGATAGAGCTCTTCCTTCATCACCTTCAGGTCGACCGCCACCAGCGACTGGGCCGGCATGCTCTGGCTGGCGGCCTGCACCAGGGCGGCCCCGAGGTCGCGCGGCTGGTCGGGGAAGTTGCTGCGCCCGAACATGGCGTCCAGGGGGAAGCCGTAGCCGCGCACGGTGTGCTCGGAGGCTACCGCCACCCGAGCCGAGCCGGTAAGCTGGCTCAGAGACTCGAGCTGGGCTCCGTTGCAGGCGTCCAGGAAGATGGCGTCGGCTCCCTTGACCACCTGGCCCACCTCGGAGTATTTCAGCCCGGCCGCGCCCTTCTGGTCGCCGTGCCCGGACAGGAAGACGACGTGCCGGGAGGTGGGGTAACGAGCTTGATTCTCGGCCCAGAGCTGGCTGAATTGATTGATGCTGGGCCCTTTCGAGACAAATGCCTGCTGCACGTGCTTCCACGAGCTCGGCTGCACCGATAGCCCCTTGAGGCGCTTCTTGAGGGCCTCGACGCCGCCTTTCCACATGCTGCGGGTCTGACGCGCGGCCCAGAGGCCGAAGGCGGCCACCCCGATCCCCACCCCGGCCAGAGCCAATCCGCCGGCGACCGCTCCGCCCACGGCCAGAGTCGCACCGGCGATAGCCAGCGCTCCTCCAGCCCCGGCCTCGGCCACGCACAGGGCCGGCAGGGCTGTCAGGCCCAGCTCTTTGAAGACCGAGCCCCGCGCCACCGTACCGCGCACCATGGCGGGTGCGCTATGGTTGGAGATGGCCCGCTCGAAACGGCGTCCCTGGGCCTCGACCTGGCCACCGATGTCGGGGGTGGAGCTGTCGCCGAAGAAGGTGACCAGCAGCGGGCCCTTGGGCTCCATCGTCAGGGTATTGTTGGGGTTGCGCCCGAACTGCAGGCTCATTCCCTCAGGCACCTCGGTCCAGCGGTCGTAGTCGACTTTCTGGCCGTTGAGATAGGTGCCATAAGTCGAGCCCGCATCTCGCACGTAGAGACGGCCCAGGTCGTAGCGCAGATCGGCGTGATTGCGGCTCACCGAGCCCTCGGCCAGGTGCAGGTCGCTGTTGAGCTGGCGGCCCACCCGCATGATGGTCCCGGGCTCGGGCAGGGACACGACGCTGCCGTCACCGAGCCGTAGCTGGTGCTGATCGGGCGTTGACTTGAGCTGGTCGAGCCGAACCATGATGGTCTGCGAGCCGCCCAGGGCCATGGTCAGCTGGCAGCCGGCCAGATCCAGCGTGCCACCCGGGGGCACGGCCTTCCAGGCCCTGGCGGGGGCTCGCTCGCCGTTGATGAAGGTGCCGTTGCTGGAGGTATCGCAGATCCAGAGCTGGCCGTTGCGCCAGGTGGCGTGGGCATGCTGTCGACTGACGTACTCGTGGTTGATCTGAAGGGCGTTGTGCGGCTCACGGCCGATCGTAAAAACGGTGCCATCAGTGGGGAACGAGAGGGCCTTCCCGTCCGGCCCGAGCAGCCGCGTGCGGGAGGGATCGAGGGCCAGCGGATGATCGTTGGGAGGCAGAGCCGGCAGAGCCGACCCCGCAACAGCGTTCCCTGCCCAGGCGGCTGCCTGGGGCTGCTGATGGATCTTCATTGGTACCATGCTAACGCGCTGGAGGCATTCGGTAAAGGGAGCGGGAAATCCCCCGCCCATGGGCCTCCTGCGCACCCCCTCCGGACTGAAAGGCAGCCTCGAGGCCGAGTCGCGCCAGTGGAAGCCGCGCTGCGGGGCCGAGCCCTCGGCGTGGGACGCGGGAGGCATCCGCTGGAAGGCCCTGGGCAATCCGCGCACCCTCGTGACCTGCGGGCAGGATACCCACCGCTCGTGAGCCAGGACCTGTTGCTCGCTCTCGAGCGCCTTTACGCCGAGCAACAGCTCCCCTCGGTGCAGGGAAATCCGTGCCAGAGCTGCTTTGCCTGCTGCACGGCCACGGGCCACCTCACCCATCGCATCTCCGAGCTCGAGCTGGCCTACGTGGCCTGGAAGGTCAACTCCGATGCGGCCGAGCAGCTGTCGCGCTACGCCGCCCGAGAGCGCGATGACCAGGGGCGATTGGTCTTCGAGCGGTGCCCGCATTACCACGGCGGCTGCAGCATCTATGCCCACCGCCCCTTCTCCTGTCGGGTTTTTGGACATTATCGCGAACGGAGCACGCGCCTGCCCGAGGGTTGCAGCTTCGAAGGCCGCGAGACCGAATTCGCCCGCGAGGACTATTACCGGATGGTGCCGGGGGCCCGGCTCCTCAGACCCCTGCTGCGCGAGTTCAGCCTGCTCGCCCGCCCCCGCTCCGGAGGGGCCAGCGGACCAAGCGAGGAGGCCCCGCTCGACTGGCTCGATCGGGACGACCCGGTGGACCGGGCTCTGGGCCACCTGGCCGGCGGCCAGTATGACCGGGCCCTGAGCGAGCTGCTCTCTCAGCTCGAGCAACAGCCCGAGGGCTCGGGCTTTCTCTGGCACACGCTGGGCCTGGTCTACGGCCTGCTCGACCGTCCCGCCTTGGCGGTGGAGGCCTTCCGGCGGGCCGTCGCGCTTCTGCCCGATCAGGCCGACTGCCTGGCCCAGCTGGGCACCAGCTTGATGCTCAACGGCTCGCTGCGCGAGGGAATGGCCCACCTGGCCAGGGTGGCCGAGCTCGACCCCGGCCAGGCCACCGCCATCGGCATGCTCGGCTACGGCCACCTGTTGCTGGAGGAGTGGGACCCCGCCGCAACGCACCTGGCCCGGGCCCTCGAGCTCGAGCCCGAGAACGGATTCTACGCCCTGCGACTGGCCAGCGCCCGGCTGGCCCTGGGGCAGAGCCAGCAAGCCATCCCCCTGCTGGAGCGAGCGGCCTGCTTCGAGCCCACCCGTCACCAGGCTCTGGCTCAGCTGACTGCAACAGAACGGTAACGATTTTTACACAAGGATAACCTCCAGTCCGGTCCCATCCGCTCGGCGACCCGCCATCATGGGATTATGCAAGAGGCCCCCGTAAAAAAGACCGAGGAAGTCAAGAAGACCAGCTCCTCCAGCCAGCCTGCCCCCGAGACCAGCCGACTGAGCCAGCAATCGGCCAGCAAGCGGGCAACCGGATCACGCTCCGAGTCCAACTCAGCTGAGCAACGCGAGGACGACGACCGGGTGGAAACCTCTTCCGAGGCCGAGAAGGAGGGGGCTCCCGGGGTGCTCAAGGGCCTGACCAGCTGGGTGGGCGAGGCCAGGAACGAGCGCTCCCAGGCCATCGAGAAGCAGCACCAGACGCGCTGGCAAGACCGCGGCGACGTCAAGCGCAACCTGGCAAGGAACGGGGACCTGTCCACCTATTCCAAAGAGCAGCTGCTGGCCCTGGACTCGCTGGCCCGACGCGACCCGAAGCTGGGCGAGACCGTTCGCGAGCGCACGGCCGACTTCGTGGGCCAGGCCGACAGCCTGGACGAGCTGCCCGACAACCTGGGCTTCCAGGTGCTGCTCAAGAACCAGATCTTGGACCGCCAACAGGATCGCTGCCTGGTCCAGGACCCAACCGCAAAGGCCCGCCAGCACGTCGATCAGCTGGTGGACCAGCACGTGCGCGAAAAACTCGACGCCCGGCTCGAAGGCCAGGAAGGCGACGAGGCCGCTGAATCCGCCGCGGGCAAGTGGGCCAGCGACATCCGCGCCAGTATGGATCGCCATCCCGCCCTAAGCTCCCGGCTGGAGAGCCGGGCCACAGACCTTTCCGAGGATGAAGCCACCTCCGAGAGGCTGCAAGAGATCGCCCAGGCAGATGATTCCTTCCTGACCAAAGCGATCCGCGACACGGGCAACTTCCTGTCCGACCGGCTGGGAGAGGCCCTCAAGCTGCCCACTCCCTTCAATCCGATCGGGTCGCTGACGACCACCTCGAAGCTTCTGGATGCGGCCGGCTGGAAAGATGGCGCCAACTTCGCCCGGGACGTCCAGGGGGGCGCCATCAATGCGGGCCAGGGCATGGTCACCGGCATGGCCGAATCGCTGACCGACCCGCTGGGCACTACCCAGGGCGTGCTTGAGCTGGGCAGCCGGGGGGCCGCCCTGGTCAACCCGGCCCTGCTGGCGGCCCAGGCCACCGCCCGGGGCAAGAGCCCGCTGGAGCAGGCCGGCGAGAACCTCGAATTTTTCAAAAGGACCGGTGAAGCGGCCGTACAAACCTACCGGGAGACCGGAGAGGAGCACGGCCTGGCGGGCGCGCTGACCCACGGAGCCGTGGACGTGGCCGTGATGGCCACAACCGGGGGTAGCGGAGCCGCCGCGCTCAAGTCTGCCACTCTGGGACGAGCCAGTGAGGCTGCCGTCAACACGCTGCGGAGACCGATTCCCGAGGCCCCGCGCTCGGTGCAAGAGCTGATGGAGCTCAAGGCCAGCATGAAAGACCTCCCCGCCCCCTACAAGCAGCTCAAATCCACCTCGGTCTCGGGAGCCGACTCTGCCCTCGAGTTCAACCCCGATGCTCTGCTCGACGAGGTCTCCGAGCGCGTGGACCGGGGCGAGCTGCTGCCACGCGAGCTACGCATGTTGCTGGCTCAAGGCTGAGTCCACAACCGTGGCCCGGGCCCTGCGATAGGCCGGCATCCCAGCCCCTTCCGAGCCCGATCACGACGAACGCGCGTTCCGGGCTCCGGCCCGGGGACAGATCATTATCCGCTATCGAGCCCGATCACGACGAACGCGCGTTCCGGGCTCCGGCCCGGGGACGGATCATGATCCGCTTCCGAGCCCGATCACGACGAACGCGCGTTCCGGACTCCAACCCGAGGACGGATCATAATCCGCTTCCGAGCCCGATCACGACGAACGCGCGTTCTGGGCTCCGGCGCGAGGACGGATCATGATCCACTTGCGAGCCCGATCACGACGAACGCGCG
>CAYYHB010000208.1:0-7908 GCA_964471395.1 uncultured Burkholderiales bacterium | reverse complement strand
GCGTCTCTTCCTGCTGGAGATGGACCATCCGCGCACTCGCGAAGTCCTGATTCAGATTTTCGGAATCTAGGGAGGCCTCAACCTCAGGGCAGCGACGAAGCGAAACATCCGAAAGCTTGGTAAGCGGCTCCAGGGGAACCTGGCCAAAGAAGAACCCGACCTGGGCTGGTCGGGTTCTTTTTTTGTCTGCCAGCATGAGCGGGCGCCCAAGGGACCTGAAGCAGACCAAGACGAAGAGTTTCGCATGATCACCAGGCTCGGAGTGAAGGGCTTCAAGAACCTCCAGAGCGTCTCCGTTCCTCTCGGGCCGCTCACCTGCATCGCCGGCCTCAACGGGGTGGGGAAATCCAATTTCTTTGACGCGCTGCTCTTCTTGAAACACCCACCTATCTGATCTGTCGTTCATGGATGCGGCTTCCAGAGTTCGCGGCGGGGAGGACATTCGGAACCTGTTCACTGCCGGCGGGGACGGCCGGATGGAGCTCAGCGCCGACCTTTTGATTCCGCGTGCCGGTCGCGACGAGTTCAACCAGCGAGCCGAGGCCAGCAGCACCTTCGTCACCTACACGGTGCGGCTCCGGCTCAAACAGGACGACGCCCAGGAGCGAATCGAGCTCGAGGCCGAGAACCTGACTTACATCATGAAGGGGGAGGCGGCGCGGAATCTTCGTTTTCCCCACAAACCCGCCTGGCGCGAGTCGGTGGTGCACGCCGATCGCAAGACTCCCTTTGTCTCGACCGACTCCGAGGCTCGAGTGGTCAAGCTGCACCAGGATCGCCCCCGCAGCAATGGAACCAAGAAGGGCGGCGGCCGCACCTGGGAGTTCCCGCTGCAGAACCTCCCCCGCACCGTCTTGTCTTCGGCTCGCAACGCCCAGGAGAGCCCCACTTCCGTGCTGGTTCGCTCGGCGCTCCGGCACTGCAGGCTGCTCCAACTGGAGCCCTCGGCCTTGAGGCGACCGGACGACTTGGCGAGCTAGGAGGTCTTCTTAGTGCTCGACGAGGAGCTGGTGCTGCGCGAGCTCGAGCTGCTGCTCGGGCGCGAGGGGGTGGAGGTCGAACGGCTGGGAGTCGAGGTGGAGCGACTGGGGGTCGAGGTCGAACGGCTCCCGGACGAGCTCGACGAGCTGCTCGAGGAGCCGGAGGAACTGGTCGACCGCCCCGCGCCCGGCACCGAGGAGCTGCTCGATGAAGTCGAGGTGCTGCTACTGGACGGGCTGCTTGAGCGGGGCTTGAAGGTGAAGCCCGAAGTCAGCTCGCGATCGCGGGTGTCGGTGCCGTCATAGTTGCGGGCCTGACCGTAGTGGTCGGTGCGGGTCCCGTTGCTGGTGGCATCGATATAGACGGCGTGCTTGGAGTTCCAGCCCACCACCGCGTTGGCCCCGTTGGCCTGGCGCGGATCCACGTCCTGGGTCATGTTCTTCAGGCCCAGGAAGCGCGCCGAGTCGTAGGGATTGTCACCGTCGGCCAGGCTGTTAAGGGCCTGGGTGTAGTTCTGAGCGCCCTCATGGCCTTCCATCTGCGCTCGCTTGGCCATGGCCGCGTAAGCCATGATGGCGTAGGACTTGGCCTCGCTGTCAGGACCGTCGAAGTTGCTGGCCCGAGCCGCCTGGCCGAGCTCGGCGGCCGAAACCTTGACCTCCTGGCCGTCTTGCATCTTGATCGTGTAGCTGCCGTCGTCGCCCTTTTGCACCGAGTCGAAGACCTTGTTGTCGTAGACATCCATGGCCGCCTTGATGCAGGCCACCGCGGCGCAGTTGCCCTCGGTGCCCTGACCGAACTGGCTGAACATGTTGTCGAAGTCCTTGTTGCCCTGCAGAGCCGAGTCGAGCATGTTGGCGGCCGTGGTGGTCAGGTTGCCGGTTCCGGTATCCTGGGAGATGTCCATCGGCCGGTCGCCACTCGAGCCGCTGGAGCCGCTGGAGCCGGTCGAGCCCGGCCCACCCGCGCTGGAGCCGCCCTGGCAGTTGGGACAGCCTCCCCCACCGCCGGCGCCCCCGGCCTGGCCAGCGCCCCCACCGTCACTGCCGGCCTGCTGCTGCTCTTGCGGCTGCTGCTCGCCTTCCAGGGCCTTCTGAACCATGGTTTCGGTCTGCTGGGTCAAGGAGGCGTTGGTCTGCTTGGCCCGCTGGTAGTCTTGCTGAAGCTTCTGGACGGCCGTGCCCACGTCGCGAGCTCCCGAGCGGGGCTGCTGTCCGCCGCCCTCGGCCCCCTCAACGCCCTTAAGGGACATCACGTCCCGGGCCCCCTCCTGCAACTTCTGGTCGGTGTTCCAGCTGGCCAGGCCGGCCAGCAGCGGGTTCATGGCAGCTCCAGCGGCGGCTCCGCTCATGGGGTCGGTGTTCTGGCTGAACCCGTCGGACGGAGCCCCGGCCAGCCCCTGGCCCGGGGCTTGAAGGCCTCCGCCCAGGCGAGCCAGTGCCCCACCCAGCCTTCCTCCCAGCAACGCGGCGGAGTTGTCGCCCTCGACTCCCTGAGATTCTCCCACCTGTAAGAGCTGCGCAATGCGATCCATGAATCGGTCCCTTCGACGGTTCTTGCCCACAGCATAGCACCCGGAGCCCGCTCCACCAACGCGGGTAATATGAGGAGAATGTTAACAGCCCAGAAGGATGTGAACTGGCCGTGAACGCAATGTTAACCCTGCATGAGTGGCTATCTCGAATTCGCTGACCTGGATCTTTGCGCTCTGAACGAACGGGGCCTTACCAAGCTACTCTTCACCCGCCGCCAGACCATCCACCTCAAGAATGTGCTGCGATTGGCCTCGGAAGAGCCACCCGAGCTCAAGCAGTTTCTCCAGGAGTCCGGCCTGACCTGGCCGCGCTATCTGCGCCAGATCACCCATCGCCTGCGGGCCGCGCTCAAAGGCGAGCGGCGCGCTCCTTTACTGGACTCCGACACGCTCCACTCCATCCGCCAGCCCGACTCGCTCGAGCTCGCGCGCAAGCTCAAACTGCGCTGCCTGGCCAGCCTGGACTTCGATCGCACCCTCACCGACAAAGGCTTTCTGGACTATTATCGCTCCCAGCTTGCGCCCATGCGGCCCGAGCTCCAGCCATGGGTGGTCAGCGCCCACGGCGACAAAGCGGTGCTGGAGAAGTTCGTGTTGAGGCACAGGCTGGAGATCAGGCCCAGCCGACTGCTGGCCACGGGCAGCCTGGCGGCCAAGCGCAGGGCTCTGTTCGAGCTTTCCTCCAAGACCGACCGGGCGCTCATGTTTCACTACGACGACGAGGAGCCGTTCTGTCGACTGGCCCAGCTGTTCGGCTACCACGCCTACCGGGTGGTCAGGTCATCGACTCCCAGAGCTCGCTCCACCGTCGAGCCACTTCTTCTTTCGTGAGCCGGCCACCCGGCTGACAGACGCCCTCGGAAACCACTTCCATCACGATCTGGCCATTCTGGTCCAGAAACTGATAGTGGCGCCAGCCACCCTGTCCGGTGCGACGGGTGATGCTGTCACAAAGCTCCGAGCCGGAGTACTCACGCAGCCCCTGCAGGGTAACCCCGCTGGCGCTGTTGTAATCGCGCACGGCCTGACAGCCGGGGAAAGTCAGCTCCAGGGTACCGCTGCTCTGCCGAACCTGGGCCACGAAGCGCTGGTTGCGATTGCAGTAACCTTCGAGCACTCCCGGTAGCTCCACGTTGACGGGAGTCTCCTCGCGACTGGCGCGGGGCTGGGCCTGGGGTCCGTCGCAGCCGAGCGAGCGCTTGAGTATCGATGTCTGGTCACGCACTGAGAGGGTCTCTTCGATACGCTCGAGCTGTCGATCCACCTCCACGCTGGGGGTGACGAACTGCAGGCCGGCCCGGTAGCGGGCCCGCGAGCGCTGAGCGCACCAGGCCACCCGGGCCTGACAGCGCACCGAGGCCATCTTGTCGTTATCGAACTCGAGCGTCAGGTCGAGCAACCTTCCGGTGGCCAGGGGGCCTTCGGTCTCGACCTGCACGCCTCCGTGGCTGAAGTCGACCGTCACGGCCCGGTAGCCAGGAAGATCCGGCGACAAGACGCGCATGGCGCAATCAACCCGGGGCGCCTTGCGCACGAACGGATCGGCGGCCACCGTCTCGACCACCTGCTCCACCGCGCCCTCGAGCCGGGCCGTTACGGCGTAGCCGCGCTCCAGCGGTCGAGTATTCTCCACCAGCACGCGCAAGCGACGAGAGTCAGCCAGCTTGACCTCGACATTCTTGCCGGCGGGCAAGTTGCGGGTCGAGACGAAGGTAATATGGTTCTCCTTCTTCTCCAGCACTTTGATGGTAGGCATGAACAGTCCGAGCATGGGTCGTCCTCCTGACTTTGACCTCTCTATAAAGCCAGGATCCGAGCCCCAATACTTGAACGTCTTGTAAACAGAATGGATGTGGTCATCACCGGTTCCACGCGCGGTCTGGGGCAGGCCCTCATGGCCGAGCTCAAAGCCCGTGGCCACAACGTTCGGGGCTGCTCACGAGCCAGCCTGGATGTGCGCGACTTCCCGGCCCTGCAGGCTTTTGCCCGTGAGCCGTGCGATCTATTGGTGGCCAACGCGGCCGTGGCCCTGCCCTCCGCCCGCCTGTGGGAGATCGACCCGGCTCACTTCGGGGCCCTGATCGACACCAACGTCAAGGGCGTGTTCCACTCTTTGCGCGCCTTTCTGCCGGCTATGGTAGAGCGCAAGAGCGGTGTGGTGGCGGTGATGAGCTCAGACTGGGGGCGCAGCGCCTCGGCCCTGGTGGCCGCTTACTGCGCCAGCAAGTGGGCCCTGGAGGGCATGGTGCGGGCCCTGTCGCGCGAGCTCCCGATGGGGGTGGCGGCCGTGCTGGTGGACCCGGGCAATGTGAATACTGACATGCTCAAGCTGGCCCTGGGCGAAGAGCTGGCCGCCCGCTATCGGGGCGCGGCCGAGTGGGCGGCCGGGGCGGCCCCCGTCTTCGAGAGCCTGGGCCCCGAGCACAACGGCCGGACGCTCAGGATCTGTCAGTGATAGAGCTCGGGCTTCCACTCCAGGCCCAGCTCGCTGGGGGGAGCCATGTAGCCCGCCAGGGCTGAGGCCGCCACCACGGCAGGACTGGCCAGAAAGCCTTCCCCGCCCACGCCCATGCGGTTGTGCCAGTTGCGGTTGAAGGTGGTGATGGCCCGCTGGCCCCTGCTCAGGGCGTCGGGCCCCTGGCCGAAGCAGGGGCCGCACCAGGACTCGCGGATGACCGCTCCGGCGGCCCGAAGCACTTCGGCCACCGAGCGGCCGTCCAGGCGCGGGTCGGGCTCTTCGATGCGCAGCTTGACCTGGCCGCTGCCGGGGAAGACGATCAGCTCCGAGGTGGCCTTCTCCAGGCCCTGGCGCGAAGCGGCCCGGAACACCTGGGCGGCGGCCAGAAGGTCGTCGTAGCTGCCGTTGGTGCACGAGCCAATCATAGCTTTATCGAAGGTCAGCCGCTCGCCGGCCATCTCCTCGGCCGGATGGGCGTTGCCAGGCGCGTAGGGACGCGCGATCATCGGACGGATCTGGCTCAGGTCGAGCTCTTCATCCAGCTCATAGACCGCCTCGCTGCCCGGCTGCAGCACCGGATAGGGCATGGAGAAGCCCCGCTCGGCATACCAGGCGGTCGTGATGGCGTCCTGGGCGAAGATGCCATTCAGGGCCTCGGCCTCGGCCATCATGTTGGCGATGGTGTTGCGGAAGGTCATCGGGAGCTGCCTGTCGGCATCCACGAACTCGACGCTCATCCCCTGCGAGAGGGCCTTGCCCCAGCGGCGCAGCAGGGCCAGCACGATGTCCTTGCCGCTCACCCAGGGCTGCAACTGGCCCTGGAAGACCACCCGGCGCTGGCGGGCCAGGGTGCAGAACACCGTTCCGGTGGCCCAGCCAAAGCCCAGCGTGGTGCTGCCCACGCCGATCCCCAGAGCGCCATAAGCTCCGTAGGCACGGCTGTGCGAGTCGGCGCCGGGCACGAAGGCCCCCGGCACGATGAGTCCCTGCTCGGGGAAGTAGAAGTGGAAGATGCCGTCGCCCGGACGCGCGAAGTGAGGCTTGCCGATGGCGTAGCGGCTCGCGAACTCTTCGGAGATGGCGGTCTGGTTATCGTCCGCGCGCCGCCCGGTGAACACGAAGTGGTCGCTGGCGATGGCCGCCTGGCGGGGGCGAATCAAGTTGCCCCCGGTGATGCGCTCGAAGGTATAGATGGCAAAAGGGGCGGTGCCATCGGAAGCGGGCAGAAGGTCGGCATAGAGCTGGAGGGTGGCCCCCGGACGCACCGGCTGGCTGCGGTCCACCCGGTGGGCCCAGATGATCTGCTCGGTGGTCGACATGGTGCGGGCCTGGTCGGGGTCGGGCCAGACCAGCTCGGGCTTTCGGCGCACCGAAGTGGCCAGCTCGCGCCGGCCCAGGGCGAAGATGCCTCCGGTGGCGCGGATCTCCTCCTCGACCGCCGTCAGGGGCAGGGGCTCATAGCCTTTCTGTCGGGTCAGGTTGGTCAGGCGCCGGCTGGCCGGGTCGAACTCCATGCGGTCACCCTCGTGGGCATCTTGCACCGCTTCGGGCGACTGCACCACGTGCAGGCCCAGGTTGAGGGCGTTGCGGCGGAAAATGTCCCCCATCGTGTGGCCGCACACGATGACCATGGTTTGGCCGGCCTCCTCGGCGATGGCCTTCAGTCCGGCCGGGCTCATCTCGCGCGAGGAGCCGATGCCGAAGCGGTCGCCGGCGATCACGAAGGACTGTCCGGCCGCCACCCGCTGGCGGAAATCGGGCATGAGGTGGCGGAAAGCGCCCGCCTTCCAGCGATGGTCCAGGGTGTCCAGGCTCTCCGAGACGCAGTCCTCGCTAGGGGTGATCTGGTCGGTATCGATGGCATCGAGCTTCCTGGTGGGATCCATGCGATCCCAGAAGATCAGGGCTTGTCCCTGAACCGAGCCGCTCTGCTCCCCGGTCTGCTCGGGGGCGATCTGGTCGACATGCTCGAGGGCAACGCCGGCAAGGAGGTTGGCAGGTTGGATGGTGCTCACGGGGGGGTGCTACGGCCTGGGCAGGTATCAACCCTGCTCGGGCGCGGCCGATCGGGCGGCGCGATCGGCCAGGTAGGCCTTGAGGGCGTGAATGGCCACCGGCAAGACTGACAGGAAGACGATCAGCACCACCACTTTCTCCAGGTTGCGCTCCACCACGGGGATCCTACCGAAGAAATAGCCCATCAGCACCATGCTGAACACCCACAGGATCCCGCCCACCACGTTGAAGGCCAGAAAGCGCGTGTAGGCCATCTCGCCGATTCCAGCCACGGTGGGAGCAAAGGTGCGGGCGAAGGGGATGAAGCGAGCCAGGATGATGGTCATCCCCCCGTAGTGGTCGTAGAAGGCCTTCGTCCGCAGCAAATAGTCACGACGGAACCAGCGCGACTGAGGTCGGTTATAGAGGGCCTGGCCGGCTTTGCGGCCGATAGCGTAGCCCACCGAATCGCCCACGATGGCAGCCATGCTCAGGAAGATCAAAAGCTGCCAGAGCGACAGAGTACCATCCGAGGCCACCACGCCGGAGATAAACAGCAACGAGTCACCGGGCAGGAAGAAGCCGACCAGCAGGCCGGTTTCGGCGAAAACGATGGCGATCAGCACGAGGATTCCGCCCCAGCTGATGATCTGCTTGATGCCCTCGGGGCTGGAAATGAGGTGGAGAAAGTCCTTGATGAGGTCCATGCTGCACTTTCAACGCCGACGATTGACGCCGAGCGATTTTCTGAATATCCTCTGGGGCATCGCAGGGAACCCCTGCAGAATCTTGAATTTTCTTCTCTGGAGTGATGTCTATCCCTGCCAATGAAATACCCGTCTTTGCTGCCTCGGGCGGGTTGCCCGGGGTTCCGCCGCGCAAGACTCGGCGTAAGCTCTTGCGTTGGATCCTCACGCTCTTCTTCCTGCTTTTGCTGGCC
>CAYYHB010000207.1:0-8043 GCA_964471395.1 uncultured Burkholderiales bacterium | reverse complement strand
CACGGGGGTTGCTCGGCCGCCCGGGGCGATATGCTGACCGTGCAGTTCCTGCTGACCAGAACATCTCCTCCTGATCAGAAACTTTTCAGCGACCACAGGAGCGGTCGACAATTTTTCGCAGCCATGTTCGGAGGGACGGTTTCGTCAGGTGGTCGAACGCCGGTGGCGCCATGGATACCAGCAAGCTCTCCCCCCTCTTCGTGCAGTATTTCGACCTGGCGGCGGCCCATCCCGACTGCCTGCTCTTGATGCGCGTGGGCGACTTCTTCGAGGCCTACGGACCTCACGCGGAGACTCTGTCACGCGACCTGGAGATCGTTCTCACCTCCAAGGAGTGCGGGGATGGGCGCACGGCCATGGCCGGAGTACCCTTCTTCGCACTGGATACCTATCTGCGCTTGCTGATCCAAAAGGGACACCGGGTGGCCATCGCCGAGCAGATGGAGGATGCCAAACAGGCCAAAAAGCTGGTGAAGCGGGAGGTGATCCGGGTGGTCACCTCGGGCACCATCCTCGACCCGGCCATGCTCGAGGAGCAAAGCCACAACTTCTTGCTCAGTCTGGCCTGCAAAGGTGGCGAGGTGTCCCTGGCTGCGGCCGACGTGTCCACCGGCTACTTCGTGGCCACCGAGCTTGCCCGCGACGCGGAACGGCTCTTTGAGGAAGCGGCCCGATTTCGGCCGGCCGAAGTGCTGGTGCTGGGCGGCGATGAGATGCTCCAGAGCGTGGCCTCTCGTCTGGGAGTGGCCACCCAGCGCGTGGCCGAGGAGCCTCAGGCCGAGAGGCTGTTGCTGCGCCAGTTCCATCTCACCTCGCTGCACAGCTGCGACCTGATCGACCGACCGGCGGCCGTGCTCGCGGCCGCAGGGCTGGTGAGTTACCTCAAGTCCACCCAGGGCTCTCAGGCCCTCAGCCTGGATCCGCCCCGGGGCTATCGCCTGAATGCCCACATGGTGCTCGATCAGACCTCGCGGCGCAATCTCGAGCTAACCGAGACCCTGCTCGGTCGCGAGCGGAAAGGCAGCCTGCTCTGGGCCATCGACGCCACCTGCACCTCCATGGGCGCGCGGGTCCTCAAGGACTGGATGCTGCGCCCCCTGCTCGAGCTGGCCGAGATCGAAGAGCGGCTCGAGGCGGTGGAATACCTGGTGCACGACTACGCTCGCCGCAGCGAGCTGCGCGAGGCCCTGGGAAAGGTGCTGGACGTAGAGCGCCTGCTCTCGCGCGTGGTCTATCAGTCAGCCAACGCCCGCGATCTGCTGGGCCTGGCTCAGTCGCTGCAGCGCCTACCCCACATCCACACCGTGTTCTCAGGCACCCCGCTGGAAGATCGCACCCAGCCGCTGGCGGCCGGCGAGCTGGCCGAGTTGGAGGCCCTGCTGTCGCGGGCGGTAGCCGAGGAGCCGCCTCTTTCGCTCCGTGAGGGCGGGCTGATCCGGGATGGCTACTGCGCCGAGCTGGATGAGCTGCGCTCCTTACGCTCCAACGCGCGGGAGTGGATCGCCTCGCTGGAGGCGCGCGAGCGCGAGGAAAGCGGCATCAAGTCGCTCAAGGTTGGCTTCAACCAGGTCTTCGGCTACTACCTGGAAGTCACCCGTACCCACCTCAAGTCGGTGCCCGAGCACTACATCCGCAAGCAGACCCTGGCCAACGCCGAGCGCTACTTCACGCCGGAGCTCAAGGAGTTCGAGTCCAAAGTGCTGGGAGCCGAGGAGCGCATCCGCGAGCGCGAGTATCAACTCTTCCTCGAGCTGCGAGGAGCGGTGGCCGAGCAAGCCATGCTGCTCCGCCAGGCGGCCCGGGCCGTGGCCGAGCTGGACGTGCTTGGCAGCTTTGCCGAGAAAGCAGTGCGCGATCAGTGGACCCGCCCCCAGATGGTTGCTGACTGTGGCCTGGAGCTCGAGGGGGCGCGTCATCCGGTTGTGGAGCTGGGCCTGGAGTCGGGCTTCGTGCCCAACGACTGCAAGCTGGCCCCCGACCGGCGCCTCCTGATATTGACCGGGCCCAATATGAGTGGCAAGTCCACTTACCTGCGCCAGACCGCCCTCATCTCGATCATGGCCCAGATGGGCTCGTTCGTGCCCGCCCGGTCGTCCCGCCTGGGGGTGGTGGACCGCGTATTCACGCGGGTGGG
The DNA here is from genome assembly GCA_964471395.1 of uncultured Burkholderiales bacterium. Taxonomy (GTDB): domain Bacteria; phylum Vulcanimicrobiota; class Xenobia; order Xenobiales; family QWHO01; genus QWHO01. The sequence goes on along the minus strand of CAYYHB010000207.1, from coordinate 5,909 downwards.
CGCCTCGGACGACCTGCACCTGGGCCAGTCCACCTTCATGGTGGAGATGAGCGAGACGGCTAACATCCTCCACCATGCCACCCCGCGCTCGCTGGTCATTCTCGACGAGATCGGGCGCGGGACCAGCACCTTCGACGGGCTGGCCCTGGCCCGGGCGGTGGCCGAGCACCTGCACAACCAGACCGGCGCCTTGACGCTTTTTGCCACCCACTTTCACGAGCTGACGGCGCTGGAGAAGGAGCTGCCCGCGTGTCGCAACTACCGGGTGGCCGTGCGCGAGAACCGCGATGACATCGTCTTCCTGCACCGCATCGTTCCAGGCGGAGCCGATCGCAGTTACGGCATCTACGTGGCCCAACTGGCCGGCTTTCCTCTGGTCGTGCTGGAGCGGGCCCGGGCCCTGCTGGAGGCGCTCGAGCGTGGAAGGGGCAAACCCGCCGCGCGCCGCAGCGCCGACCAGATGGACCTTTTCGGCGGCAATGAGCTGGAGCGGGCCGTGCGCGAGGCCCCGGTGGAGCAGATGAGCGGAGAGGAAGCCCTGGAGCTGCTGGCGCGCCTCAAGGAGCGTCTGGGCTGTCTCTCCAGTCCTCCACGGTGAGCGCCCAGCGCTCATGGTCGGTCCACCGACCGGCGATGCGCAGGTAGCGGGGCGAGTAGCCTTCCTTCCTGAAACCGCACCTCTTGATCACCTTCAGTGAAGCCAGGTTGGTGGGCACGATGTTGGCCTCCAGCCTGTGCAGGCGCAGCACTTTGAAGGCGTGGCGCACGGCCAGTCCTACCCCCTCTGTGGCATAGCCCTGGCCGGCGAAGGGTTGGCCTACCCAGTAGCCGAGATAAGCTGACTCGAAGTTGCCTCGCACCAGCTGATTGAAGTTGACCTGCCCCACCAGCACGTTGTCGTCGCGCCGGATCATCAGGTAAGCATCCCGTCCGAGTTGGCCCTGGAAGTCGCTGGCATCGGGCGGACGGTAGCCTGACGGAGGCCAAGGCTCCCAGGGGCGGTGAAGCTCGATGCTGGCCAGCTTCAAAGCCAACCAATCGGCCCGATCCTCAGGACTCAGGCGACGCAGCATCAGGTGCCTTCCCCACTGACACGAGTTGATCATCCGGGAAGGACTTGTCGGCCCAGAACATAAACATCCTGTTCGACTTCGCGGAATTTTCAAGGAGCTGGCAAGAGTATGGATCTCATGCAGACGATCTTGTGGGGTGTGGTGGCTTTGCTTTTTTGCATGGTTGCCTATTTTTACCTGCAGCAGAAGAAAGCCGACTATAAGACCCGCGCACTGATCAAGGTGATCGAAGCCTCTCAAGAGCTCGGCTCCTCGGCTACCATCGAGAAAGTCATGCAGATCGTTTGCGACATGGTGAAAGCGTTGTTCAAGGCTGACAACGTGGCCGTCTACCTGCTCGACGAAGAGAACCCCGAACAGCCCGTGTTACGCGCCAAAGGCGTCCAATCAGCCCACGCCGATACCTTTACCGACTTCAACCCCGAGGTCACCAGCTCCACCCTGTGGGTAGTCATGAAAGAGCGCAAGGGTGTGCTCTTCTCGGATTTCAAGGACCAGGCTCAGAACGAGAAGGCGCTGGCCAAGGGCAGCGACCTTCGCTCGGTCATGATGAGTCCGCTCATGTTCGAGAGCAAAGCCCTGGGCGTCATGCTGGTCAGTTACCATCAGCCTGGCAGGTATTCTCAAGAGGTGTTCGGCCTCTATAGCATGATGGCTAACCAGGTCGCCCTGGCTGTGCGCAACGTGCAGCTCCAGTTGGGCATGGCCGCCCTGGCCATCACCGACTCGCTCTCGGGCCTTTACACCCACGGTTACTTTCAGGACCACCTGGGCAAGGAAGTAACCAAGGCCAAGTACGCCAACCAGAGCTGCGCCCTGATGATCATGGACATGGACTTCTTCAAGAAAGTGAACGACAACTACGGCCACCCGCAGGGCGACGCGCTCTTGAAGCAACTCGGCGGAGTGATCAAGTCGGTCACCCGGCCCATGGATACCGTTTGCCGCTATGGCGGCGACGAGTTCACCATCACCATGCCCGAGACCAATCGCATCTCTGCCGTCGTCGTGGCTGAACGAATCCGCCAGGCGGTGGAGGAATACGAGTTCGTGCTTGGCTCCAACATCGTGCACATTACCGTGTCAGGCGGAGTTGCCGCCTTCCCCGAGGACGCCACCACCAAGAAAGAGCTGCTCGAGAAGGCCGACCAGGCGATGTACGAAGCCAAGCACAAGGGACGCAACAAAGTCTGCTTTGCAGCCTGAGCAATGTTTGTCAGCGGGTGGCTGCCACGCTCCCTCCGCGCGTCGGCTGAGACAGGAACGAGGAATCTGCTCTCATGAATATCCTGGTGACCGGCGGAGCTGGCTACATCGGCAGCACTGTTGCGGCCCAGCTCATTGAAAGCGGCCATACTGTTACAGTATTTGACAATCTCTGTGCCGGTCATCGCGAGGCCCTGCCAGCGGGCGCCGAACTGATCGAGGGAGACCTGCGCGATCGCGAAAGCGTGCTTTCTCTGTTCGGGTCGCGTCCCTTTGAGGCGGTGATGCACTTCGCGGCCTTTGCCTCGGTGGGCGACTCGATGCTCTCCCCCGAGAGCTATTTCCGCAACAACCTGATCGGGAGTCTGAACTTGCTCGAAGGCATGGTTGTGGGCCGGGGAAAGAAGATCGTGTTCTCCTCAACCTGCGCAGTGTATGGCGTGCCCGATACGGTACCTATTACCGAGGCCAACCCCACGCGGCCTGCCAACCCCTACGGACTGAGTAAGAGAGCCGTGGAAGAGGCACTGGAATGGTATGCTGAGATCCATGGCTTCCATTTCGCGAGCCTGCGCTATTTCAATGCCGCCGGAGCCACCCCCGAGCGTGGCGAGGACCACGACCCCGAGACGCATCTGGTGCCCATTGTTCTTCAGGTTGCGCTTGGACAGCGCCCGCACGTCGAGCTCTTCGGGAACGACTACCCCACTCCAGACGGTAGCTGCGTGCGGGACTACATCCACATCGTCGACCTGGCCAGCGCCCACACGCTGGCCCTCGAAGCCCTGACCGAGAAGTCCCGCATCATCTGCAACCTGGGAACCGAGACGGGCTCGAGCGTTCTCGAGGTCGTCGAGTGCGCTCGCCAGGTCACCGGGCATCGGATTCCGGTCAAGATCTCCCCGCGTCGGCCGGGAGACCCTCCGACCCTGGTCGCCAACAGCTCGCTGGCCCGGCGCGAGCTGGGCTGGAAGCCCCAGCACACCTCCCTCGACTCGATCATCCGCTCGGCCTGGGAATGGCATTCCAGCCATCCCCACGGCTATGCGAGCAAAACTTGCGTAGACCGAGCCTGATAGGGCCCTACAGCTGTTGAACGGCGCCAACAGCTGTAGGGCGAGCTCACTCCTGAGCGTCCACCAGCTTGCGCTGACCGGTGAATCGAATGCGTGACTGACTCTGAAACGGCTTGCGCACTTTCGCCGCAGCCCGGAAGCGCACCAATGGAGAAACCAGGCGACGAAGCAGGAACCTGTCCGTTCCGACAGCGAGGACTCAGGGCCCTCCCTGGTCGAACGCTGAGACCTGTGACCGATCTCCCGCGCCCGCGCGGCTTTCTTCCCTGGCTCCAGGTGGTGCGCTGTTACCAGAAGGCCAGCCGACGTCTCAGTGAGCGGCTCTCGCGCCTGGACCTCACCAACGCCCAACTGGACGTGCTGGCCAACCTCTTGACCGGGCCCGAGGAGGGGCTGACCCAGGACCAGTTGGGTCAGCGTTTGCTGGTCACCAAAGGCAACGTTTCCGGCCTGCTCGACCGACTGGGTGAGCGAGGGCTTGTGACGCGCAGCCCCAACCCGGAGGACGGGCGCTCCAAGCTGGTGCAACTGACTCGCGCCGGGGTCCAACTGGCAGAGAAAGCAGTCAAGGTGCAACGCGAGTTCATCGCCGCCCTGATGGCACCCGTCTCTGAGCCCGACCTGGAGCGGTTGGGCGGGGTGCTCGAGCAGGTCGAGCAACAGCTCGCCGACCTTTAGCCGCCGACGGCTCCCACCCAGCGAAGCTCCTTCTATGGCAAGCAGTACGAACATCCTATCCGCGGCCACTGGTTTACATCTGAACTTTATGTTAGTTTAGTCGTAAACAAACTGACTGGAGGCTACTGGAGTATGACCACGCTCTTGAAGCGAGTCGGATGGGACCACAAAGCGATGGGGCGATTTCTGGACGGCCCACGGTCTGATGTCCGGGCCCGGGTCCGAGGCTGGCTGGAAGACCCGGTCTTTACTCGCAAGCCCGACCTGAGCCTGGATGAACGCCGCGAGCAGACCCTGCAGTGGTGCCAGGTGCTGGTGCGGCGGGGAGCTACCGAAATGGCCCTGCCTCGAGAGCTGGGCGGCCAGGGCGATTCCGCATCCATGCTGGCCGCCTTTCAGGAGCTCTCCTATTTCGACTACTCGCTGGTCATCAAGCTGGGCGTGCAGATCGGTCTCTTCGGGGGCAGCCTTTACAACCTGGGCAGCCAGCGTCACCACGACCGGGTGAAAAGGGCCTTCCGGTTGGAGGAGCCGGGGTGCTTTGCCATGACCGAGCGCGACCACGGCTCCAACGTGCGCGACCTGGCCACCACGGCCCACTTCGATCCGGCCACCGGTGAGTTCGTCATCCACACCCCCCACGAGGGTGCCCGCAAGGACTACATCGGAAACGCCGCGCGCCACGGGCGCACGGCCACGGTCTTTGCCCAGCTCGAGGTGGCCGGGCGGCGTCATGGGGTGCACGCCTTCATCGTGCCGCTGCGAGACGATGAGGGCCGGCTGCTGCCGGGCATCCGCATCGAGGACTGCGGCCCCAAACTGGGCTTGAACGGGGTGGACAACGGGCGCATCTGGTTCGACCAGGTGCGCGTGCCGCGTGAGAATTTGCTTGACCGTTTCGCTCAGGTCAGCCGTACAGGTGTCTACAAGAGCTCGATCCAGAGCGCCTCCAAGCGCTTCTTCACCATGCTCGGCACGCTGGTCATGGGGCGCGTCTCTCTGACCGCCTCGGCCGTCAGCGCTGCCAAGAGCGCTGTGGCCATCGCCGTCGAGTACGGGGACAGGCGCCGTCAGTTCGGTCCGGCCAAAGGCCAGCCCGAGACGACCATCCTGGATTACCAGGCCCACCAGCGGCGCCTGATGCCGGCTCTGGCGACCTGCTTCGCGCTCGACTTTGCCTCCAGCCACCTGATCGAGCGCCATCAGGCCGAGGACCCCGAGGTGGAGATGATGGCTGCAGGGCTCAAGTCGATGGTCAGTTGGGACACGATGGAGATTCTCCAGACCTGCCGCGAGTGCTGCGGCGGTCAGGGCTACCTGTGGGAGAACCGCTTTGCCGACCTGAAGGCCGACCTGGACGTGTTCACCACCTTCGAGGGCGACAACACGGTGCTGATGCAGCTGGTGGCCAAAGGACTGCTGACGGCCTACCGCAAGCAGTTCCGCCTCAGCCGGGTGGTGCGCACGCTGGTCAAGCGGGCGGGTCAGATGCTCAGCGAGCTGAACCCGCTGGTACCTCGCCAGACCAGCGAGGAGCATTTGCGCGACGCCGCCTTCTTGCGCTCCATCTTCCGGGCTCGCGAGAGCCTGCTTATGGTCTCGGCCGCGCGCCGGATGAAGAAGCGCCTCGACCAGGGCTTGCTCCCCACGGTGGCCTTCAACGAGTGCCAGGATCACATGCAGACCCTGGCCCGCGCCTACACCGAGCGAGTCGCGGTGGAGCAGTTCCTGGCCGCGGTGGAGCGAGCTCCCGAGGAGCTGCGCGGGGTGCTCAAGAGCCTGTGCGACCTCTACGCCCTGACCCGGCTCTATGACGACCGGGCCTGGTTCCTGGAGCACGGCTATTTCGAGCCGGCCAAGTCCAAGGCGGTGCGCG
>CAYYHB010000206.1:0-8064 GCA_964471395.1 uncultured Burkholderiales bacterium | reverse complement strand
AGTACGGCCTGAAGGCAGCCGAGAAGAATAACCTGCCCGCCCTGGTGGCCACCGCCGGCCCGGTGGCCCGCGGTCCGGGCTTCCCCCCCGAGAACGCCTTCTTTCAGGCGGGTGTCAGCCTGCAGTGGCCCTTCTTCGACGGGGGCCTGACGGGGGGACTGGTGGACCAGGCCAGCGCCGAGCTCGAATCGGCCCGGGCGCGGCTCGAGACGGTGCGCAACCTGCTGATCGCCGAGATCTTGCAGGCCAGCATCGAGCTGAGCGCGGCCGAAGGGAGCCTTGGTGCCGCCGAGGCCGGCACCGAAAACGCCCGCGAAGCGGTGCGCATCGCCGAGGGGCGTTACAAAGCGGGGCTGGGGAACTTCCAGGAGGTGCTCGACAACCAGGCAGCCCTGCTGACCGCCTCTACCAACCTGGTGCAGGCCCGTCGCGTCGCCCAGGTGGCCCGCGCCCGCTTCGAGAGAGCCCTGGGCCTTTCGCCCGGAGTGGAATGAGAAAAGGGCGCCCTCGCAGGCGCCCGTCTCAGGGGACCGGGACGGCTCAGGCGTCTTCGCTGATCGGCTGGTCGCTCCAGGAGCGGACCTCGAAGTTGCTCTGGGCCGGGAAGTAGGGCGGCTGAACGTTCTGGAAGTTGGGGTCGTAGTCGTAGCGATAGCTCATTCCGGAGGTGCCCTGGCCGGTGGAGGAGTTGAAGGTCCCCTTGGCCTGACGAATGTTCTCGGTCAGGCTTCCGTAGACCCGGAAGGCGCCCGCTCCGATGGAGGAGGTGCTGTAGTCGACCGTTCCGACTCCCCCGCCGATAGTATCGCTGTTGGAATTGGGGTCGCCCGGTTTGCCCGCGAATAGAGCAGCGTAGACGTGCAGCGGGTCGCTCGGGCTCCACTGGCTGCGGTTGATCTGGGTGGTGGAGCCCGTGTTTACGTCGGTGCGGTAGCGAGCGAAGCGGATGGCGTAGCCCACCACGCCAAGCTGATCCCGGGTGGTGCCCATGGTGGGCTTGCTGCCCGGGGTCACGTCGGCGCGCAGGAGCTCGTCGGAGATGTGGATCTCTTTGTTGCCAGTCTGGTTGACCGAGATGGTATGCCGACCCTTGTTCTTGCCCTCCAGGCTGCGAATGTTCTGGGTTCCGTAGAAGAGCCCGTTGCCATAGTCCTTGTAGAGCTCATACGTCTTGACGCTGGTATCGTTCTGCACCAGGGTGTAGCCGGCCGGAATGGTCATCGAGCCGCTGACGGAGACGCCGTTGATGCTCCAGGTGCCGCCCGGGTTGAGAACCGTGTCGGAGTAGGTCTGGGTCAGTCGGCGGGTGCGGGCCGTTCCGCTGACCGTCTGGCGCATCAAAAACGAGGCGTTGTCGTTGTTGGCCCCGCGCAGGGCGGTGGTGTTGATGGGGAACTGGGCGTCGTTGCCCACCTGCATCTGGAAGGCGTCGATGTCGTTCCCGTGGAGGAGCACGCCGTTGACGTTCTTGGGGATCGGGACCGAAGCGCCCCCGGCGCTCAGGGTTTCCACGACGTTGCCGGGATTGATGTTGATCCCCTGGCGAGGGGTCGGGGGCATGGTGTCGTCGCCCCAGGCGGCTTCTTGCATGAGCGTGGAAACCGCGGGCATGTTGATCGGGCTGTCCGGCTTCAGGCCTGCCTGACCGAGCCGCGCGATGCGGTCATAGCGCGTCTTGCCCGGGATGGTGAGGTTGATCGGCAGCAGCGTTGCGGAGTCATAGGGCCTGGTCGAGGTGTTGTACTCGATACCGTCGGGCGTGCTGGAGTCGGTGCTTGCGAAGGTCGACATCGACTGAAAGTTGGCCGTGGAGCCATCGTTTCCGGGTCCGAGGTTATCCCAGTCCATCGAGGAGGGGATGGACAGGCGAAGCCTTCCGTTGGTGTGGAAGGGTCCCTCCACCCGGAAGGTGCTCAGGTTCAACCAGAGGTTGCTGCCGGTGGCGAACTGGCCGAAGAAGTAGCTGAACTGAGCAAAGCTGCCCTGGTGCAACCAGGCCACCGCCCGTCGGCGCACCATTCCGTTCACGCTCGCATTGCGATCGATGGCATCGATGACCACCTTGTAGCAGTGGGCCGAGTTGGCGCCGCTCAGGTTGGCATTTCCGGCCGTGAACTGGTCGGGAAAGAGGCGAACGCGCCAGGTCCAGCCGCTGGGAAGGGGTGTTCCCGAGGCCAGGCCGGCGCGCTCGTAGTAGACCTGCATCAGGGGAGGCTCATTGGCATCGGTTCCCGTGGGCAGCGTCAGAACCGCGCTGTCGAGCAGGTTGGCGTTGGCCCGGTTCTGCAGCCACTCCATGGTATCCGAAAGACCCGACTGCACGACGTAGTAAGAACTGACGTCGCGGGTGGTCTGGGCCATCTCGCCCTGAACGCGAGCCAGGAAGGTCATGCCAATGAATTCCAGGACGATGATCAAGAAGATGGTTAAAATCAGGGCTGAGCCCTTGCGATTCAACTCTCTCTTTCTCAAGAGCTTGTCCTCCCTTCGGACTTATTGCCAGGCTGGAATTTGGAAGTAGACCGTGGAGCCGTAGCGTCGCTCGGCAAACTTGCTGTTGGGATCCCGCGAGCGGGTCTCCAGGTACATCCCGACCGCACGGCTCGCCTGGTCGCGAGTGAAGTCGACGGTTCGAATCGGGCTGCTGCCGGGCAGGTAGCCGGTCAGTTGCTTGCTGGCCAGCAAAGTGGCCCCATCGTTGCTGCGAAGCTCAATGGTGAAGTTGCCGGTATCGATCGACCAGACCAGGTTCATCCTCGAGTAGTTGTTAGGAACGTCCATCACCGAGGTCCGCGGGTCGAAAGACAGGGGAGCGGGGTACTCGGGAACCGGGAAGCCCGGATTCTGGATCAGCCGTCGGGCATCCTGGGTGGAGGCCCAGAAGGTCACGATCTCCTGGTGGCCGGCCGGGTAGGGGGGTTGGGTCGGGTCGGTGTTCCGCAACGTGCCCGTGGCAGACAGGACGGCATTTTGTGGGGGCTCGTTGGTGAACTCGGGCCGGGAGGTGGCGGTGCGCAAGATGTAGCCGATCTTCCGGTTGGTCTCGCGGTTGACGCGCAGGGCTTCGTTGCGCTTCTCTCCCCAGACGGAGACCACGTTGGCGTTGGCCGAGAGAATCACAACCAGGGTGCTCACGATAGAGAAGATGAACATCGCCACGAGCAACTCGAAGATGGTGGCTCCCCGTACGGAAACTCGTTTCATGCAGACCTCAATTCAGCACCGCTTCCAGACGGAGGCGGCGGGTGACGACGTTGGCCCCCTGGTCGCCCACGCCCGAGTTCTCGGGCCACGCTATCGTGACGACCACTTGAATCAGATTGTAGCGATAGTGGGCGGGATTGTTGGACAGACGGGTCATGGTTACGCTGCGCTGGTAGCGGTCGAGATTGACAAAGGCATCGTTGCCGTCGATCAGGTTGTCTCCGTTAGTATCGCGCACCCGGTTGAAGACAGCCGTGAACGGCGGGTCATCGATCGGCACCAGGGTCGCGCTGTTCATCCCGCTGGCGGCGTTGGGCACTCCCGGGGCGGCCACCGAGGTGTGGCGCCGATTGATCTTGATGTCCTCCAAGATTTGCTGGGCATAATAGGCAGCCACGGGCACCAACTCGGCATGTTTTTGTTGGGTCACGGAGTAGGTCATCGCGGACATGACGCCGAGGACCGCTATGCTCAGAACCGAGACGGCAATGACCACCTCGAGTAATGAAAATCCAAGACCTGCAAATCTCCCTCGCAAGATGACCCTCCCGTCTCACGCTTGTCGCTCAGTTATACTGTATCGTAAGACTGAAGCTAGTTCGTGCTACTCAGGTATGACTTTGGGCGAAAATGGCAAATTGGGAACTCTGGTTCCTTACCGCCATCTACCATGGTAGCTTGAGTCGGGTGCTCAGGTCTGTGTCTTGGAATACAATTGGTCAGGGCAGGGGGCCGAGCTCGGTCACTTTGACCGAGGCGGCCTGGTCTTCGGGGCTCAGAGCGGAGGGCTGGAGATTCTGCTCGATCCACTCCTGGGCCGCCAGGGTCAGCTCCGCGACCACCTCGGCCGCTCGCTTGCGAGCCGAGCCTTCGGTATCAAAGGTCAGCCAGGGCATCTCGCGCCGGGCCGTAAAGGTCTGGAGAGTTTCCCCTTTGGGGTCGAGCAAGCTCAACTCGCCCACCACCTCGCCCTGCAGGGCCTGCACCTGGTAGCGCATGAGGCAGTCGGCCGAGCGGCCGCCCTCGACCAGGGTAAAACGGTCACTCCGGGTTAACTGCTCTTCTGCCTGCTCGGTCAAATCAAAGGCTGAAAGCTGCACGCTCTCTTCCACCATGTAAGGGATGCCGTAGTAACCATATCTACTCCCCCAGCCGCCCCAGTTACCGCAGCCACGGCGTCCCCAGCCGTAACCGAGACTGACGGTAGGATAGGCATAGGCGGTGCGCCGGTAGCGATAGCCCTCGGCTTCGAGGCCCGCCCAGCCGACTCGGACCCGACGGGGAGAGGGCTGGAGCACAGCCAGCATCCGCCTGTTGGGCTCGGCTCTCAGGTCAACCTGGAGGGGGAAGACCCCCTCGGCCGTTGCCTGCAGGCGGTGCGAGCCAGCCACGGTCGGGATGGTGACCGGGGTGGGGCCCAGAGGTTGCCCGTCCAGGTTGACCTCAAGGGGCTGACCGGCGGACTCGATCGTGAGCTGGGAGGGACACGGGGTCAGCTGGAGCGTCTGCACCGGGTGGTCTCCGGCCTTCAAGTTGAGGGTGACCGTCTCGGGCAGGCAGTCCGGGTGGCTGAGCGTTAGCTGGTGCCTCCCCGGGGTCAGGTTGACGTGGCAGGGGGTCACACCCAGCTCGGCCTCTCCTTCCAGAACCCGAGCCCCGACCGGTTGGCTTTCCAGGCTGGCTCCTGTGAAAACAGAGGTGCTGGTGATCAGCTCGGGGGCCTCCACCTGAGCGCACCGGAACATGTCCTCGGCCGCTTCTTGCGGGTTGCGGTAAGCCCGAACCAGATTGCGCAGGTGCAGGCGGTTCCCCTCGCGCTGGTAATAGCCCAGGGCGGGCACGTCGCGCCCGGTGAGCCGGAACTCGCGTTGGAACTCTCTCCCTTCAGGGGTGGCAAGATCCACAGTCTTGAGGCTGAACTGATAGTTTGCCAGCTGGTTCTGCTTGATCAGGACGTAGACGAACCGCCGGGCTCGAGCCGAAAGCTCGCTCTGGCCTGGTTGGCGCGAGTCGAGTATCACGGCCACTCCGGGCTCTGCCCGGGCCAGACCGGCGCAAAGGGACAGAAGCAGCATCAATCTGAACACTATCATATCTGTTAGATCAGTCGTCCTGACTGAGATTCCTGCACTCGCCAGGAAAGCTGATGGTCTCCGGTAAACCTGCCGCGCTATGAGCAACAGCCAACTTCTCCAGCAATTGCAGTCCCACGAGGACGTCTTCCTGGCTGCCGGAGACCTGGCCCGCGAGTTGCAGGGGCACGTGGCCAGCCATCTCAAATCGAGCACGGGGAACCTGGAGACCGACCTGGTTACCGACGCCGACCTGGCTGTGCAGCGGATGATCTTGAAGGCATTGGTGAACACCCCGCTGGTTGCATGCCGATTGCTGGCCGAGGAGAGCAACCCTGAGCTGGCCGCGTTGAAGGCTGACTTCTCGGCCGATTCTCGCCTGGTACTGAGCCTCGACCCCATCGATGGCACGCGTCGCTATACCGAAGGCGAGCCTTACTACTCCGTGATCGTGGGCCTGCATGACGGGACCCGGCCACTCTACACTTACCTTTACTACCCCGCCTTCCAGTGGTGGATCCGCATGGTTGAGGACCAGCTCGAAACCAGCGGTCCCCTGCCGGGCGCCGAGCATCTGCCCGACCTCTCCCGCAGCATCGTCTACACGGCCGGGCACCCGGAGCAGGAGGTGCCCGAGCGGGTTGCGGCGCTCGCAGCGCGGGGCTATCGTTTCGATCACGGCGAAAAAGTGGCTCCCTGCGGCAGCAAATACTTGCTTTTGAGCGGCCAGTCGGCCGGCTACTACAGCGCCGACCCCAATGCCTATGATGGGCTCCTGGCCTGGCATTACGGGCTGGCCCGCAAACTGCCGGTGGAAAGCGCGGGTCGGGCCGCCGACCAGACCTTCTCTGGCTCCTTCGACCTGTCGCGCATCGAGCCGGGCCGCTGGGGGGCCCATTATCCCGGCTACTACATCGTGCTTCCCTTCGAGGGTTAGCAGCCCTCGTCAGTTGTCCGTGGATGGTTTTGAATAGGGCGCCCTTTTCGGGCGTGTCCGTGGATGGTCTTGAATAGGGCGCCCCATTCGGGCGTGTCCACCGACCTCCGAGGGTTAGGTGGCCCCCCTCTCGAAACTGCGTTCCCTATGACGCTCCCGACGGTTCAGGAACGATTGCAGGAGCTTGTGCGCGAACGCTCGCGCAAGGTGCTGTCCTGTCTTGCTCGGGCTGCACGTAAGCCGGATGAGCCGGCTGTGCACGACCTTCGGGTGGCCTGCCGCCGACTCGATGCCAGTCTCGAAATGCTCAAGAGTCTGGGAGCTCGGGTGCGTAAGCCCCGCCGACGGGTACGAGGGCTTCGCAAGCTGGCGGGCCCCCTTCGGGATCTGCACGTTCTGGAGGTCTGGCTGGCCGATCAGCGAGGCGAATGGCCCGCTCTGGATGCCATGCTGGTGCGCCTGCCTCGGCGCATCAAGCGGGCTTCCAAGCGTCTGCTGAAAGACCTGGAGCAGTTTTCCCGCAAGAAGCTCAAACGAGCCTTGTCCCGGGTGGCTGTTCCCGAGGATGCCGACGAGTCGGCGATTCTCCAGAGCCTCGAGAGGGTGGAGAGTGACTGGCACGAGCGGGTGCGCCGCAAGGCTCCCTGGCACGAGGTGCGGATCGCTCTCAAGCGTTACCGCTATCAGGCCGAGCTGGTGGCGGCCCTGGGGCTCGGCCAGCCGGACCTCGAGCAGTTGCGCCACGGTCAGGAGTTGCTCGGCCAGGTCCAGGATCTCGAGGTTCAGTCGGTTCGGCTCGAGGAGTTCTGGCGCAAGTCGGTTATCGAGCGCATGGGCATTCACGCCTTCGTCACCCATTGCCGAAGTCAGCGCGAGCGGTTGATGCAAGAGTGCGTCCGTGCCTTTGCATCAGCTTGATGTGAGCAATTTGTTCACCTGTCTGTAACTGAAAGATAACATTGCTTTCGTTGAGCTTCCGGGCGCCGGCTGGTAGCCTATCATGGGGAGTTGGCGCTCGGGAGGCCTGGTTGGCGAGGTCTGGGGACGACCGTAAGGTCGAGAAGATAGAGCTTTTCCTCAAGCGAGAGGTGGAGCCGGCCGAACCGAAACGGCCTGGCCGCCGCGTCGAGCCAGACCGGGTACTACGCTTCGTGGGCGAAGTGCTCAAGAAGGGGTCGGATGCGCTGGAGGCGGTCTTCCCGGACACTCCCCGTCGGAGAAGTGCCCGCCCCGATCAAGATGCAGCTATAATGAAACTGGGCAGAGGGGTGAGTCCGAGCTCTGAAAGCTCCGAGGATACTCCTCGTCGGCGCCTGATCGAGGAGCGCGCTCTGGAGGAGCTTGTCGGACAAGCTCGAGTGCGCCCGGGTGCCGAGGTGAAAGGGGCTGAGATTGCGCGAGAGGTCAAGCGCTTGCTCGATTCCGATGAGGACGAGCCGGCTCTCAAGCTCGTCCAGAAGCTCGAGAAATCAGCCCGACCGGAGGGCGAGCCACCTCGAAAGGTGAGGGGGGTGAGCGAGCCCGGGCCCCCAAAGCCTTCCGAGGAATCGACTCGCGGGGCCGAGGCACGACCCTCAGAGGATATTGCCCAGACGCCTGTGAGCGAGACCAAAGACAAGCGGCCTTCAGAGCCCGCTGTGGTGGTGGTCAGCGAGAGCAGAGACAAGCCTTCCGAGGGCCGCCCGCCCGCTGTGGTGGTGGTCAGCGAGAGCAGGGAGAAGCCTTCCGAGGATGGGGGCCGCCCGCCCGCTGTGGTGGTGGTGAGCGAGACCAGAGACAAGCCTTCCGAGGATGGTGGCCGCCCGCCCGCTGTGGTGGTGGTCAGCGAGAGCAGGGAGAAGCCTTCCGAGG
>CAYYHB010000205.1:0-8129 GCA_964471395.1 uncultured Burkholderiales bacterium | reverse complement strand
TTCGACCTGGCCAAGGACTCCGACTTCGCGCGCGGCTTCCTGTCGGCCGCCCCGCCTGCTAGCGAGCCTTACGAGGTACGGGCCCGGGCCGCCAGCGCCCTGCGCCAGGGGCTGCAGGGCCTGGAGAAGCCGGGCAAGCCAGAGTTCGACCCGGCTGATCCGTTCGAGGAGAAGCCCAAACCGCCCCGGCGCGACCGCCCCTCCGAAGAGTACCGTTTCCTGCTCGGCTTCCCCGGGCGCGACCTCGAGCCGGATGCCGACCGCTTGACCCGCCTGCACCAGCTGGTCGTGCCTCAGGCCGGCTGGGAGAAGAGCCGCGAGATCTTCACCCAGCTGAAAACCGGCGCGCTGGGACCGGAGGGCGACTTCCTGGGCCGGTTCGAGGGCGAGCTGGCCCTGGCGGGCGAGGTGGAGCTGGCCCGGCGCTCTCTGGCCGGGGACTTCCCGGGCTCGCTGGCCGAGCGTCAGGCTCTCAAAGCGTCCCTGGGCTCCGAGGCCGACGTCGACTATCGCATGCTGCTCACCCACCACCGCTCGGGCGAGACGCTGGAAGCTGAGCGTGAGTCCTGGCGCCTGGTGCGCCAGGCCCTGGAGCCCAGCGTGGGCATCGAGCCGAGTCGATCGGCCTTCGGCCAGCTGATGACCAGCCTGCGCGAGGGACCGTGGTCGGATCGGCCCCTGGTCGAGGCCACCGCCGAGTTTTTGCGCAACTACGCCCTGCAGGGCGACCTCAAGCACGCCGTGGACCAGCTCCAGCTGGCCCCCGACGGCCGGGCCGGCGGGGTTCATCAGGACGGCCAGCAGGTGGTAATCGGAGGGGTGCGCATCCGGGTGCGGCGCTGACTACACTCCCGCGCGTTGACCTGTTCAGAATTAGAACGCGCGGGAGTGTAGACAATCTGTTGAGCGTTGCGCAGCCGGAAAACTGTGTCAAGGGGGTTTCCGGCTGCGCTTCTAGTCTTCGGCGTTGCGCCCCAGGCAGTGCAAAAGGTAGGCGCCCAGGGCCCGAATCTGGCCCGGCTGGGGTGCCTCGAAGCGAACTCCGTAGGTCAGCGACTTCGTTCCCCGTGAATTGACCACCACCCCGCGAAAGCCCACCCGCTGCAGCCCCTCGGTGGGGCCGAGCATCAGGTCGATCTCCTCCCCCACGTCGAGCCGCATGGTGGTCTGAAGCTGCAGGCCGCCGATCCCGAGATCGACGGTCTTGCCCACGCCCTCCCCCCCGGAGCTGATGATCTCGGTCGGCACCCGGGTCTGAACCCGCAGGCTGCGCCGCCGCTGGTGACCGGCCCCGAAGCCGAGACTGTGCAACAGTTGGGCCACCCAGGAGCGGCTCAGGTGCTCGGGGGTCTCCTGGAAAGACAGCCCGGCGGTCAGGCCCTCGCGCGGGGTGCGACGGCACCAGCGAACACTGCAGCGCACCGCCCCCAGGTCACTCTGCTGCAGCTCGGGACGCAGCACCACGATGGTATCCCGGGCCAGCGACTCGGGCAGGTCGAGTCGGACCCCCGTCAGCGAGATCTCGCTGACTACGGCTGGAAAGCGTCGGGTCCCGATCTGGCAGTTCACCTCGTAAAGACAGACCAGTCGCGGGGCGCGACGGGCCTCGCGACCGGCACGCTTCATCTCGACTCCGGTCACGCCCTCGGCCAGCTCAGCCAGGGCCCCCGCGTCCACCTGCCGCAATAGCTCAAATGCCTGCAGCATCACGTTGGCGGCGTCGTCATAGTCGAGAGCGACCACGGGTGCTGGGCTCGAGGCCTTGCGGGGGGCTGGCCGGACGACCTTAGGAGGCGCCGGCCGGCGGGAATTGGGCGCCGGAGGACGTCTGGCGCTGGCCGAAAACTCGAGCCTCTGGCCGAACTCAGGTCGCCCCAGGCGCTGTGTGCCGGCTGACCTGTCGGCCGATTTCTGGGGCACGGGACCCGATGGTCCTGCGGCCCTGGATGGCCTGGCTCGGTCCGCCTGACCCTCGCCGGCCTCTGCAATCTCGACTGGCTTGGCCGGGGGCGACTCCGACTCTGGTTGCTTTACTTTCGCAGGCGCGGACAGCGGCTTTACAGTGGGAGACTCGGGCTGGGCTTTGGGCGGCTTCACCTTCGCAGGCTCGGCCGACTCCGGGGCTTTGAGAGGCTTGGGCTTGACCGGATCGGTAGCTCTGGGCGGCTTGACCTTCACAGGCTCGGACGCCTCCGGGGCTTTAAAAGGCTTGGGCTTGACCGGATCTACCGGCTCCTCAGCTTTGGGCGGCTTTACCTTCACAGGCCCGGCCGGCTCCTTGGCCTTATGAGTCCTGGGCTTGACCGACTCGACCGGCTGCACGACCTCAGTAGGCTTGGGCTCGACCGTCTGCTCGGACGCAATGACCTCCCCAGGCCCCGGTCCGATCGTCTCGGGCTTCATCGGATGATCAGGCTGAAGTGGCTGCTCAGCTCGCCGGCCAGCGGGCTCAGCTTCTTGGGACGACTGGGCAAAACTGGGAGGTTTGGGACGGGGACGCGACTGAGGGAGAGATGGGGACCCCCACGACGGCTGGTCCGGCCAGGCTTCAGCCGAAGGGCGGGGCAAACCCTCGGCTGGAGGCCAATCCCCAGCATCGGGGGGAGGGAAACCTGCCGGCTCGTCCAGCCAGGCTGAAACGGAAGGCGTCAGCTCGGGCGCAGACTGGGAAGGCCAGGCCTGCGCCGACGGGGCAGGCAGCTCGGGCGCAAGCTGGGAAGGCCAGGCCTGGGCCGACGGGCCAGGCAGCTCGGGCGCAAGCTGGGACGGCCAGGCCTGCGCCGAAGGGGCAGGCAGCTCGGGCGCAGGCTGGGACGGCCAGGCCTGCGTCGAAGGGGGAGGCAGCTCGGTCGAATGTTTCGGCGAAATCCGGGCTTTGGCTCCAGGCTGAGACGGGGAGGTTTCCGGCTCGGGCCCAGACTGAGAAGGCCAGGCGTCCGCCGAGGGGGGGGGCAGCTGGGCTCGAGGCAAGCCGGCCGGCTCGGCTGGCCAGGCATCGACAACAGGGCCAGGCAGGGGGACGCTGGCCGCGTCGGGGGCCTCCGGAGGCCAGGGGGTGGCCGCCACGGACCGCGCCAGGCCGACTGGCTCCTGGGGCCAGGAGGCGGACACCGGTGTCGAATCAGGCTCCGCGGCCACGAGCTCGGGTCGAGGCGGAGGAGCAGCATCCTGCCACCCGCTCGAGGGCGCATACGACTCGCGAGCGGTCGGGCGCTCGGGAACAGGCTCCGGCTTGACTGCTCCCCAGCCATCCAGCAGGAACTCGGCCTTCTCTTCCACAGGATGAATGGCCAATGGGCGCCAGGCCGTAAGGCCCAGGCCCTTCAACCGGTCGGTCAAAGTCGCAAGGCTCTTATCCGCATTCTGATAGAATCGACTCGGCCAGACCCGCAGGTGATTCCAGCCCAGATGCTGCTCGAGCCAGCTCTCCAGAGAGAGCGCCTCGCGGCTTTCGCCTTCCCCGTAGACGTGAAGCAGCACCGCGCCCCCCTCGCCTTCCACGCGAATTCCATAGGGGCTGGCGTGCAAACGGTAACCAGCCTCCAGCAGCCGCTCGACAACCTTGAGGCTGAGGGTCGAGCCCGGATGAAGACCCGGCTCGATCGGGGACGTCCCCATCCCCCCAAGCAGCCAGACCTGCTCGCGCGCGAGGCCGAAGGCCCGCCGGTCAGGAGCCAGCACCAGGTCGAACTCCTCTCCTTCCAGCTCGGACAGAATTCCGCAGCGCAGACGTCCCCGTTCCGAGGGGTTCAAGACGCGTTCCAAAAAACGGCGAATGCGCAGGCCAATTCGCGCGTCTTCCACCACCAGAGCAACCCGATAAAAGGGGTACTCGGGCGTGCGCAGCAGAGCCGTCGCCAGGGCCGCAGGGTGACGCCAGTCGCCGCGAAGGTCACAGGGGACGACCGGAGACACGGCCACCCGAGATGGCCGCCCCGGGCCCTCGCTGTCCAGGTGCAGGCACAGATCGGCCCGGGCCCGGAAATTCTGGGTCAGGCGAAGCACCGGGGCTCTGGCCAGCAGTTCGAGCAAGCTCTCTTGTCCGCTTGCGACGCCCAGACAGCCGAGCAACTGACGGGCCCGACGAGCCGCACCTTCGGCCGCCGGGGGCAGACCGAACGGCGGCTGCGTATCGACCAGCAAGACCACGCGCTGGCCCTGCATCAACAGGCCAAGGTGGTGCAAATCGGCCCGCTGAGCGCCATCCACCACAACCAGATCGAACTCGCCCGAGGGAGAGAGCTGGTCGAGGAGTCCCACCTCGAGTGTCTTTGCCTGACGGGGAAGACCGGCCCGGTAGGCCTGCTCGAGCCGACGCCGGCGAGCCCCCACTTCCTGGTGCATTGCGTCGATGTCCTGTCTCTCCCAGGCATCGAGTAGATCGCGCTGGAGCCGATATTCCCAGGCCTGGTGCGGGTCGCCAGGAAGCTGACCGGTATGGTGCGGTGCCCGTCGCTCGCGCAAGCACCTGGCCCAGCCCGGGGCACCGGCCTCGAGTCGGGCCAGCAGAGTCTCCCGGCGATCCATGAGGGGAATGCGCCGCTTCCACTGGGCGAGCTTGTCGAGTCCGGCTCGATATTCGGCATGGTTGCGATCGTTGAGAGCTTTGAGCAGGTCCTTGCCCACCTCCGGGAACCGGGCCAGGGCCAGTTGGGTCGACCGGGCCTTCTCCGTCAGGGCAATCCGCTCGAGCCAGAGGCGCCGACGGCGGATCAGCCCTTCCAGCTCTTTCTCCAGAAAGCGCTCGAGGTGGCGCAGGTCAGCCAGGCTGGCCGTTTCATTGGGGGGGGGAGCGGCCTTGTCTAGCATGAGTCCAGCCTGCCGGGCCTGCTTCTCGAAGGGCGCAAATCGCTCCAAAGGCCAGCGCAGCGCACGCCTTATCGCTTCGATCGGATCCCCCTGGGCCTGCGGTGGAGGATAGCGAACTTTCTCGAGCTCTTCGAGCAAGCGCATATGCTCCGCCATCTGCAGGCGGCCCAGATGCACCGAAGCCACCAGGGCACGGAAGTCTTCCGGCGTCGCGGGCGCGTGACCCTGAACCCGCGCTCCCTTGAGGATCTTCTTCCAGCGCCCCTTGAAAGCTGTCGAGACACCCTTCAGGCTGCCCCCTCGCAGCAGATGCTCGAGAATCTCGTAGCAGATCTCGATCTGCTCATCCTCGCCCAGGTCGCGAGCCAGTTCCGGCTCATGGTCTCGAACCAGGCGCTCCAGGTGGGCCCGGTCCTTGCGACTCTTGTCCATGTCGAGCGAAAGCTGTCCCCAGCGCTTGCGAGCATCGTCCGAGCAGAAGGCCGACCAGGCGCACTGCACCCACCAGTCTTCCTGCCCCTGCAACGACTCGAACAACTGGCGACCTGCCTCCAGGAGGGGCTCCAGCGATTCGGGTGGGGTCTCTCGGGCCCAGCAAGTATCGTTGGACAGGCCAAGATCTTGCTCGAGATCGTTCAACCGGCCCAACTCCTCCGGAGGCATCAAATCAGCCGGCTCGGGCATCTTCCCTCGAGGAGCGTCCAGCTCGGATTTGGCCGAGCAGAGGCCGTAGAGCTCCCCGAGCTCTGCATCCGAGAGCGGAACCTCGACCGTCAGGAGGGGCCCGGCCAGCCAATCGTGCTGGCTCTTGAGCTGAACGACAGCTCGGGCCGTATCGGCCGCGTGGCTCCCCTGCTCCTGGGCCACCCGCTTGAACAGGTCGAGCTCGGCATCCTCGAGCTCCAACTTGAGCTTGGCCAGGTCACCGCCAGGCGTGAGCGGCTGGGCCAGCATGCCGGCCAGTCGATTCTGAAACACCTTTTGAGCAGTGAGCGTGGGGAAGGCGACCAGCACCCTCTGTCCCCGGGCCAGTGCGTGGCCGGCCAGGGCGACTGCAAGATGCGTCTTGCCGCTTCCCGCTCCCCCCTGGACAACCACCACCGGATGGGCCTGGACAAGCTCAGTCACAGCTTTCTGCTCAAGCGAAGGAGCCAGGCCCCAGACTGGCTCCTGCCAGCCCCCATCGGGCAGCTCGTAGCTCTGCCCCGCCAGCCAGGCAAAAGCACAGGTTCCCCTCTGAGGCGCTACCAACTCGGGCCAGGCAGGACTCGAGGGGACCAGCATTGCGACCGGGCGGCGCTCGATCGTTTGCTCCAGGACCTGAGCCAGCTCAACCGGAGCCGCTCCGGCCTGGAACGCCTTGCGGGCTACCTCCAGGCGCGAAGGCTCGAGCACCTCGGCCCGCAATCGGGCCGGACCATCTGGCTCGAGCAGGAAATCCTCCTTGTCCCGCTTGAGCCGCCAGAAGGTGCATTCGAGCGGTGTCTGGGGTCGGGTCAACCAGAGCTGACTGACGGCCAAACGAAGACGCGGGTTGGAATGAAGCAGCTCGAAGGCATCCGTCAGGGCGGAGTGCAGGGCTTGATCGGAACAAACGCGCACCGCCTGCAGCTCGACGTAACTGTGCCATAGGAGATCTTCGGGACGAAACCAGGGAGGCTCCCATGGCTCGTTCGAGCCACGCAAGAACTCCGTAAGGCGTTCAAGCTCTGACATTGAATTCGACGAGAGTCCCTCGCATGGAGCCGGCCAATTTCTCCCCCCGGTGGACCTGGTCACTGTCCCCTTCACGAGGAAACGGCCCGGGCCCACACGACCAGGAGTCACTTCGCCGGGCCGCTGGTCACTCCCTCGCTGCGGATTGGGGAATGTTCAATCGGCGACGCACGGTGAAGAGCTCCACCCGCTCGGTCTTTCCCTTGAACTCTTGCAGCCCGAAGGAGGTCCATTCCAGGTCGCTCAGATGTCCCTCAGCCGCTTCCTTGGTGGCTTTGCTGACCAGGATGTCGGCTCCCAGCTTCTTGGTGGTGGCCTCGATGCGCGCGGCCAGGTTCACCACGTCCCCCACGGCCGCGTACTCCGAGCGCAGCTCGGATCCGACGTAACCCATGACGACCTGCCCGGTGTGAATGCCGATCTTGACATCGTAGAAACCGTCCTTGCCGCCGGCCTCTGCGCTGAGCTCGGCCAGACGCTCGCGCATCAAGAGCGCGGTTTCCACCGCTCGGGCTGCATGGTCGGGCATGACTGCGGGGGCTCCAAAAATGACCATGATCTCATCACCCACAAACTGCTTGAGCGTACCCTTCTGGGCCCGGACGATCCGGACCATCTCCCCGAAGTAGTCGTTGAGCATGCCGATCACATCCACCGGCGTGTGCCCCTCGCACATGGGCGTGAAGTTGTTGATGTCGGAGAAGAAGATGGTGACTTCCTGGCGAACCCCCCCGAAGGCCACGAAGTCGGGATTACGCAGAACTTCGCTCATCACCTGAGGGTCTACCATGCGCCCGAACAACTCCTTGACCATCCGGGTGTACTGATTGACCGTTAGATAGCGCACCAGATAACCACCCGACAGACCCAGCACCCCCCCCAGCGCCGGCACCGCGATGGGAAGCCAGTATCCGGAACGAGCAAAGAGCTCCTCGGCCACCACAAGATAAGCAAGCCCCAGGACCAGAAAGGAGATTGCTGCTCTGCGAGTGGAGAAGGTCGCCGCCAGCAGCCCGCTCACCAGGACGCCGACAAACGTCAGGCCTATCGCCAGAGCAACCGGCACCGGACGGATGTAACGCCCGGTCAAGACCGTGTTCGCGGCAGCCGCGTGCAGCTCGATACCGAGATGTTGCCGGCCGTCCTTCCCCAACAGGTAGGCCGTGGGGCGGTAGTCCTGCAGACTGGGGGCGGCCGGTCCCAGGAAGACGAGCTTGCCCTGAAACTGGGTCAGAGGCTCATTTTTGCGAACTCGCTTGATGAGCTCGGCCATCGAGACGGAAGGGATGGTTCCCGGGGGGCCCGGAACGTTGAAGCGCAGCGTCGGTCCCGGTAACTCGGTCACCACGGGTCGGCCATCGAAGGTAACCCGGTCTGCGTCGAGCTCGAACCTCTTCCCGGTACCGAGCTCAAGCATGCGAGCAAAAAAAGCCAGCGTCTGACCATCAACAAAACTCAGCGGGAACCGGCGGTACAGACCATCCGGGTCGCGAATCACGTTGGCCGCAGCTTCCAGCGGATTGGCCGGCTCCATGCTGGCGGCGGCCACCAGGCTCTGGGAAGAGTGGGCTTCATCTTCATCGAGCTCGCCCGCCAGAAAGATG
>CAYYHB010000204.1:0-8183 GCA_964471395.1 uncultured Burkholderiales bacterium | reverse complement strand
GTCAGTATGTGGTGCTCGAGCGGGTCGATGGCATCACCATGAAGACCCTGCTCGAAATGAGCGTCAAGGGCCAGCCTGAGCCCCAGGTGCTGGAGTGGGGCATCGCTCTATGCGATGCGTTGCACTATTTGCACAATCGCCCCAAGCCCTTCATTTTTGATGCCCTTGACCCGTCCAACATCATGGTCGACTCCGACGGGAAGCTCAAGTTGATCAACTTCGGCCTCGATCGCTTCCTGGGCGACGAGGACGCGCCCGAGTTCTCCGCCCAGGCCTCGGTGATCGCAAGTGACATCCGCAAGTTCGGAGAGACGGTGTTCTTCTTTCTGGCTCGTAAGGAGCCAGGCCCCTTTGGCTGCTCGCAGTCCGACCCGGTCAGTCCAGAGTTGGCCAAGGTCATCAACCGTTGTCTGTCAGCCGAGGATAAGGGGCTCTACTTCTCCTTTGAGGAGCTCAAGAAGAACCTTAACGACGTCCTCCACCCTCCTGTCCAAGAGAAGGTGGAGGTCCGCAAGATCAACTTCGGTCTGGCCCGCTTTGCTCGCTGGAGCTACAGCTATACGCGCGCCTGGCAGAATCTGCTCTGGGGTTTTCTCAAGCAGCCGGTTTACCTGGTGGCCCTGGAAGTGGTGGGGCTGATCGCACTGTTGTGGTACAGCAACCAGCTACTCAATCCCCCTATCCTGGCCCGGCAGGGGGCCGCCGCTTACGTTGCATGCGGCAATGCCATCTATGTGGTCAATCGGGCCGACAAGACCGTCTTGACGCGCATTCCTATCGAGCAGGACAGGTTTCTGGCGGTGGCTGCAAGCCCGGATGGGAAGAAGCTCTTTGCATCCACGGAGAACGGTTTTCTCAAGTTGATCAACACCCGCAGCAATCGTATCGTGGGCGAGCTGAAGATCGATCCGGGTTGCCGGCGTCTGCTGGTTGACCCCTCCGGCTTGCTGCTCTACCTGCTGAACTCCGAGATGGGCCAGGTCTCCATCGTGTCGCTCGACTCCAAGCCCCTTCCCGAACAGAAGGATGGACCGCTCAAGCGCAAGGACGCGATGATCGGCCTGGTGCCGCTGGGCCGGGATGCCCAGGGGATGGCCCTGGACGCTCCCGTGCCCGACCCGGGCGCCTCCCCCGCCCCGGAGGGCGGTCCCGATCTCAGCGGCCGCAAGCTCTACCTCTCCAGCCTCACGGGTAACGAGTTGGTGTGCGTGGAGCCCTATCCGGTGGTCAAGGAGCTGCTCAAAGTACCCCTGGCTGGTGCCGGCGCCGTGGCGCTGTCGGCCAACAAGTCCGCCCTGCTGGTAGCTCTACCCGTGGATGGTCACATCCAGAGCTATCGTCTGCCCAATTGCTCCGAGGCGCTCAGGACCGGCCGGGATACGGGCGGAACCCGCCCGTTCGCCATTCTCGTTCCTCCCGATGGCCAGAAGATCTGGGTGGTCAACGAGAGCGGTACGCTCGGGCCACTTTCGCCGGTCGAGCTGAGCCTGTCCAAAGCGGTTACGGTTGGGGGCAAGCTGACGGCGGCCACCCTGCAGGGAGACGAGATCTGGGCCGTTACCGAGCAAGGCGAGGTGGTGGTCGTCAGCGCCACCCGCGAGACGGTGGACCGCCGGATCCCGCTGGGACCCGGCGCGACTTCGATCACAATGGTGGAGTAAAGCATGGCACAATCACATTGTCTCAAGCACCAGGAGCGACCGACCGATACCAAGTGTAAGTCCTGCCTCAAGCCGATCTGTGAGGAGTGCACCTACACCACGCCCGAGGGCAAATTCTGCAGCGATCAGTGCCACCAGAACAGCATCACCTCGGCCGAGAAGATGACCAAGCTGCGGGCCGACGAGGCGGCTCTGGCAGCCGAGCGCCAGCGGGCTGCCCTGATCAAGACAGTGATCTTGATCCTCTTGCTGGTGGGTGGGTACTTCGCCTGGCCCCACGTGCCCGACTCGGTCAAAAAGCCTGTCAACAAGATTATCAAAAGCGTCACCGGCGGGAAGTGAGTCAGACTCCGGTGTTGGCCCTGCGGGGCTTGACCACCTGTTTTGCCACCGAGCAAGGAAAGCTGACCGCGGTCGACGGGGTCAGCTTTGAGCTTTTTCCTGGCCAAACCCTGGCCGTGGTGGGCGAGTCCGGCTCGGGCAAGAGTGTTTGCGCTATGTCCATCCTGGGGCTGATCGCCCCTCCCGGCAAGGTGGAGGCAGGTCGCATCGAGTTCGAGGGGCGCAATCTGCTCGAGCTCCCCCTGTCCGAACTCCGCCGTCTGCGCGGCAACCGGCTGGGAATGATTTTTCAGGACCCCCTCACGGCTCTCAATCCGGTGCTGACGGTCGGCCGCCAGGTGGCCGAGCCGCTGGCGGTGCACCGGGGCTTGCGGGGAGGTGCCCTGCGCCAGGCGGCCATCGAGCTGCTGGCCCGGGTCCAGATCCCCGAGCCTGGCCTCCGAGTGGACGACTATCCTCACCAGTTCTCGGGCGGAATGCGCCAGAGAGTGGTGATCGCCATGGCTCTGGCCTGCGAGCCGGCGGTCTTGATCGCCGACGAGCCGACCACGGCTCTGGACGTCACGATACAGGCTCAGATCCTGGCCCTGCTGCGAGACATTCGACGGCAGTCGGACTCGGCCGTGCTCCTGATCACGCACGATATGGGGGTGGTGGCCCAGGAGTCCGATGAGACGGCCGTCATGTATGCTGGCCAGATCGTTGAGCGGGCTGCCACCGCGCGCCTTTTCAGCCGACCCCGGCACCCCTACACCGCGGGCCTGATCGCTTCGGTGCCCCGTCTCGACCGGCCGCCCGGCCGCCTGCCGGCCATTCCAGGCCAGCCCCCCGATCTGCGCAGCCTTCCTGGCGGCTGCCCGTTCGCTCCTCGCTGTCGCCTGGCTCAGGACCGCTGCCAGAGTGAGCGACCGCCTCTGACCGAGCTGGAGCCCGGTCATTTCAGCGCTTGCTTCTTTGCCGATCGCGTGGCATGAGCAGCCCCCTGCTGGAAGCTCGCGAGCTGAGCCGAACCTTCGCCTCCGGGGGCGGAATGTTCGGAGGCGGCGGCTCTCTGGTTCGAGCGGTCGACGGAGTGAGCTTTGCGGTCCATCCGGGCGAGACGCTGGCGCTGGTGGGCGAATCGGGCTCAGGCAAGAGCACCACCGCCCGGATGGCCCTGCGTTTGCTGGAGCCGACCTCGGGCGAGCTCTATTTCCAGGGCGAGGACCTGCTGGCCCGGCGTGACCTTCTCAGCTTCCGGCGCAAGGCTCAGTTCATCTTCCAGGACCCGTTCAGTAGTTTGAATCCCCGCCACTCGATCCAGACGATTCTGGCCGAGCCCATTGTGCTGCATGGCCTGGCTCCGCGGGCCGAGATTCCAGAGCGAGTTCGGGCGCTTCTGGAGAGAGTCGGGCTGCGCGCCGAGCACGCCCAGCGCTACCCTCACCAGTTCTCGGGTGGCCAGCGCCAGCGCATCGGCATCGCTCGCGCCCTGGCCGTGGAACCCGAGCTGATCGTCGCCGACGAGCCTGTCTCGGCCCTGGATGTCTCGGTGCAGGCCCAGGTGCTCAACCTGCTGCTCGACCTCAAGGAGGAGCGCCGCCTTTCCATGCTGTTCATCGCCCACGATCTGGCCGTGGTGCGCATGGTGAGCCAGCGGGTCGCCGTGCTCTACCGAGGAAGGCTGGTCGAGCAGGGCCCGGCCGAAACGGTCTGCTCGGCGCCCCTGCACCCCTATACCCGGGCCCTGATGGCGGCTGCGCCCATCCCTGACCCGAGTCAGCGTGCGGGCGAGTCGGTGCAGCTGTTGACCGGGGCAAGCTCCGGCCAGGGCTGTGCCTACGCCGGACGGTGCCCGCTGGCCAGCGCGGTTTGCAAAGAAGAGATTCCGGCCCTGGTGGAGAAGGCCAGTGGACATCAGGTCGCCTGTCACCACGCGGGCCCCGAGTGAGCAAAGAACAGGGCCACCGACCAGCGTAGAGGAACGGTTTTCAAGAATGCTTAGAGGACGAGTCTGGTTACTGGGGGCACTGCTCCTTTCCGTCGGTCTTCACGGCTCGGTTCAGGGCCAGCCAGGGCGGACGTTGCTTCGCAAGGACAGCCGTTTCGTCAACTCCCCCGGAACTCAGCAATTCCCCGAGGCCGGAGCCATCATTCTTTATGACGACATAGGTTTCGAGCTGAGGAGCGACGCGTCCACGGCCTACAGCGAGTATGACATCGTGAAGATTCTTACCAGCGAAGGGATCGAGCCCCATCAGTCGCTGGTTCGCGTTTACCGCCAGGGCCACGGAGAGGTCAAGCTGCACGAGGCTCGGGTCATCGGGCCTGACCAGGTGGTCCACGATCTCGCGCCCGGCGCCGTGGTGGACGCCCCTCTGCTTCCCAAGTCCAAGGTTTATGGAGACTACCGCCGTTTCGAGTTCGAGTTCCCCAGGCTGGTGCCCGGGTCGGTGCTGGAATACCGGCTCACCACAACCCGCAAGCCGCACTATCGCAACGCCTGGTGGGCTACGTCCTACGTCCAGAATCCCGAGCCGCTGCTAGTTTCTATCTTTACCGTCAAGGCTCCGCTGGGAACGGACGTTCATTGGGCCGCTCCCGGCCTGGTTCCTTCGCGGCCCGCCCGTTCCGAGGCCGACGGCAACCAGGTGCTGCGCTGGCAGGTCAGTGAGCAGGCCGCCCTGCGCACTGAGCCGGCTATGCCCGAGGCAGAATCGCTGCTCAGGCGAGTGGACCTGTCCAGTTTTAAGTCCTGGAATGATCTGGGAGAGTGGTTTTATTCCAGTTGGCGCGAGAACGTGGCCGGTGGGCCCCGTTTGGGAATGATCACCTCGGGGCTGATCCCTACGGCGGCCATGCCCGCGGCCCGGGTCCAGGCCATCCTTGACTGGGTGGTGGCCTCCAAGAAGCAGGTCGATCTGTCCTACGAGCAGTTTCTGCCCAACAGGGTGAGCGAGCTGATCGATGAGCCGGTGCTCTCGTACATGGATACCTCGATCCTGGTCTCGGCCATGCTTGATTTCGCAGGGTTCCGGTCCGAGCCCGTGCTGGCCTTCACCGAGCCTGCAGAAGAGGTGGCCCGGCTGCTGCCCCAGCCCACCCAGGTGGGCCGCGTGCTACTCTATCTGCCCGACGTGGGTGGCAAGCCCTTCTGGTTCGACCCGGCTCACCCGGGTCAACTTCTCCCGGGACCGCCGGGAGGCTTCCAGGGCCGGGCGGCCCTCTTCCTCGGTCCCGAGGGGCCTCGGCTGGCTGACGCCAGCGTCGACGCCTTTGACGCCAACCGCGACGAGACACGTATCGAGGCTCGAGTTGATGAGCAGGGGAGCGCTGAGCTGGCTATCTCCAAAGAGCAGTTTGGGGAGTCGGCCACCTTCCTGCGCGAAGCCGTGCGCGCCCTGGCGAGCTCTGAGAGGAGTCGGCGGGATACCATTCTGCGCTCACTGTTTGCGGCTATCGCCCAGAGTTATTCTCCTCTGGCCCAGGTTCACGAGCGTTACTTCCCGGATAAAGAGCCGGCCGGCCCGGGTTTCCCGCTGGGGATGACTCTCATCGTGCCGGACTACGTTGCGGTCGAAGGCAACAAGCGCCAGGTGAGCATCCCCATCCAACTCGATCAGCGCATCGCTTCGCTGGTGAACAGCCCGGCTGACCGCGAGCATCCGCTGCAGTTCGACCACCCTTTCCGGGATGACAGCCAGGTACATCTGATGCTGCCCGAGGGCAGCAAGATCCTGTCCATGCCGAGCTCGGTGCAGGTGGACAACAATTACGTCTCCTTTCTTCTCACCACCCGCCAGGAAGGGCGAGAAGCCTGGTTTTACAGTCGGCTGGTGGTGAAAAAGCCCTGGATTCCAGTGGAGGACTACGCCCAGGTGCTCGCTGTTGCTCGCGAAGTCTCCCAGGTTGCCAACACGCCATTGGTCTACGAGACCCTCCTCGCTGACAAGCCAGAGGATGCAGAGGACAAGTAGCCTGGCCGTCTTGACCATCAGTGCCCCGGCTAAGGTGAACCTGGCCCTGGAGGTGCTCGGCCTGCTGCCGGGTGGCTATCACCAGTTAGACACAGTTTTTGCATGGCTGGACTGGTGCGATGAGATCGAGCTGGCTCCGGGCTCGGGCCTGGAGGTCGTCAGCGAGGTGGAGGGGGGCCTCTCGCTGGGCCCCGCCGAGAAGAATCTGGCCGTGCAGGCCCTCAACCGACTGGGGGTTGAGCTAAGCGTGCGCCTCACCAAGCGGATCCCGGCCGGTGCCGGTCTGGGGGGCGGAAGCGCCGATGCTGCTGCCGTTCTGGTGGGGGCTAACGAGCTTCTGTCTTTGGGATATTCTCCCGCCGAGCTTGAGCGCATCGGAGCCGAGCTGGGGGCGGACGTGGCCTTTGGCATTCGGGGAGGGGCCGCCCGCGGCCTGGGTCGGGGCGATCTGCTCCAATCGGTGGCCAGGCCGCCGGCCTGCGAGGTGGTGGTTTTGCAGCCACCGTTTGCCCTGGCCACCGGGCTTGTCTATCGAGCTTGGGACGAGCAGCCAGTCCGTGTGGCACCCGGAGCCTCCGAGCGCGTGGTGGGGGCGCTCGAGCAGGGCGACTTCGGGGCCCTGGTCGCCGGATTGGCCAACGATCTCGAGCCTCCGGCCAGTCGCCTGGAGCCGCGGCTGGTCGATCTGCGCGGGGCTATGCTGGAGGCTGGCTGCCAGGGAGTGCTGCTCTCGGGCAGCGGTTCTTGCCTCTTTGGTCTTGTGTCCTCCGGGGCGGCAGCTGTGGCCGCCCGACTCAACGGTGTGGGGCGAGTGACCTGCACTCGATTCCGAGGCCAGCGGTGAGCTTTCCCGCTCGCGTGGACGCCCAGATTCTGGCGGGTGGCCGATTTGGCCATCTTCCCGCTGGCGAGGTCGAGCCGGCTGGTAAGGGCCTGGTGCCTATTGGCGATGCTCCCATGGCAGCGCACCCTCTTCAGGCAGTCAAGGCCTCGGTGCGGGTCGACCGGGTTGTCCTGGTCAGTCCCGTCCCCGCCGCAGAGCTCGACCCCGCCCACTTTGGTGCAGCTGACGCCGTGGTCCCTGCTGGAGCCAACATCCTCGAGTCCTTTGGCAACGGGCTGCGCCAAGCGCGTTTTCCCGAGCACCCCGTTCTCTCGGTGACCGGCGATTTGCCCTTTTTGACTCCCGAAGCGGTGACCGACTTTGTTGACCGCTGTCGGCGTCGACCCGATGCGGACCTTTGCTATGGATTTTTGCGACGTGAGCACTCCGAGCGCGCTTACCCGGGCCTTCGCCATACCTGGGCCCGACTGGCCGAGGGAACCTTTTGCGGAACGGGTCTCTTCCTCATTCGCCCCTGCGTCCTCGAGCGCGTCCAGACGGCACTGGTGGCCATCACGCGCCAGCGTAAGAATCCCCTGGCGCTCTCCCGTATCATGGGCCTGGGGTCGGTGCTGGCTTTTGTTCTCGGGCGGCTCACCATCGGGCGGGCTGAGCAAGCAGGGCGTCGGGTGCTCGGCGGGGTGGCCTGCGCTGGCATCGAGACCCCCTTCCCCGAAAGCGCCTTCAACGTGGATGACTTGCCCACTCTTTTGGAAGCTCGCCGCCTGGCGCGCTTGCATCGCAAACCGATAGGAGGACCGATCTCTTCATGATCCGCAGCGCCGTTTCAACTCAACATGCCCCGGCCGCAATCGGCCCCTAC
This sequence comes from uncultured Burkholderiales bacterium, assembly GCA_964471395.1. Lineage (GTDB taxonomy): Bacteria > Vulcanimicrobiota > Xenobia > Xenobiales > QWHO01 > QWHO01. The sequence goes on along the minus strand of CAYYHB010000204.1, from coordinate 518 downwards.
TCGCAAGGCGTGCTAGCCGGAAATCTGCTCTTTTGCTCGGGCCAGATCCCTCTCGACCCGGCCACGGGTCAGCTTGTGGAGGGCGACCTCGAGGCCCAGACCCGCAGGGTTATGGAGAATTTGAAGGCCGTGCTCCAGGCGGCAGGCACCTCCTTGGAACGAGTGGTCAAGACGGTGATCTTCCTGGTCACCATGGACGACTTTGCGGAGGTCAACCGGGTTTACGGAGAGTACCTGCCTGACCCGCCCCCGGCTCGCTCGACAGTGGCCGTGGCCGGTTTGCCCCGGGGTGCCCGCCTGGAGGTAGAAGTCGTGGCTCTGGTTGATTGAGGTCGCACAAAGTTTCTCCCTGCAGGGCTGTTGTGAAGGAATTCCCTGCCGAGCGCTGGAATTGTCGGTGGCTCAGCGGCGCCAAAACTGGCTTGCGAGCCAGGTGACGCGGATTTTCGCGCCCCAACGTTCTCACACGCACTTGCCTAGCTGAGGGAGGGACTCAGAGTGAAGAAGTATTCCACGGA
>CAYYHB010000203.1:0-8385 GCA_964471395.1 uncultured Burkholderiales bacterium | reverse complement strand
TGCCCTTCGTGCTGGTGGGGGCCCTGACCCGATCGGTCGGCCAGGACCCGCGCGAAGAAGCCCAACTGACCCGCTCCTTCCGGGACATCTTGCCCCTGCACCTTTTGACCCGCCAGGGGGAATGGGAGGAGTTCCTGGCTGCCAACGTACTGGCCCATCAGTCCCCCGAGCTGTGGGCGGAGCTGACCTCCCATCCCGACATGCAGAGGCTGCTCAAGAGCACTCTGGAGGCGGGAACCTACCACGAGCAGGATACGGCCTGGTGTCAGGAGTTTGCCATGGAGGGGGCCTATCCGCTCCATCCGGCGGCCACCTTCCTGCTGCCGCGCCTGGCCATGCGCCTCGCCGCGACCGAGAGAACCGCTCTGAGCTTCTTTCAAGAGCACGCCGCCGGAGGCTTTCAGTACTTCCTAAACAACTTTGCCATTGCCCAGCCCAACGGCCGGCTTTCACTCTACACGGTCGACCTGCTCTACTCCTATTTCGAGCCTCAGCTCAAGACCGACCCGCTCCTGCGACAAGCGCACGCCCAATTGGAGCGGGCCCTGGAGTCCTCTCAGGATGTCCCGATGGCGCGTCGTCTCTTGCGTGCTGTCTGGGTGCTGCAGGTGGGCGGCCAGGAGCGGGTCAACACCTCGCCCGAGCACGTGATCTGGTCGCTGCACCTGGGGGCCCGCGAGCAACCCCTGGCGGCGCAGAGCCTGCGCTCCCTGGTGGACCGGAAGGTCCTGACCTTCCGGAACCGGCGCTTCTGGTTCGACTTCGAAGTCGAGCGGCCCAGCCTCGACCGCTTGCTGCGCTCGGATCGGCGCAAGATCGAGCTAGAGATCGACCTGCTGGGCCTGGTAGAACGTCAGGTCTCCTCGGCCCCGCTGCGTCTGTCAGAGATCAACCGTACTTTCTCCACAGACCGCTTCGTGCGCACCCGATTCGTTCTGCCTTCTCAGCTCGATCAACTGGTGGCTCAGGCGCAACAGAAGGAGCCCGGACCCGGCGCATACCAGGGAGACCTGCTGCTAGCCTACGTCGTGGCCCAGAATCCACCCGAGCGAGACCAGGTCGCCATGCTGTGCCAGACCGAGCTGGCTCACCCCCGCCTGGTGGTGGGCCTGCCGACAACCCCGACCAACTACGTGGCCATGGCGCACGACATCGAAGGGCTGCGGCGCATTCGCTCGGCCGACCCCGCTTTCAGCGACCCCACCTCCAGCGAGTATCTCGAGCTCGCGGACCTGCTGCGCCAGAGCGAAGCGGAGCTGGAAGAATCGCTGTGCGACCTGACCGATCCCCAGAAACTCGAGTTCTGGCACCAGAAGAAATGTCACGGCAGCCTGGACGCGGCCGGCCTGGAGCGGTTCCTCAGCCAGGTCGTCCAGAGCTGCACCGGTCCGCTGACCACGGTGGGGGATTTTTGCTTTTCCACCACGCAAGACCCTGCCAGTGCCCGGTCGCGCCGCTATCAGGCGCTCGACTACCTGCTCGGCTGTGGGACTCGCGAGCTGGTGCTGCGCCGGGGCGACTATCCGGCCCTGAAGGCTCTCTACACCGGCCTGGTAGAGGGAGGTCTGTTCCAGCCCGTGGATGAGGGGGGGCCCTGGCGCCGCTATCGCTTGCGGGATCCCTTGCCTGAGACCGGGCTGGGAGGGGCCCTGTCCTTCCTCCTGTCCCGGCTGCTCTCTGACGAGACCTGCCGGCAGCGACTCAACCCGGTGGATACAGTCACGGCCCTCATGCGCCCTCCCTACAACCTGCCCGGTCCGACGGTGGAGTTGCTGTTCGGGGTGGCCGCCTGGTACTGGCAGGACCGGTTGGCGTTCTATCGACTGGGTGAGTCGGCCCCCACGACCCTGGACGCTGCCCGCATCCACGAGTTGGCGCGGCATCCTGCCAAGTGGCGGGTGGAGCACTTCGAGGTGCCCCCAGAGGAGCAGGGCTTCCTTGAGGAGTTGCTGCGCCTGCTCAAGCCTGAGGGGCCGGCGAGTCAGGGGGGAGCGACATTGCAGGAGACAGCCGAGCAGCTCTTGAGCTGGTTCGATCGGTTGCCCCCCACCAACCTCAAGCTGGTCTACCACCGAACCCCCCATGCGGGCAGCCTGATCGACCTGCTGCAAAACCGCGAGCACCGCGCGCACCACCACCAGCTCTTGCTCGAGCGTCTTCCCGCCGCGCTCGGATTCCCCGCTCCGGTTCGCTGGGAAGAGGTGGCCAATACGGCGCTCAACCGCTTCGAGAACCTGCGCCAGGTTCTGGAAGAGGCCACGCTGGAGTCGCGCCGCCAGCTTCACGAGGGAATTCGCTGGATCTTCGCCGACCGGGTCAGCCTGGCTCGACAGTCAACCTGGCCGGCTCTGATCAATCGCTGGTATCAGGCCCTGCCCGCTTCGGTACGCTCCGAGCCGGCCACCGACGAGCTGAAGGTAATGTTGGCAGCCTTCTCGGGTGCCTCGGCGGACGAGGAAGAGAGCCTGGATGAGCTGCTCCACGAACTCGGCTATCCCCCCATGAGCACCTGGGATCGAGATTATGCCGACGAGGTGCTCGAGCGAGTCCGCCTGGCCCACATCGAGATGGAATGGCAGGAGTACCTGGGGATGTACACCGAGCAGCGCTCGGCCCGAGAGAAAGCCTCGGGCTTCATCCGGCGCATCCTGCTCAATGCCGGCCTGCCACCCGAGGACGTGGCCGAGCTGCTGCAGAGCGAGCTCGAGCAGGCGGCCTGGTCGGTGCGCTCACGCTAAACTTCGACGGTGCACGAAAAACCGTTGACATCCACAGTCAATACGCGGATTGACCGAGGGGACTCCTGGCTGAGAGTTCCTTGAACCGAATTCTCGTTCTGGGGGAATTTTTCTCAAGGCGCCGAAATGCTCCCCAGAACCCTATTTTTTGCGAGAGCACGTTTGAGGCCTGCCCAGGAAACCCTGATCGTTAGCGCGCCCCCCAAACGGCGAGCCGGCTCGGTAAGCCGGCCCGCCAGTCAACCGGCGCGACGCTACAAGAGCCATGAAGTCAAGCGCAGCAGCCGTGAGGCGCGTCGCAGCCGCGAGACGCGCGTCCTCAATGAGCGCCCGCGGCGGCTTGTGCCTCTGCGCAAGCTCTTCCTGGTGGGGCTCTTCTTTCTCGGTCAGGGCCTGTTCTTCTTCTCCGAGTTATTCCACCTCAACCGTATCGAGGTGCATGGCCTCTGCGACCTCACCCGCGAGCAGGTTATCAGCCACGCCCAGTTGACCAAGGGCTCGCCCGTCTGGCTGCTGTCGCCCGCCACCGTTGCCGAGCGGGTAGCGGCTATCCACGCCGTCAAGAGCGTGGCTGTCGAGGTGCGCCTGCCCGGCACGGTCGAAATGGTCGTCCAGGAGCGTCGGCCCCGTTTCCTGGTGGGCTCCCCGGCTTCACCGGAGCTGTATCTAGCCGATGATCAGGGCTTTCTCCTTCGCAAAGCCCTTTTACCCAGCTCCCATCCCCGTGTCATGGTGGCCGAGCCTCTTGCAGAGGGAGGGCGCCTATCTCAGGGCATCGTGCCGATCGCCGGTGAAACGCTGGCCCTGCTGCACGGCATCGTTCCGGGTAAGCCCGCCTTGATCGCTATCGATTCACTGGAAGCGGTGACCGTCGAGACCACCTGGCAGGGCTGGCCTCTCACCCTGCGCCTGGGCACGCTCGAGCACCGCGACTACAAGCGCCAATTATTGCAGGCGTTGTGGGCCCGGCTGCCGGCTTCCAAAGGTCGTCCGGTGTTGCTCGACCTGCGGTATTCCTCCCCTGTGGTCAAGGTGCTCAAGCCAGCCTCGCCCCAACCCGAAACCCACTGAGTGTTCTTTACGCCGTCTTAAGCCTGTGCTATACTCCGCCCGCGCAGAGTGGACGCTGCGATTCATCCTGGAGGAACGTCATCAGCGTGGAACCCTCGACCTCCACGAGTCGAGTCAACTGGCAGCTCCCTGTCGGCATCGCCTGTATTTTGCTCGGGGTGCTGGTGGCCGTGCAATTCAAGGTGCAGCAGCGGCGGGTCAAGGAGCCGACCGAGATGGGCGATCTGCGAGTGCAGCTCAAGCTGACCGAATCAGAGCGCAACAAGATGTCGGCCGAGCTACAAAATGCCCGCAAGCGTCTGGTCGATCTCGAGAAGGCCCTGTCGGATGGCCAGAACGTCACTCGCACCACCCGCGAGGAAATCGAGCGAGCTCGTCTCGAGGCCGGACTGCTTCCGCTCAAGGGCCCGGGCGTGGTGGTAAAGCTCACGGACTCGAGCCGCCGTCCCTCTCCGGATGATGACCCCTACTTCTATATCGTGCACGATGTTGATTTGCAGGCCCTGGTGAACGAGCTTTGGGCCTCGGGCGCAGAAGCCGTGGCCGTCAACGAGCAGCGACTGGTGACCCGCACCTCCATTCGCTGCGTAGGCCCGACCATTCTGGTCAACGCTGTACGCCTGGCCCCGCCCTACGAGGTCAAGGCCATCGGTAACGCCCAGGACATCTACACCGCTCTCAACATGCCTGGAGGCTTCCTACAGAGCATGGACATGCAGCGCGCCATGGGCGTGGAGGTCAAGATCACCAAACTGGATCAGCTCGAGGTGCCCGCCTTCAACGGAAGTCTGGTCTACCGCTACGCCGAGCCGGCCCCTCCGGCTCCCGAAAGCCCGCCGGAGCCCTGAGTTGCTGGTCATCCTGGGACTTGTGCTGGGTTTCTTGATCGGGTGGTACATCCCGTTTCAGCTCCCCTTTACCAGTGCCAAGTATGCCGGCGTAGCCTTCCTGGCCGGCCTGGACTCGGTGCTGGGCGGGGCTCGGGCTGGAATCGAGCAAAAGTTTGATTTTACCCTCTTCACCACGGGCTTCGTCACCAACACCCTGCTGGCCGTCTTCCTGGCCATGGCGGGAGACGTGCTGGGGGTCGACCTCTATCTGGCCGCCGTGGTGACCTTCGGGGTGCGCATCTTCCAGAACCTGGCTTACATCCGCCGCGACCTGATCCGCCGGCCGGCCCGCGAACAAGCCACTTTTACCGACCTCTTGAACAGCTAGGCTCTGGGTACGGTGCGAAAGTGCACCACGATACCCAGCAACACGCCGATGGGTAGGCCCAGTGTGGCCAGTCCGATCACCAGGGCCACAAACACGTAGTGGCGGGATTCGGCGTTGTAGGGCAGGGAGAAGGCCAGCAAGACCGCCACCAGCGCGCTCAGGCCCACACCCGCCGCCGCCCCCTGCAAACCTCGCAACCAGATCATCCAGGGCGAAGCGGGCCGAGAAACAATCTGCTTTTGCAGGCCAAACGCCATCAGAGCGCAGAGGGCCACCAGCAAAAGCGTCTGGAGCAGAATCATCTCAGGACAATTACTACGCCGACAGCCCGAACTCCTCATGCAGGGCTCTCACGGCCGAGGATAGCTGCTCCTCAGGCACCAGGCAGGAGATGGTGATGTTGGAGTCGGTAGTATGCAGCACTTGCACCCCGCTGCCTACCAGAGCTTTTAGCACCCGGGCCAGCACGCCCGGGGTGCCGCGCATTCCCGCTCCCACCACACTGAGCTTGGCGCAGCCTGTGCGGGTGCGGTAGCGGACCTTGAGGGCCTCCACGGCGGTCCGGGCGGCCTCCTCGCGGTCGCGCCGAAAGATAAAGTAGAGCCGCTCATCGCAGGCATTAGACAGATCGATGTTGACCTGGGCCTCGGCCAGCGCCTGCAAGACCCGCATGCGGTCGCGGTCGAGCGAGTCGAGAGGCAGCTCGACCACCATCTGAGTAAGATTCGTCACGTGGGCCACGCTGGTAACCACCCGGGTGCGCTCGAAGGCATCCTTGGGCATGACCTGGGACAGAAATGTGCCGTAGCCGTCCGAGAAGGTGTTCTTGATCCAGACCGGCACTCCGTACTCGCTGGCCAGGTCCACGGCCCGAGGGTGAACCACCTTGGCCCCCTCACCGGCCAGCTCGCCCATCTCCTCGAAGTTCAGCTGGGGTAGGATCTGGGCCTGGTCGTAAAGGCGCGGGTCAGCGGTCAGCACCCCCTCCACGTCGGTATAGATCTCCACGAACTCTGCCTTGAGGGCAGCTCCCAGCGCCACGGCGGTGGTATCGCTGCCGCCCCGGCCAAGCGTGGTCGTCTCCAGCGCCGCTGTGGCCCCCTGAAAGCCGGCCACCACGGCAATCACGCCCTGCTGCAGCAAATGGCGCACCCGGGTGGGGTTGATGCTCAGGATGGCCGCCTCGCCGTGCTCGCCACTGGTGAGAATGCCAGCCTGCAGACCGGTCAGGGCGCGGGCCGAGTAACCCCGGTCGCGCAGGTGCTGAGCCATGACCACGCAGGCGATGTTCTCGCCGCAAGCCATCAGCATGTCCAGCTCGCGCCGGTCGGGTTGGGGGCTCTGCTCGAGCAGCGCCAGCAGGCTGTCAGTTGCATACGGCTGAGGCTTACGACCCATGGCGCTGATCACCACGCAGGCCGCCAACCCGCGGTCCAGAGCGCTGACGATCTTCTGGCAGACCTGGTCGCGGCTCTCGGGCGAGGCCACCGAGGTGCCCCCGAACTTCTGCACCACTACACGCATGCTCTGCGGCGGTTCGGTTCGGGAAATGTAGAAGCCTCCCGGCTCGGGAGGCTTCTCGTTAGCCCTGGGTTGGCGGCTGCTCCGGCTCGGGACCCGGGGCAGGAGGTGCCGGCGGCGCCGGTGGATTGTCCTGCACACCCGTGATCTGCTGTCCGACCGCCTGCAGCATCGAGCCGAAGCTGGCCCGATCGTTGGCGTTGCCCTCGGCCACCGCGGCGCGCGCGCCGGCGCCGATCAGGGTGGCGCAGCTCACCAGCGCGACCGGATAGGCCACCGCCGGAGGCAGGTAGCCGAACGCGCTGGCCAGCAGCGCGCCCGTGCCCACCGCCGCCGAGGCGATGCGGGTAATGTTGGCAGTCTTCGCATTCTCGCGATAGACGGTTTCTTCGCCCCGCACGCGCGCCAGCACCTCGCCCAGGGTGGGCTCCTGGTAGCGCTCCATGCTCTGAAGGAAGAAGCTCGTGTCGGCCTGGCCCTGGGCCACCGTATCAGCGAAGGGGATGGGAGGATTGTTCTGCAGCGTGGTCTGGTAGCCCTGGGCCCGCTCGATCAGCTGGCTCCGGGGCACCTGGGCGAGAGTGGCGTTCATGGGAGGTCCTCCGGTCTTACTTATGGCGTCTCGCATCAGCATAGCGTCACGGACGCCGTGCAGGTGAGAACAGGTTGTTACCTTCGCGTTACCGGCACTCACGCATACGGTGGTACCGGGAGACTCCCCGGTACCGGGCTGCTTCCGGGGGGGTATCTGCCGGAGTGGGGGCAGGGTAGCTCCCTGTATCTGCTCGGAAAGAGGAAAGCCCGCTCAGCAAGCGGGCCTTCGGGATTGGTGGCGGGAGGCAGATTTGAACTGCCGACCAAGGGCTTATGAGTCCCACAGAGGTGGACCTGGAACCCGCATGGATACTGAGGATTCTTTGCTCGCCTTTTGTTCGCCGGCGGTTGGAGCGGAGGTTTGCTTGGCGAAATGCTTGGCGAAAGATTTACGCAGCCAGCTCGCCAAGATACTGATCGCGTTTGCTCCAGAGGACGGTCTCGATGTCGCACTTATCCAGCGCTTCGAGCATGTCGCTCTGAGGTTTCCGGAAAGCGTCGTTCACGATTGCGACTGTCTGAGCGTCGGCTCGTACCTCCTGCAGGTCCATCGCGCTGTGCGTCATCCTTATTGTGGTGTTCCTGTCGAGCTTATTGATCGCCCGAATCAAGCGCTCTTTCTTCGCTCTGGTTCGAGGGAGCGCCAGATCGAAGTGGTGGTCCAGGCCCGAATGCCCCACGACCTTCAGGTTGGGTGTAAAAGGGATCTGGTGGCTGTCAAACCAGGACATAACATCCTCGACAAACAGGCTGAGCACGCTAGTCCTGGATAGGTTGAAGAGGTCGTTGACCTCGAGGATCGCCTGCACAAAGTTGTGCTTCCTCCAGGCGAAGTCCTGAGCCTTACAGGTCGCAGTCAACTCATCCCCGACCCGTTTCACCCCGTGGCTACGAAGGATCGTCTCCAGGATCTGCCGCCGCTTTGGAGTCGAATCAACGTCCCCACCGCCCATCGCAAGATCGCTGAGGACGTGGGAGTCATCGGTCAGCTCGATCACGTTGTCTTTCAGTGGGCGAACGTAGATCTGGATGAAGTCGTTGTGCCGATCCAAGAATGGAGTCTGGACCTCAATCCAACCATCTCCACCAACCGCCTTGATCTTCGTACTGTCCTTCAGCCACCTGTAATAGCCGTTGACTAGCTCCTCGACAGCGGTGCTCATATCAGGGGAAAGTTCACCGTTGGCAGACGTGGACGCCTGAGCAGCGCAGGAACGTCCTGGGCAGCCGAGGTCGTGCTCGG
>CAYYHB010000202.1:5600-8496 GCA_964471395.1 uncultured Burkholderiales bacterium | reverse complement strand
GAAGCTGGCCCTGCACCTGCACGACACCTGGGGCACGGCCCTGGCTAACGTCTGGGCCGGCCTGGATCTGGGCGTTCGCAGCTTCGACGCCAGCTCGGGCGGGCTGGGGGGCTGTCCTTACGCGCCCGGGGCGGCCGGCAACCTGGCCACCGAGGACCTGGTCAACCTGCTCGAGCGCAGCGGCTACAACACCGGTGTGGATCTGGGCAAGCTGGCCGAGGCCTCGCGCTTTCTGGCTCAGGCGCTGGGGCGCGAGCTGCCCTCGCGGGTGCTCAGGGTGATTGACAAGAGTTCCAGGCAGGGTTAGAATTGCCTTCAAGCTGCGGCCCGCTGGTCGCATTCAAATCAACCCGCTCGCCAGAGTCCACGGAGAGCGGGTTTTTTGTTGTGCTGTGAGGAGATTCAGCCTTTGAACGACAGCTATGACTCCCCCTGGAAGGACGCCCTGCACGACTTCCTCCAACCGTTTCTGGCCTTCTTCTTCCCGACGATTGAGGCGGAGATCGACTGGTCGATGGAGGTGGAATTTCTTGAGACTGAATTGCGCAAGAGCGAGCGCGATGCTGAAGTTGGGCTTCGCACCGTGGATGTCCTGGCCAGAGTGCAGCTTTTGCAGGGACAGCAAACGTTTCTCTGGATCCATGTGGAGGTCCAGTCCCAGCGTGATGAAGACTTCCAGGAACGAATGCTGGTCTGCCATTATCGCTTGCGGGACCGGGTGGGAGGTCCGGTGCTGAGCCTCGGCATCCTTGGCGACGATAGCCCGAATTGGAGGCCCTCGCGCTACCTCTGGGAGTTCCTTGGATGCCGGCTCGAGTTCCGCTTTCCGGTGGTCAAACTGCTCGATTACCGGTCCCGGCTCGAGACGCTGGAACGTGACAGCAATCCTTTCGCAGTGCTGGTCGCTGCTCATCTCTGGACTCAAGACACCCGCAACGACCAGAAGCTTCGAATGAAGCTAAAATTTCGGCTCGTCCGCAGCCTGTTTCGCAGGGGACTTGAGAAGGCAGAGATCATGAAGCTGCTTCGCCTGGTCGACTGGATGCTGCGTCTGGAGCCACCTTACGCTTTACAATTTCAAGAGATGATGGCACTCTATGAGCGGGAGGAAGTCATGCCTTACGTCACCTCGTGGGAGCAATTCGGGATCGAAAAGGGCCTGGAGCAGGGCCGTCAGGAGGGCCGTCAGGAGGGCGTGCTGGCCCTCCAGGGTGTGATTGCAGGGATCCTGAGTCGCAGATTCGGCCACCTGTCTGCCTCTGTCACAATGGCCCTCTCATCCCTGGATGACCTTGAGCGATTGGGGCAAATCTCGGTTGAGGCAGCTTCGGTCGACTCGCTCGAGGAGTTCGAAGCCGTGCTCGGCCGTCCCCCGAACTGAAGCCCGTCATCTGGTCGGGCTTTAGAGCGACTCCACCACCTTGAGCATGGGCGACATGGTGGCGATTACAACAAAGCCCACCACGATTCCGATCAAGAGCAGCATCAGAGGCTGCATGGCAGCCGTGGCGATGGCCAGTGTCTGCTCCACCTGGGTCTCGGCCAGGGCCGCCACCCGCTCGAGCATGTCCGCCAACCGGCCCGACTCCTCGCCCACGGCCACCATGTGCAAGGTCATGCCGGGGAAGAACTCGCTGGCCTGCAGGGCTTCGTGCAGCGCGGCTCCGTCGCGCATGCGGTCGCGGGCGGCGAGCAGGGCGTCCTGAAAGAGCTGGTGGTCGGCCGCCGAGGCTGACAGCTCCAGCCCCTTCAGGATAGGAATTCCGGTGGCGTAGCAGGTGGCCAGGCTGCGGGTGAAGTCGCACACGATGGCGGCCCGGATGGCGTCGCCCAGGATGGGCACGGCCAGCACCCCTTTCTCCACCTTGCGGCGCAGGGTCAGGTCGCTCTTGATCATGTGGGCTCCCGCCACCAGGGCGACCACGATTGCGGCCAGGGGCAACAACACCAGGGGTGACCCCATGATTTTCGAGCCCAGCACCATGAGCTGGGTGGTCCAGGGCAGCTCCACCTGCATCTCCTGCAGCAAGCGCAGCAAGTCCTTGAAGACCAGGGCCGGAGCTCCGATCAAGAGGGCCAGGGCCAGCACGAAGATGACCAGCGGATAGGTCAGGGCGGCGCGCACGCGCGAGCGAAGCTCGGTTGCCTTCTCGGCCTGGCGGGCCAGCTTCTCCAGAATGAGGTGCAGGCTGCCGGTCTGCTCGCCCAGGGCCACCAGCTGGCTGTGCAGGGGGGGGAAGACCATCCCATGCTGGGCCATGGCATCCGACAGGCGCCGCCCGCCCTCAACCCGGCGAGCGATGTCGGGCAGGGAGGCCCGAAACAGGGGGTGCTCCATCTGCGCGGCCATGATGTGCAGGGCCCGGGTGATGTGGATGCTCGAGTTGTAGAGCGTGGCCAGACAGCGATAAAAGAGCGCCTGCTGGGTGGCCAGGCTGCCCGAGGTCCAGCTTTCCACTCTCTGAAGGAGCGTCACTCCTGGTAGAGGCCCTCGATCGCGTCCGCGAAGACCTGCAAAACGATCCGACGCTTGACCTTCAGGGTGGGGGTGAGGTCGCCCGCCTCCTGGGTCAGCTCCCGGGGCAAAAGAGCGATCTTCTTGACCCGCTCATAGTTGGACAGATCGCGGCAGAGCCGCTCGCACTCGGCGGTCAACAGCTCCAGAGCCTGAGGGCTCAAGGCCAGGGCCGCCAGATCGGCCGGGAGGCCCAGTCGGGCGGCCACCGCCTCGCGGGCGGGAACCACCAGCGCTGACACAAAGTTGCGATTGTCGCCCAGCACCACCGCCTGCTCGATGAGCGGGCTGGCCTGCAGCAGCAGCTCGATGGGGGCGGGAGCCACCTTCTTGCCGTTGGAGAGCACCAGCAGCTCTTTCTTGCGGTCGGTGATGCGCAGG
>CAYYHB010000202.1:0-5500 GCA_964471395.1 uncultured Burkholderiales bacterium | reverse complement strand
CTTCTTGCCGTTGGAGAGCACCAGCAGCTCTTTCTTGCGGTCGGTGATGCGCAGGAAGCCCTCGGCGTCGAACAAGCCGATGTCGCCGGTGTGAAACCATCCTTCCGCGTCGATAGCCTCGCGCGTGGCATCGGGCTTTCCGAAGTAACCTTCCATCACGTTCGGTCCGCGCACCAGGATCTCGCCGTCGCTGGCGATCACCACTTCCACCCCGTTGAGGGGCCGCCCTACCGTGCCCAGCCGGATGCGGTCGGGCGGGTTCACGGTCACGATGGGGCTGGTCTCGGTCAGGCCGTAGCCCTCCAGAAGCTTGAAGCCCGCGTGCAGGAAGAAGGCTCCCACCTCCTGGCGCAGGGGGGCGCTGCCGCTGACCAGGTAGCGGATACGCCCCCCCAGGCGCTGGTGGATCTTCGAGAAGACCAGCTTGTAAGCAAAGCGGCGCTCGAGCAGGAGCGACTTTGGCACCTGACCGGCCTGAGCCGCCTCGAAACAGCGCCGGCCTACCCCCATAGCCCAATGAAAGAGCTTGCGCTTGAGGGGGGACGACTTCTCCACCCCGTCCAGGATGCGGGCGTGCATCTTCTCGTAGAGGCGGGGCACGCTGGCCAGGATGGTGGGCCGCACCTCGCCCACGTTCTGGGCCACCGTGTCGATGCTCTCGGCGTAGCCGATGGACGCGCCCACGGCCGTCATAGCGTAGTAGATCATCCGCTCGAAGACGTGACTGAGGGGGAGGAAGGAGAGCTCCACATCCTGGGGCCCCACCCCGATCAGGGTGCCGGCCTCGAGGGCGTTGGAGAGGAGGTTCCCGTGGCGGAGCATGGCCCCCTTGGGCTCGCCGGTGGTGCCCGAGGTGTAGACCAGGCTGGCCAGGTCGGTGGCCTTGAGCGCACCGATGCGCCGCTCCATCTCGTCCAGGTGACGGCCTTGAGCCAGGCCCAGGAAGGACTCGAAGTCGTGCTGAGCCCCGCCGCTCCCAGGGTCCATGACAACGATGCAGGTCAGGCTGCTGACCCGGTCGACTACCTTGAGCACCCGCTCGAGCTGCTCGCCGCTTCCCACCACCAGCAAGCGAGCCTGGCAGTCGTTCAGGATGTAGGCGATGGCCTCGGGGGCCAGGGTGGGATAGAGGGGGACGTGCACCAGGCCGGCATGCACGCAGCCGAGATCGGTGATGACCCACTCGGGGCGGTTGTTGGCCAGTTGGGCCACCCGCTGGCCGGGCTCGAGACCCAGCTCGATCAGGGCGGTGGCGAAGGCATGGGCCTTTGGCTGGATCTGGGCGTAGGTCTCGTAACGGTAGACGCCGTCCGCTCGTCGACCCAGGTAGGGTCGGTCGGCATAGCTGGCCACGGTGGCCCGAAACAGCTGCGGAATGCTCTGGGCCGGGGCCCGGCGGGCCCACTCCTCCAGGGGACGAGTCAGGGTGATGCTTTCCATTGTGCATGGGTTAGACAGCCGGGGAAGGGGACCTGCGCGGGTGGCAAGAAGGCCACCGCAATGGGTTTTCTGGCCACCATCATCCCGGCTTTCAATCAGGCGAGCGAACTGGCCGTTCTGCTGCCTCGCCTGAGCGGGCCGGTGCTGGTGGTGGACGATGGCTCCACCGACTCTACCGGGGCGGTGGCCAGGCAACGGGGGGCCGCCCATCTCCGATTGCCCCGCAGGAGCGGCTATGGAGCTGCTCTCATCGCCGGCTTCGACTGGGCCCGGCACAGGGGGTTCGAGCGCGTCGTCACCATGGATGGCGACCTGCAGCACGACCCGGACGACCTGCCTGCCTTGCTGGCCGGCTCGGCCGACATCGTGTCGGGCAGCCGCTTTCTGCCCGGATCGAGTCGGCGCGGCCTGCCCCCGCCGCCCCAGCGCCAGGAGGTGAACCGGATCATCTGTCGCCGCTTGAGCGAGCTGACCGGCTGGCAGCTCAGCGACGCCTTCTGTGGTCTCAAAGTCTACCGCACCCGCGCTCTCGAGCGTCTGCAGCTCCACGAGCCCGGCTATGCCATGCCGCTCCAGCTGTGGCTGCAGGCCTGGCAGGCCGGCTTGAGCGTGCAGGAAGTGCCCGTGACCTGCATCTACCACTCCTCCGGCCCCGGACGGCCCCTGCACGACTATCTGGCCGTGCTCGAGCGAGAGTCGTGCTCGACCTGCTCGCGGTAGGCGCTCACCCCGACGACGTCGAGATCGGCATGGGCGGCAGCCTGGCCATGCTGGCGGCCCGGGGAGATCGGGTGGGCATTCTCGACCTGACCGATGGCGAGCCCACCCCCACCGGCTCTCCCGAGGCCAGGCTGCAAGAGAGCCGTCAGGCTGCCGAGGTGCTGGGCGTGACCTGGCGCGAGACCCTGGAGCTGCCCAATCGCTACCTGCAGGACAGCATCGACAATCGCAAGCTGATCGCCGCCGTTCTGCGCCGGGTGCGCCCCCGGCTGGTAGCCGTGCCCTACTGGATCGATGCCCACCCCGACCACGTGGCCGCCTGCCAATTGATGGAGGCAGCCGCCTTTTACACCAAGCTGACCCGCAGCGACATCCCCGGTGAGCCCGCCCCCATTCCCCGAATGGTCCACTACTTCTGCAATCACTATCGTCTGCACCCTCATCCCAGCTTCGTGCTGGATATCTCGGGCCAGCTCGAGACCAAGCTCCAGGCCATTCGTAACTACCGCTCACAGTTCAATGAAGAGCGCCAGAACCTGGGCATCTTCGAGCGGGTGGCCGGCCACGCGCGCTACTGGGGGGCGCTGATCGGCGCCGAGGCGGGCGAGGTGTTCTTCAGCCGCGAGCCGATCCGGCTGACCAGCTTCGACACACTGTGCGGCCGCTGAAGCCTGGCGACCCTGATCGCCTTTTCCTCTGGCCCGACCCCGCCAGCTGGCCCGAGCTGGCGGCCCGAAACCGCAAGCTGTTGCAGCGTCCGGACGGTCGCTGGCGGCTGGCCACCTCCCACCAGCCGGTGCTCTTTCACGCCGGCATCTGGGTACGCGAGCTGGTGCTCGAGCAGGTAGCCTCCCGGTGGGGCTGGGAGGCCACCTACCATGAAGCCGACGCAGACGAGTGCGAGGTCAGCGCCGAGGTACCGCGGCTCGATCCTCTGCGCGTGGAGCGGATCCCTCTGGCCCGGGGCATCCTGGAGAGCCTGCCCTCCCCCGATCGGGCCACCTGGAGCGATTACTGCCAGAGGCTCCGGCAGGGCTTGCCGGACGGGCTCGAGCTTCGGGCAGACTGGCAAGAGCAACCCAATCTGGCTCGATTTCTGGCCTCCATGCGCTGGGCGGCGGGAGGCCTTCGAGGTCTGCGGCGAGGCTGGCAGTCCGAGTGGCTGGACTCGCCCCTGGCAGCGCGCCTGGTGGAGCCCATCCTGGCCGACCCGGAAGGTTTTCGAGCTTGCTTCAACGCAGCTGTGGCCCGCGAGCGGGCCGAGCATCGGCTGCGCAGCCGTTCCCACCCGTTTCCCGATCTGAGGGTGCTGGAAGGCCGGGTGGAGCTGCCCCTCTGGCTCGAGCGTCGGCCCCTGTTTTACCAGCTTTCCACCGACCGGCTCTGGACTGACCGCCCGGTGGCCGATGCGCGCGAGTGGCGCAAGCTTCCCTTGCGGCCCCGGGCCATGCTCTGGACCGCCTTCTGCAGGCTCTCGTGCGATCTCTACTTGCACGGAACGGGAGGGGCCGCCTACGACCGGGCTACCGATCGCGTGCTGAGAAGCTTTTACGCTCTCGAGCCCCCCGAGTATGCCGTCGCCTGGCTCAACTATCGGCTCGGGTTGCCGGTCGACGACGAGGCTCCTGCCCGCCTCTTTCGAGTCACCCGGGAGCTTCGGGCCTTGAGCCACAACCCCCAGCGTTCCCTTCCCGCCCACCCGCTGGCCGCCGAGAAGCTCCACCTGGTGACGGCTCTGCAGTCCGCTCCGCGGGGGAGGAAGGCACAACTGACGCGGGCCATCCAGCAGATCAACGGCCAGCTCGGCCAGCAGCTCGCCCCCGTGCGCTTTCGGCTGGAAGCAGAACGGGCCGCGGCCCGGCTCGCTTGCGGCGAGTTGGCGGCGGCCCGTTATCGAGGCTACAGCTGGCTGCTGGTCGACCCCGAAAAGCTTAGAGCTATTTCTTCTCAGTCTCTTCCATGTAAGTCTTGACGTCGTCCACCCCGTTGAAATGACGCCCCTCCTCGCGACCTCGACGCCAGGCGGCGATCAGGGCCGCCTGCTCGGGCGTCTTGGCGCGACGGGGCAGCCCCTTCATCCAGCCGCCGGTGCTGGTGCGACGGCGCTGGGGGACGGCCCGCTGGCGGCCGAGGAAGCCGCTGGCCCCTCCCAGGATCTCAATTCGCTGGGCGATCTCCTGTTGCTGCTGCTCGACGATGAAGACCAGCGGCAAGCGGGCCTTCTCGTCGGCAAAGAAGTCTGCGTCGAGTTGGAAGCGCCGTTGCAGCAGCAGGACATGGGAAGCGCTCATTCGCTTGCGACGATTCTCAACCATCTCGACAAACTCGGGCTTGACCCCCATCTCGTTGGCCAGAACCTCTCGCTGGCGGTTGCGCCGTTCTTTCTTGCCGATGCTCTCCCCATGAGTCGGCACGAAGAGGCCCTGGCGTAGAACCCGCAGTCGTTCGGAAATCAGCTCATCGAGCTCGCGAACGACCGGGCTGCGATAGGGACGTTTCTCCCGGTTCAGCTCCTCTTTTTCTTCCATCAGCGTGACTGCTCCTTGATTACGATTCGATCTGGGTGACATCGCTTATTGTGTAATAAGCCTGCAAATTGCAGGCCAAGCCCCCGCTGCTGGCCACCCCCCGAGATACTGGCAATGAAGCGACTGGAGGGGAGCGATCGAAAACGCTCTCCTGGAATCGAACTTCTCCCCATCGTCAAATCTCTCCTACCGGGGAGCAGAAGATCCGGAGTGTTGTAAGGAAATAACTTCCTGCAAGCTTTCGAGAGCCTCTCGGCAGTCTCGAACCAGGGATTGACTGACTTCGAGATCGGAGTAACGAGCAATTTCAAAACAGGCAGTCAATTTCTCCACGCCGGGCTGGCTCAGATTGCGAGCGAAGGCTCGAGGGGTCACGTGTTGAGGACGAGCGCGTCCGCTCACGGCCAGGAGCTCTTCCATCTCGCGGTAAAGCTGCAGCACCTCCTCGCGCGGGGTGCGCGGACCGCGTCCCAGGGCCCTGGCCAGGGCCCGCGAGGCGCGCCGAGCGGTGCGGCCCAGGCGACCACTGCGTCGGCCGGCCCAGGCGACGGCCCGAAAGAGGCCCCACAGGCCCAGGGCCAGGGCTGCCAGCCACCAGGCCCGCAGGATCCGGTTTGTCCAGCCCTGCACCACGGCCAGGTCGTCCGGGCTGACCTTGCTCTTGAGATAGTCGAGCAGGGTGGTGAGCAGCCAGCGGCTGCGCACCGGTTGCTCGAACTCCGGATTGGCCACAAAGCCCGGCGAGGGGTCAAAAGCAACCCAGCCCACGGTGCGAATGAAAATTTCGGTCCAGGCGTGGGCCTCGTTGTTCT
>CAYYHB010000201.1:0-8543 GCA_964471395.1 uncultured Burkholderiales bacterium | reverse complement strand
CCGATGGCCAGCTTGTCGCCCACCAGCCCCACCGTCTGACCCAGAGCCGAGCCCTCGGCCGAGTACTCCGATTCGCGCAGACGCTCGAAGGCTAGCTCCACGGTCTTCTCGGGCGGGGTGCCGGTGACGCGCAGCTGCAAGATGTGGCTTTCGAGCGAGTTGGAGAGCGTCTCGAAGGGAACGTCCTGGCGCAGGGTGCCGCTGTCCTGCCAGACTTGCAGGCGCTCGTGCGCTTTCTGCAGACCCTGGTAGCTTCCGGTCAGGTAATGGGAGTGCTCGACCCGGGCGATCCGGTCGGCCAGCGGGATCTCCGGCGAGAGGCCCTCGGCCGCTGCGCTGGCCACGGTTGCGCGCACCATTTCGGAGAGCTCCTCTCGGGAGGGTCGCTTCTTTCCGAGGGATAGCTCCTCGAACAGCGCCGGCAGGGCCAGCACCGCTTCGGGTCCGGTCTCGCGCAGCACCGATTGGACGGTCTGAAGGAGCAGCTCCTGGGGATAGCCCAGCCGTCGGCCCAGGCGCTCCACCTCTCCCAGCGCCGAGACGGTTTCCACGATGGCTTCTGGGGTTCCGAGCCGGGCCACCAGGTCGCCGTTGGGCCGGTCTCGGAAAGCTCGCTGCAGGTCCAGGGGCTGGTTGTTGAGCAGCGCCTCGGGCACCTGGCCCGGCCGATCCCCCACCAGACGGGCCGCACCCACCCAGGCCAGCTTCTGGCTCTCGAACTCCCGGCGGCGCTCGGGGGTGACCTTCCCTTCTTGTTCCCGCCAGTCCAGCGTGTGGTCGAGATTGCGCAGGCCCCCCACCGAGCCGGTGAAGGCCAGGCTCTGCTCCATCCGGCTCAGCAGGTCCTGACAGCTGTCCCCACTTTGAGAAGCGCTCCGAGCGGAATGGAAGAACTGGTTGCCCAGGTCCTTGGGGTCGTGCCGCTCGGCCCACCGGTCCGCCAGATCGGCCAGTCGTACGGCCGTTTCATCCCCACCCAGGGCGAGGCAGGCCGAGAAGGCGTCGCCCAGAGCTTGCTCCCCATACTGTTTGAGTCGTATCTCCAGTTGATGATAGGTATCCGCCAGGCGGTCGACCGTCTCTCGCGCGGTTTCGCCCTCTCGATGCTGGCGGCTCAGGTTGTGGCCGATTGTGGCCAGGTGCTCGGTGGGCACGTCGGCGGCCAGCAACTCGTCTACCACTTTGGGGAGGCTCTTGAAGTCCGGCTGCCAATCCGTGAGCGGGTGCGTCAGGTGGCCGACCAGATGGCGCTGGTCGGTCACTTTCAGGCCTTTGCGGGCCAGTTTGTCGATCTGGTCGAGCTGGCGCTCGATGGCCTGGAAGGCGTCCTCGCCCGGGTCTTTGTAGTTCTCGGCCGCGTAACGAAAGGCTTCCGGGTCGGCTTTGTAGCCCGAGAAGACTTTCTTCTCTGCTTCCTGCAACTTCTCGATGCGAGGCCCGAGCTGCCGGCTGGCCTGCAGGGCCGCATCCAGGGGCTGCTCGGGGCCCAGCAGGCTGGCCATGAAGAGGGTGAGCCGGGCGCTCTTCTGCCAGTTCTGGGGCGGCCCCCACTGGCGCGGCTCGCCCTTTTCGTTGTGGGTGTAATCGCGGTCGATGGCCTGACGCAACCGGGTCCGGTGCTGGGCGGGGACCTTCGCCAGCAGTTTCTGCAGATGACAGGCCAGATAGGGGTCGCCGTAGTCGTGCAGCAGGCTGAGGAACTCGGCCTTCTGCTCGGGCTGGTCGGCCAGCACGCAGCTCGTAACGGCCAGGGCGAACTGAGCCCTGCTGGAGTCTCCCCAGCCCCGGCTGCTTGATTGTCGACCGCGACAGTGATCGAGTCGGTCAAGCATGGCCAGGAAATCATCCCTCGCTTCGGCGAGGGGCTGCTTGCGGTAATTGACGTCCACCTCGACCTCGCCGGCGATGTAGCGCATGCTGCCCTCACCGCTGGACATCTCCACCAGAAATCGGGCCGAGTCGATGGCGTCGCTTGGGCCGAGCACCTCGGTCAGGCGGGTGGCCAGCTCGACGCGCTCCTGGCTGGAAGTCAGGCCGGGATGGCGGACATCGTCGAGTTTCTTGAGCTGGTCCGGGGTGAAGGTGGGCCCGGGTTTCGCCTGGGGGGTCGTCTCCTCATCCTGAGGGCGCGTGCCAGCGGCGGCCAGGGGCTGGTTGGCCCCGGTCAGGAAGCTTGCTGGCTGGAACGGCAGGATCCTCACCTGTAGAGCTTATCTTGACGCCCGAAAAAAGCTCTGAACGCTACGGGTGCTCCGGCTCCGGGCCCCAGGCACCGGGACCGGGCGGGCGGGGGCCCTCGCCGGGGCCTCGCCGACCCGGGCCCTCAGGCGGACCGGGGCGGCGCATCGGTCGCTCGCGAGGCGGAGTCAGCTCGCGCAGCTTCTGCTGCTGAGCGGGAGTCAGCACGGCCTTGGTGGCCAGCCGCATCTCGAGTCTCTCCATCTCCAGGGCGGCGTGGGTGGACTCGGCCTGAGCCGCCAGCTTGCGCGCCTGCTCGGGGTCAGGCTTGTCCTGGCGCATCAAGACTTCCAGGTCGAACTTCTGCAGCTGCAGCCTGCCCTTCAGCTCGATCATCTTGCGAACGCGTTGGATGGCGATCTGGTTGAGTTGCTCGCGCTGCTCCTGGGACAATCCCAGAGGCGCTGCCAGGCGGTCGATGTCCATCATGGAGATCTCTGGCGGAGCAGGCTCCGGGCCATTCTCGGGACCGTCCTGGGCAAAACCCGGCACCGCCAGGCAGGCCAGCATCGTCCCGGTGAGGATCCAGTGTTTCAGCATGCGTTCCTCCTGAGCCAGGATTCCTGAATGGGTAAGAAAGCCCTACCTGAGGTCAGACCGGAACCCGGGCCGAATGTTACCTCAGGTTTCTGCGTTTCTCGGGCGGGGTTTGCCCTCGCCAGGCTCGGATGCCTCCGCCTCGCCCTCCGGGAAGGAACGGCGCCCGTCCCCCTGCCCGTCCATCGTCGCGCCCTGGATCGCCTCCACCACGGGGACGGCCGCGGACGCTGTCAGGTCGGCCTCGCGAGCGGTCGCGGGGAGACCGGGGTTGACTCCTAATCCCGACGCCCCGGGATTTCTGGGACGGGGTGGCGCTCGATCACTTCCGCCAGGGCCAGTACGCCGACGGCCTGGTGGCGGGCATCGAGAAGGCCGGCGAGCAGCTCGCTCGCTACTTTCCACGCAAGGCCGACGACGTGAACGAACTGGCTAACGACATCTCGCTGGGGGACGAGCCATGAGCTCTGGACGCTGACGGGTGGTCCTGGACAAGACGTGACGGACACGACCGTGGCTTACAGGATACGGTCGAGCTCCACCACCAGCCCGGGCATCACGTCCTCCCCCGAGAGAGTACGGGGCCGCTCCAGACGCTCGACTTCTCGGCCCGGCCGGTAGATCTCCACCGACTGGTCCTCGGGGTTGATCAGCCAGGCCAGGCGGGCTCCGCACTGGATGTACTCGGCCATCTTCGCGCGCAGCTCGCGGAGCGAGTCGCTGGGAGAGACCAGCTCGGCCACGAAGTCAGGGCAGAGGGGCGCGAAGGTGCGGCGCTGCTCGGGGGTGAGTGCTCCCCAACGCTCGGACCTGACCCAGGAGGCGTCAGGCGAACGGACCGCGTTGTTTGGCAAGGTGAAGCCAGCGCTGGAATCAAACGGGTGTCCTCCGTGATTCAGGGTCCACCCGGTCAGTTGATAGTTCAGGTAGCTGTTGCGGCCCCCGGATTCACTCCCGGCCGGCGGCAAGATCACCAGCCTCCCACCGGGAGCCAGCTCCAGGTTCAGGTCGGGATTGCGCCGACAGACCTCCGCGAAGTTGGTCGGGGTCAAGTCGACGAAGGGATGCAGGTCCAGAGTGAAGCTCACTCCCTTGATTTCGCTCCATGTCTTCAAAGCTTCCTCCTCGGTGGGGATGCCTGAAGCTTAAAGCAGATCCCATTCCCGGCTCAGTGACAAATGGTACTGAACGTCCTTCAACGCTCTGCGGACCGAGCAGAATCGGCCCAGGTTCCCCTCAGGCGCCGGAGCGAGACCCTTCCAGCACGTCGAGCGTGAGGTTGCGGCCCAGGTAGCCGCCCATCTCCCAGCCCAGCTTGCCGACGACCAGAGCGCCGCCCAGGGCTCCCGTGACGGCGCCCCCGATGGCGCCCGCGGCCACCCCGAGCCAGCCCAGTCGGTGGGTCAGATTCCCCAGGCCGCAGGTCGCGCCCTCGATATCTCGCAGGCCCTTTAGCGAGTCCTGGCCGTGCTTGCCGGCCAGGCGAGCGTGGAATTGGTCCATCGCCTCGGGACCCTGCCCCGCTTTGGCGCCCAGGAATCCGCCGAGGCAGGCGCCCCCGACCGCCCCCGCGAGGCCCGCGCCCAGCGCTCCGAGGATCTTCCCGGTCACCTGGGCGGCCCCGGCCGCCAGCCTGACCCCGCGCGAGGAGTCTTTGCGCGCGTAAAACATGGGGACGCGCACCCCGCGGTGCTCGTGGTGGGCCCCGGGAACCTCGTCCGGGCCGCCCGCTCTGACGTCCGGCCGGCAGCGCATGAACCGCATGAATGCCATCTCGCCGCCCTCGCGCAGCCCGTGCGCCTCGATCGCGTCGCGCGCGTACTGGCTGCATGTGGGGGTGTAAACGCAGCAGCGCCCGCGAGCTTCATTGAACTCGCGGCTGACATAACGCTGATAGAGCGCGATGGGCGACATCGCCCCATTCTAGCCGCGAGGGCTTAAAGGATGCTGAAATCGCGCGCACCTGTTACAAATTGGCAAACGGGTCGCCGGGGCTCCCCCCTATACTGCAGCCATGTTGACCGCCATCTCACCCACCCGTGTATCCACTCTGCCAAAGCGATCGAGCGCACCCCCGCCCGAGGAGGGCAGCGACCGCGTGACGGTCGGCCAGCAGGCCCCCGAGACCCCCAAGAAGTGGACCATCCTGGTCTACTCGGCCTCTGACAACGACCTCAAGAGCTTCATGCTCAGCGACCTCGACGAGGCCGAGCGGGTGGGCTCGGACGCCCAGACGAACGTCGTGGCCCAGTTCGATCACGGCCAGTCGACCGGCGCCAAACGCTACCTGATTACCCAGAACAACCAGAAGGGGCTGAATAGCCCTCCGGTTCAAGAGCTGGGCTCCACCAACATGTCCGACCCCAAGCAACTCGCCAACTTTATCCAGTGGGGCATGGAGCGCTACCCGGCTGAAAACTACATGCTGATCATCTCCGACCACGGCAACGGCTGGAAAGGTGCGGGCCAGGATTACTCGCACAACGGCTGGATGAGCCTGCCCGACATCGAGGCGGGAATGAGCCAGGCCCGCCAGGCCACCGGACGCAAGATCGACGTGGTGGGTTTCGATGCCTGCTTGATGGCCTCGGTCGAGGTGGCGCACCAGCTCCGCGACGAGGCGGACTTCCTGGTCGCTTCGGAGGAGGTAGAGGGCGGTGCCGGCTGGCCCTACCACAAGATTTTGAACCCCGACATGCTGGCCAACCTGCAAGGTCAGTTGATGCTGAATCTCAACCTGACTCCCCGCGAGGTCTGCCAGCACGTCGTGCGCACCGCCCAGGGCAACACCGGCGATCTGCCCACGATGTCTGCCACGGAGCTGGCCAGGGTGCCCGCCCTGACCCAGGCGGTGGACGGCCTGGCAGCCGCCATCTTGACCACCCAGACCCCGATGTCCACTTTGAAGTCGATCGCCAATAGCACCCAGGGCTTCACCGACTACAAGGATCTCTATGATTTCGCCGAGCGGGTCAACAAGAGTCGCGACATCAGCGACCAGGCCCTCAAGGACGCGGCCGGCCAGGTGGTGAGCAAGACCCGTGAGGCGGTGATTTTCGAGCAACACGCGAGCAGGTTCAGCGGCGCTCACGGCCTGACCGTGGAGCTCTCCCCCACCTATAGCCTGTCCGACGAGCGCAACGAGAGCTACAGCGCAATCAAGTTCGCCCAGGACACGCGCTGGGCCCAGGCCGTGAGTCGTATCTCGAGTGGAGGACCGCCGGCCCAGTCAGGTTGTTTCGGCTAGCTTCTGGCACCACCGGGCCCGAATGGAAGCTTTTGGCGGTGCCTATCAGAATTTCAAGCCCATCCTGCTGTCGTGCATGCTCGGGTGCCGAAAGCCGGACCCGAAGATCTACCAGTACGCCTGCAAGAAGGTCATGCTCTCACCCGAGGAGTGCCTGCTCGTGGCTCGATGGTGCCCGCGCCGTGGGCATGCAGACCCTGCTCTTTACCGATTATCCGAACCTTTTGCGAGGTCTGCAGAAGTTTGGTGTGATCCTCTAGGAGGCTACTTCAGACGCTGACGGGAGAGCGCATGCGGTGCCACTCCTGCAGACTGCGCACCTCCAGCGGCCCGCGCGCGTAGCGCTCGAAGGCCTCCACCACGGCCTGAGCCCCCTCCACCGTGGTCACCAGGGGCACCTCGCAGGTGACCGCGGCCATGCGGATGTCGGCCGCGTCTCGCTTTCTCTCGGCTCCGCTGGGGGTGTTCAGTACCAGCGAGATCTCGCCGCGCTCCATGCGGGCGACGGCGTGGTCGCTGTCGCCGAGCTTGCCGGTGATCTCCACCTCCAGACCCGAGCCGCGCAGCACGGCGGCCGTGCCGTCGGTGGCCAGCAGGCTGAAGCCCAGCTTGACCAGGCGGCGGGCCAACGGCACGGCGGCCCGCTTGTCCTCGTCGCGCACCGAGATGAAGGCCCGCCCGCCCAGGCGGATGCGATGGCCGCTGGCGAGCAGGGCCTTGAGGTAGGCTCCCCCCGGCTCGCGGTCGATGCCCATCACCTCGCCAGTGGACTTCATCTCCGGGCCCAGCAGCGGGTCCATGCCCTCCAGGCGCTTCCAGGGAAGCACGACCTCCTTGAAGGCCGAGTAGGGGAGCTTGAGGTCCCATTCGGGAAGATCCGAGAGCTTCTGGCCCAGCATGAGATCCACCGCCATGGCCACGAAGTCGAGGCCGTAGGCCTTGCACAGGAACGGCACCGTGCGCGAGGCGCGGGGGTTCACCTCAAGCAAGTAGAGCTGGCTGCCGCGCACTCCGTACTGGGCGTTCATCAAGCCCACGATACCCAGGCGGCGGGCCAGCGTGCGCAGATCCTCCTCGATCTGGGCAAGCTGCAGGGCGGTCAGGTTGCGCGAGGGCACCGAGCAGGCCGAGTCGCCGGAGTGGATGCCGGCCTCCTCCACGTGCTCCATCACGCCGATGAGGCGCACGTCCTCGCCATCGGCCAGGGCGTCCACGTCTACCTCCAGGGCGTCCTCGAGGAACTTGTCGAGCAGCACCTCGTGGCCCTCGGCGGCCCTGGCGGCCCAGGGGAACCAGCGATCCAGGTCGTTCTCGTCCAGCAGCACCCGCATGGCGCTGCCGCTCAAGACATAGGAAGGCCGCAGCAGCACCGGGTAGCCCAGGGTGCGGGCCACCTCGCGCGCCTCTTCGATGGTGCGGGCAATGCCGCCGGGGGCGATGGTCAGCCCCAGCTCCTGGGCCAGGTGCGAGAAACGCTCGCGTGACTCGGTGGCGTCGATGGCCTCGGGCTGGGTGCCCAGAATGGGGCTCTTGAGCTTGTGGGAGAGCTTGAGCGGGGTCTGCCCGCCGAGCTGCAGGATCACCCCCTCGGGCTCTTCGCGCTCGAGGATGGCGCTCACCGAGGCCAGCGTGATGGGCTCGAAATAGAGCCGCGAAGAGATGTCGTAGTCGGTGGACACGGTCTCCGGGTTGGAGTTCACCAGGATTGCCTTCAGGCCCCGCTCGCGCAGGGCCTGGGCGGCCTGCACGCACATGCAGTCGAACTCCACCCCCTGGCCGATGCGGTTGGGTCCGCTGCTCAAGATGACCACCTTGCGCCCCTCCAGGGGGGTCCAGTCGCCGCTCGATTCGCACGAGGAGTAGAAGTAGGGCGTGCGGGCGGGGAACTCGCCGGCGCAGGTATCCACCGCCAGGAAGTTGACCGGGCCGCCCGGATCGAGGCCCATGCGCCGGCGCGCGGCCGGGTCGTTGGGAGGATGGGCCAGGCGGTCGATCTGGTTGACGAACCAGGGATCGATGCCCGAGATCTCGGCCACCTGAGCGGCCGGCATGCCGTCTTGCAGGGCGTAGCGCACGTAGAAGAGCCGCTCGGGTGTCGGGATTCCCAGTGCCTGGTCGGGGGGAAGCTGGTTGTACTCGTCGCGATGCCTCTCATCGAGCCCGTCGTAGCCCTGCTCGAGCGAGCGGTAGCCCTTTTGGAGCGCCTCCAGAAACGTGCGCCCGATGGCCATGGTCTCGCCCACCGATTTCATGCTCGGCCCCAGCCGCTTGACCGCGCCCGGGAACTTGTCGAAGGCAAAGCGCGGGATCTTGACCACCACGTAGTCCAGCGAGGGCTCGTAGGAGGCGGGCGTGCAGCCGGTGATATCGTTGGTGATCTCGGGCAGGGTCAGCCCCACGGCCAGCTGGGCGGCGATCTTGGCGATGGGGAAGCCGGTGGCCTTGGAGGCCAGGGCGGAGGATCGGGACACGCGCGGGTTGGCCTCGATGCACACCATGCGGCCGCGGGAGGGATCCACCG
>CAYYHB010000200.1:0-8560 GCA_964471395.1 uncultured Burkholderiales bacterium | reverse complement strand
CTGGCGAAAGCAAACGACCCGGGCCAGTAGCTTAGCTCAGGAAGCCTTCTTGCCTTCCAGGACGTCCAGTCGGCGGACGCACTCTGCCAGCGTCTGCCTGATCTCCACCTGGCCTTCAGCAAACGACTTCATGATACCGATCGAGTCTTCAAGTCGCTCGGCCGTTTGATCGCTCTTTTCGGCCAGGCCCGACAGTCCCTGGGCGACTTCGCTCAGCCCTCCGGCCAGACCACTGACTTTCTCGGCCAGTCGGCGGAGCTCTGTGGTCGTCTCTCGCTGGCTGATTAACGAGAGGCGAAAGTTGGTCTCAATCCGATCGAGCTCGGTCATTCGAGTTGGTTCTTCGACGATAACCGGTTCGGTGCCTCCGGGTCTGGCCGCGGACACGCTTGTGCACCTTGAGCGCGGGGAGGTCGTGCCGACGCCGAGTGTAGACTCTATCAGACTTGCTGGAGATGCTCGCAGTTGGAGCGAGCTTGCCGAGCAGGTCCCGAGGAAGATAGCTCAGCCTGACGAACACCCGGCCCCGTGGAAACCCGCGAGCTGATCGAGCTTTACTGTCACCAACCGGCGCCGCTGCTGGCCGTGCTGCATGCCCTGCATGACCGCGACGAGTATCTCTCCGACGAGGTCCTGCGCGAGGTTTCCCAGGGCCTGCGCATCCCCCTGGCCGATCTCTTCGGCACGGTCACCTTCTACCACCACTTCGCCCGCAAGCCGGGCGGCAGGGCCGCCCCGCGGGTGTGCACGGGGCCGGTCTGCTGCCAGCACGGCGCCCTCGATCTGGTGCAGAAGCTCGGGGCCACCGAGATGCCCTGCGCCGGCCGCTGCGATCAACCCGTTCCCGTGCTCACCGGCGATCAGGTGCTGGATGGCCACGGCCAGCCGCTGCTCTCGCCGCTGCCCGCCCCCAATCCGGGCGGCTGCGAGGAGTGCGTCTTCGCGCACATCCGTGAGCCGGGCCGCTCCACCCTGGCGGGCTACCGCTACGAGGCCCTGGAGAAGGCTCTCACCATGACCGCGCAAGAGGTACTGGACCTGGTGGCCGAGAGCGGCCTGGCCGGGCGCGGCGGGGCAGGCTTTCCCACCGGCACCAAGTGGAAGCTCGTGGCCCAGGCCGAGGGCTACCCCAAGACCATCGTCTGCAATGCCGACGAGGGTGAGCCCGGCTGCTTCAAGGACCGGGCCTTGCTCGACCACGACCCCCACGCCGTGCTTGAGGGCATGCTGGTTGCCGCCTACGCCACGGGCGCCAGCCGGGCCTTTCTATACCTGCGCTACGAGTATCCCCACACGCTGAGGATCCTCGAGCGCGCTCTGGAGGAGGCCCGCGCGGCCGGTCTGCTGGGCACCTGCGAGATCTACCTGCGCCGCGGCGCCGGAGCCTACATCTGCGGCGAGGAAGGCGCCCTGCTCAACAGCCTGGAGGGCCGCCACCCGTTCCCGCGCTACCGGCCTCCGTTCCCGGTAACCCACGGCTTCGAGAACCTGCCCACGGCCGTCAACAACGTCGAGACGCTGGCCTCGGTTCCCCCCATCTTGCGTCACGGAGCGGCCTGGTACCGCTCGCTGGGGCGCAACGGACAGGCCGGCACCAAGCTCATCAGCCTTTCGGGCGATATTCGGCGGCCGGGCAACTACGAGGTGCCGCTGGGGCTGCCGCTGCGCACGCTGCTCGAAGAGTGGGCCGGCGGCGCTCCCGAAGGGCACACCATCCGGGCCGTCACCATGGCCGGTCTCTCGGGGGGCTTCCTGGGAGGGGCCGACCTGGAGGTCACCCTGGACGAGCCCTCCATCCGCTCCCGGGGCAGCTTCCTGGGGGCGGGGGGAATCATCGTCTTCCACGACGCTCGCAACATGGTGGAGGCGGCTCGTCAGGCCATGGAGTTTTTTGCCCACGAGTCCTGCGGCAAGTGCTTCCCCTGCCGCATCGGCACGCAGCGCCTGGTGGAGCGGCTCTCGGGTGAGGCCGGGCCAGGGGAGAAGGAGCGCTGGCTCGAAGAAGTCGCCGATCTGGGGCACACCATGAAGGCCCTCAGCGCCTGCGGGCTGGGCATGGCCGCCCCCCTGGTGACCGAGAGCCTCAACCGCTACTTCCCCGAGGACGTGGCGGCCCATGTTGGGAGGAACGCATGACCGAGAACAGGCTGACCCTTGACGGCCAGGAGGTCGAGTTCTCTCCGGGCGAGACCCTCTATGAGCTGGCCAGCCGGCACGGCAAGTCCATCCCCACCCTGTGCTACGACCCCCGCCTGGAGCCGTTCGGCGGCTGTCGGCTGTGCGCCGTCGAGCTGGAGGGCACCAAGGCCCCGGTGGCCTCCTGCACCATGAAGGCCACCCCTGGCATGGTGGTGCGCACCGACACCGAGTCGCTGGACAGGCTGCGGCGGAACCTGCTGGAGATGGTGGCCTCGGAGAACCGCGAGCTGGACGTAGACCCGCTGCGCGGCTACGCTTCCCAGCAGCTCAAGGAGCTGGTGGATCGCTACGGCGCCCGCACCGGCCGCTTCAAGGGACGCACCTCGGGAAAGAGCCACGCCGACGACAACCCGTTCATCCTGCGCGACTACGAGCTTTGCATCTCTTGCTATCGCTGCGTGCGGGTGTGCGCCGAGCAAGAGGGTGACTACGCCATCTCCATCATGAACCGTGGCTTTGAGACCCGCATCACTACCGAGTTCGAGGGCAAGCTGAAAGACTCGCAGTGCACCTTCTGCGGCCAGTGCGTGCAGACGTGCCCGACCGGGGCCCTGGCCGACCGCAAGGCGCTGGCCAATGCAAAGATTCCCGGGGACACGAAGAAGACCCGCACCACCTGCGCTTACTGCGGCGTGGGCTGCTCGCTGGACGTGCTGTCCCGGGGGGATCGCATTGTGGGGGTGCACCCGGCCATGGACGGGCCGGCCAACGAGGGAGCGCTCTGCATCAAGGGCCAGTTCGCCTTCGACTTTGTGCACCACCCCGATCGCCTGAAGGCCCCGCTGGTGCGCGGCAAGGACGGCGAGCTGCACGAAGCCAGCTGGGATGAGGCCCTGGACCGGGCCGCCCAGGGCCTGGGCCAGGTGATCAAGGAGCACGGCCGGCACAGCGTCTACTGCATCGCCTCGGGCCGCACGCCCAGCGAGGCTTGCTACCTGATGGGGAAGTTCGTGCGCGCGGGGTTGGGCACGAACTACATCGACAACTGTAGCCGAGCTTGACACGCTCCCACGGTTGCCGGTCTGGCAGCCACCATCGGACGGGGCGCGATGTCCAACCCGCTCGCGGATATGGACAAGCCCGACGTGATCTTCACGATCGGCACCAACATGACCGAGTGCCATCCGGTGGCGGCTACCCGCATCAAGCGCGCGCTGGCCCGCGGGGCCACGCTGATCAACGCCGACCCGCGGCGCATCCGGCTGGCCGAGCTGGCCGACCTTTACCTGCCCATCCGGGTGGGCTCGGACGCCGCCCTGCTGCTGGCCATGGCCCACGTCATCGCACGCGAGGGCCTGGTGGATGAGAAATTCATCGCCGAGCGCACGGTGGGTTGGGAAGACTTCCGCGAGCACGTCAAGCAGTTCACGCCCGAGTGGGCCGCTTCCGTCTGCCAGGTTCCGGCGGCTGACATTGAAAAGGCCGCGCTGCTTTACGGCAAGGCCGAGCGGGGCGCCATCTACTACACGCTGGGCATCACCGAGCACATCTGCGGCGTGGACAACGTGCAGGCCCTGTGCAACCTGGCCCTGATGACCGGCAACCTGGGCCGGGAGGGCACCGGCATCAACCCCATGCGCGGTCAGAACAACATCCAGGGGGCCGGCGACGCGGGCGCCATCCCCAACAACTATCCGGGCTTCCAGGCCGTCACCGAGCCGGCCCACCAGGCCAAGTTCCTCAAAGCCTACGGCCGCGAGGTGGACCTCGAGCGCGGCATCACCAAGGTGAGCGCCCTGGACGGCTGCGGCGATAAGATCCGGGCCATGTTCATCGATGGCGAGAACACGCTGATCTCCGACCCCGACCGCCACCACGGTGAGAAGGCGCTGAGAAGCCTGGATTTTTTGGTGGTGGCTGACATCTTCCTGACCGAGACCGCCGCTCTGGCCGACGTGGTCTTCCCGGCCACCTCCTGGGGCGAGACCGACGGGGTGTGCACCAACACCGAGCGTCGGGTGCAGCGCTTGCGCCAGGTGGTGCCTCCTCCGGGCCAGGCCCGGCCGGACTGGTGGATCATCAGCCAGCTGGCCACCCGCCTGGGTTTTCCCGGCTTTGTCTACCAGCACGCCAGCGAGGTCTTCAACGAGCTGTGCTCGCTCTCGCCCATCTACCAGGGGCTGGACTGGCAGCGGGTGGACCGGGGCGAGCTCCAATGGCCGGTGCCGAGCAAGGACCATCCCGGCACTCCCCGCCTGCACGAGGACGGCTTCCTCAACGGCCGGGGCAAGTTTACCCTGATGGGCTATCGCGACCCGGCCGAGAGCATCAGCCCCGAGTTCCCGGTCTGGCTGACCACGGGCCGCCGGTTGGAGGCGTATCACACCCGCACCCAGACGGGACGTTCGCAGGGGATCGAGTATCTGTTGCCGGAAGAGTACCTGGAGGTGCACCCTCTCGATGCGCGGGAGTGGGGCCTGGCCGAGGGGGCCTGGTGCACCGTCAGCAGCGCCCGCGGCTCGGTGCGCGTGCGGGCCCGCGCCAGCGACCGTTCGCAGCGGGGCACGGTGTTCGCCAGCTTCAGCTTCGCCAACGTGCCCATCAATGTGCTGACCGGATCAGGCTACGATCCGATCACCCAGACGGCTGAGCTGAAGGTGTGTCCGGTGCGAATACAGCCTGACTGATGTCAGGGCTGCAACAGACCCCGCTGCTTGAAGTCAGCTTGCCAGCCCCGTTCGGACCTGCGATCACGATGAAGACAGGTTTCACGATTCAGTCGCGAGGAAAGAGCCGCGCGGCCCACTCCGGATGGTCGATGTACGGGTTGCGATTTCCCTGGCGCAGGAAGGCCTCGCGGTTGTGGTGGCGCTCGTAGGTGGAGACCGGATCCTCGCGGTGCCAGCGCAGGAGCGTTTCGACCTCCTGGCGTCCGTAGCAGTGGATGGCTCCCGGGTAGCGGGTCAGGAAGTAGAGCGTGGCCCGGGCCGCCGCGCCCTTGCCCTCGCGGGGCTCGAAAAGCTGACCATCGGGGCTGAACCAGCCTCCCCGAACCTCGATTCGACCCGGACCGGCGTCGCCGAGCGGGGTCGACCCGCGCTCCTCGTTGACGTCCTTGTCGCAGGCGAAGAGGTTGTGCAGGTCGCCGCGCATGGGCTGGCGGTCGTCGAACCAGTCGCGGGCCACCACGTGCTCGGCGGTCAGCCTCGGTCGCGACTCCTCGGACGCCACCGCCAGGCCCAGGCCGACGGCGTCGAGGGGGCTGGCCAGGGCCAGCCGCGACCAGGTCTCGCCCTGCTCGGTCAACACCCGGCGGGTGGTGTAGAGGCAGGCCAGCCCGCCGTCGGGGCGGAGGTCGACCCGCGGGAACAGGTATTTGGAGGGCTCATAGGCGGGCTCGGTGGTGTGGGTTTGCTCGAGCAGCTTGCTGAGCTTGAGGAAGAGCTGGGCCGGATGCTGCTTCGGATCTTGACCGACCCGGCCGTAGTAGCCTTGCGCCTCGGCCTGGTCGCGCGCGGCGTCGTAATACCCAAGCGAGACGGCGTCGCCAGGACCAGCCGCGGCCCGGAGAGGGGTCGTCGGCATGGGGCTCCATAGCCGCGTGGAGACGAGCATACGCCACTGTAGCGCGGGTGCCTGAAAGAAAGCTCACCGGAGTCAGGCCAGAGGTCCCCCCTCGAACCTTCCCGAATCATCAGAGATGTCGAGAAGCAAGCTGCCTCCGGGTCTGTCTGATGTGCGGTTGCTCAACACGCTCCTGGCCGGCTCGTTCTTGCTGGCTGCTCTTTGCTGGACGTTCATCTGGTTTCAGATCGTTCCCGCGCTCGTGTGGGTGGTGGCCTTCTCGGACAGTCCCCTGCGGCTGGCGGTTGGAGTGATGCTGGTCTACCCGAAGGCCTGCCTGGCTGCTTTCATGCTCTTGAATGTGCTGCTCTTTCTGGCTTTGCGGTTGTATTTGCGTAAACTGGCATTCCGCAGCTCCTGGCTTCTGCCCGTGACACACGCCTTCTTCAGCCTGGTTCCTCTGGGAGCGGCACTCTTTCTGCTTGTGGAGCGCTGGCGCCGGTGAACAAGGACGTTCTGCGGCGCTATCTGCTGGGGATGCACCGGGCGACCTGCTGGCTGTCGTTCGTGCTCTTTTTGCTCTCTCTGGCTGTCTTCTGGTTGGCGCATGAGCTCTGGCTCATTCTCCCGGGCATTTTGCAGCACCCTTTGAGCGACTGGTTCGCCGCCAACCGCAAGCTGGCCCCCTGGCTGATTCTTGGCCTTCCCACGCTGGGGGGAGTGTTTCTGCTCAATGTGTTGCGCGTTCATCTATCATCTGGCGAACGCCTCATCCGCGAGTCGGATACCCCGTGGACCCCGCTGTATACCTCAGTTTTTCTCTTTGTGACAGCCAACCTCGCTCTCCCGCTCTGGATTCAGCTCTACTTGCTGCCGGTCTTTTCTCCCCAAGACCTGATCAGCTTCTACAGCGCGGCGGCAGCCAGGTCCGAGTCCGAGCCGAAGCCCGAAGCATCCGGCTCGGCTACCTCCACGCCGACACCGACCCCCACGCCGACGCCCACTCCCGAGAAGCTCACCGGCCGCTACGTGTGGTTCTTTTCGGGTGGGAAGAGAGTGCGCGAGGTGGACCTGCAGATGGAAACGACTGTCGACCGTTTCACCTGCGGCGCCAGGAAGGTGTTTTGGAGCAACGATGGCCTCTTGACCGCCGTCGATGTGGACAACGGGACCAGCCTCTGGCAGGTCGAGACCACGAGCCAGGAATTTGTGGTCTCGGCCCGCTCTCCGCTCTTGTTCACCCGGACTCGTTCGGGGGAGATGCTGGCCCGGGAGACCGACAGTGGGAAGTTGCTCTGGCGGGATTCGGGCAAGATTCTTCTCGACGAGCATGTGTATCGTCTTGATGGCTCGGCTCTGACACTGCTCAACGGCGCGACGGGTCAGGCTCTTGAGTCGGTGCAACTTTCTGGGCCCCTCACAGAGGTCAAGATCGACCAGGGCCTGGTTGCAGGTCGTTCCGGCTCGTCGGTGGTCGTGCTGGAGGCCACCACCGGGAAGAAGCTCTGGTCGATGCAGTACGAGGGGGCCTTTCAGGTCGAGCAGGGACGCCTGTTCACTCGGCACCCCGAGGGTCTGGCAGTGCGAGACCTGCGGACGGGGAAGAGCTTGCTCGAGGGAGTCCAGGGCGAGCTTCTGGCCGCAATGAGCGGGAGCCTGGTGTTGCTGCAGGAGTCTACCTGCCGGGGACTCGACCCGCTCACCGGGCAGCAGCAATGGAAAGTGGAGAATGCGCAGGGATGGAGCCAAGCGCTTCCTCCCATGGCGGTCGTGCTCGATCGATCGGCCGGCAAGCTCAGGGCCTTCGGCGCTGATGGAGCTCTGCTCTTCGACCAGTCGCTCGAGTCCGGAGTGACCGTTCGTGGCCTGGTGGGCGGGGGAGTGAGCTCGCTGGTATTGCTGGTCTCCAAGCCTTAACTTTCACGGCGCTGGCGCCTCCAGGTGCAGATGATCCCCTGTCTTGTACAGGCTGTCATGAGCATACTCGTTGAAGACCGAGAATCCGCTGGCCTCGGCCAGGCCGGCCACCAGCCAGGACTCCTCCAGGGTCACCGGATAGCCGCGCGGGTCTTCCACCACGCAGTCGATGGCCCGCCCCTCGGCGTGGGCTGGGCTGGCGTGAGTGCCTCCGGTGGTGCAGGTCAGGAAGGCTGCGAAGCCGGGCATCTCGCTGGCCAGGCGCTCGCGAAAGTCGAGCCAGCGCAGGGCCGTAGCTGCCTGCATCGGGAAGCCGTCGCAGCTCACCAGCTGGTGGGGGGGTAGCTGGCGCAAGCGGTGCTCGATATCGAACGGAAACCCGTGCTTGCGGGCCCGCTCGTAGACCTGGCCGTTGGCCAGAGGCCTTGCCTGGCCGCGCCACCAGGTGCCTTCCCGGACCGCCCGCAGAGCCTCGGCCGTGCGCGGATCGAGGCTGTTGCCGTCCACCCCCAGCCCGTAGGTCGCTTTGAACACGGCCAGAGCGGCCGCCGTCTGGGGCCCGTACTCGCCATCCACGGCCAGTTTGCCCTTCCAGGTCGGCATCCAGCGCACCAGGGCGCGCTGCAAATTCCTCACTCGGGGGCCTCGGGCCCCCTTCCCCAGCGGTCGGATGGCCTTCTGGCCCAGGTTCCGGCCCGCGATGTGCCAGGCTTGACATTGCTCGATTCTCATCGCTCACCTCCGCCTCCAGAATGCCTCAGGAGGGGCGTTGCCCGACAGGGGGTCTGGTTGCCGCGATGTTGCGGAAAGGTGAAATCCAGGTTACCGTTTTATGAACGCGGGTGGGACTCGTCGTAGACCTCGCGCATCTTCTGGCGCGACAAATTGGTGTAGACCTGGGTGGTGGAGAGGCTGGAATGGCCCAGGAGCTCCTTGATG
Source organism: uncultured Burkholderiales bacterium (assembly GCA_964471395.1). GTDB lineage: Bacteria > Vulcanimicrobiota > Xenobia > Xenobiales > QWHO01 > QWHO01. Next base: position 1 of record CAYYHB010000200.1, on the reverse strand, counting down.
G
>CAYYHB010000199.1:0-8593 GCA_964471395.1 uncultured Burkholderiales bacterium | reverse complement strand
TTTTTTAGGTGTTGGGCTCTAGGCCCATCCGCGAAGGCATGCTTCGCGGCCCCCAGGGCTGCGCTGCCCCTATGGGAGCCCCCCCCTGGGGTCCCCGGCCCCAACCGCGCCCCAAGCTGCCTTCCTGTCTGCGATCCGCTCGGTGGTGGCCCCCGGTGGCCCCAGCGTGGGGCCGGGTTGGGGCCGAGTTTTCTCCAATAACCAAGCCGTTCTGACGGGTGGCCCCAGTGGCCCCGCGCTTATTGCACCCTCGCGCATGCGCGCGCATGCGCACCCGCGCGCGTAGAGAAAAATGCCTGGGGCCACTGGGGCCACTGGGGCCACTAGTACTAATCCTTATGAAATAAGGATTCCTATAACTCCAGGGTGGCCCCAGGGTGGCCCCAAGGGTGCCCCGAGTCTGGGGCCACCCCATCATGCAGCAGCCCATCATGCAGCCGCCCATTATGCAGCCGCCAGCTCGTCGAAGCTCGGGAGGTCCTGCGCGGCGTCCGCGGCGGGCTCGTCGGCGTCCGCGGCGGGCAGGATGACCACGCAGCGCGAGCGTTGGCCGCAGATGCGCTTCTTTGGGGCCGTCCTGCCATCACTCTCAGTCTCGATCCAGCCCCGGTCCGCCCATACCCGTAAGATGGTTGCGGGGTCGTGGCCTGCCTGGGTCAAGAGCCGCTGCGCCTGGTGTTGATACAGTGCCAGTTCTCTCCAGGTAGTCCGGCCAGTGGCCAGGTCGTGCGCCAAGTCCCAGGAGCCCCACCACCCGTTGGGGGGCTGGCGCATCTCGTTCAGCTCGCGGCGCCAGAATGCGTCGGGGTTGGCCCGGCAGTATGAGAGGATGGTGTCCATAGCCGCCCGAGCCAGGTCGGCCTGACCAGCCCCGTGGGCCAGCTCATCTGCCAAGTCCGGCACAGGGTCCCTCCCGTCGAGGCCGAGCGCGTGCTGAGCAAGCTCGGCGGTCAGTGTGATCGTGGCGGTATAGGCCCCGATCCGGCCCTGGACAGCACTGACCCCCTTCGCCCGATCAGCTCGAAGTTGGCTATACCTGTCCCGCCAGCGGGGCCAGTCGTCCCGATGCTGTAGTAGCCACCTTACCCAGACAACCCCAGCCACCCCGTAGTGGGCGAGAAGGCCAGCGCACACTTTTGCCACCATATCCTCGCTGTTTGCCGGGAGAGGCGGGCCGGTAAGGCATAGCGCACGGGCGTGCTGACCGCCAGCCACGCTGTATGAGGTCAGCGGCGCCTCGCCTGTAGAGAGGAGGACTGTGCGGTGGACAGATACCGCACGGCTGCCCTGCAGAGCCCCTCGGGCCCGGCCACGGCCCGCGCTCTGATCATAGAGCACCTTGACCAGGATCTCGGGCTTGCGGTTGCGGGTTGTATCATCTAGCCCAAGAGGTATGCCGCGGCGTAGCGCCAGCGCGCGCTCCACCGCAACGGTGGTCGTATCCCAGCTCCCCAGAAGCGACCCTGGGTCATGCTCGTCGATAGACCCCCAGACCGATAGCGCTGCGCGCAGGTTGGTGGTCTTGCCCGTGCTCGTGATGCCTGATTGGTCGACGGCGTAGCCAGGCGCGTTCAGGATGTCTAACAGGGGGGCTGACAGAGAGGCATACAGGAAGAGCATGGCGCGCGGGTGCTTGGTCAAGCACTGAATGGTGTCAAGCCAGCCTTGAAGCGAGCCCGCCTGTCGATAGCCCCCGACGGCCTGCTCCTCCCCCTGTCCCTCGCCCCGAAAGATAATCTGGCCCGGCAGCCAGTCTGCTGGAGCGATGCGATCGATGTCCTGGCAGTCGATCTCGGTCCCCGCTTCCGTCACCAGCAGGCGCCCCAGCAGGAAGGACCCATCGGCCTGCCACCCGAGGTTGGTGGTTCCATTGGCCTCTGGCAGGGCGTATTCGTTGGCGTCCTGTAGGGCTGTTAGGTAGGTAACCACGTCCCTGGCGTTGTTCGAGTTCACCAACAAGCCAAAGTCCGCGAGCCCAACCAGACGGCGCGCATCCGCAAGGGTCGAGGCCGGCTGCAGTATGGACTCTTTGCGGTTGCCGCGTAGCCAATCCACTCGGACGTAGAGCACGTCGAGCCGTACGTAGCCGGTAACCACCAGTGGCACTGGGCAGACAATCTGCCAGTAGTCGCCCCTCTTGGCCTGGACCAGGACCTCTACCCCTCGTCGGGTGACGCGGTAGTTGGGCGGGAGGCGATAGCCCGGCGGGACAGGCAGGCCAGTATCAGCCAGCCCCTCTGGGAGGGGCCCCACCACGGCCTCTGGCTCGATGCGCTCGAGCTCCAGGCGGCGTTCTGCTGCTGGGCCGGCGCTCATGGCGCACTCCCGGCCAGTTGGCCCACCAAGAACTCGTCGATGCCTTTGCCCGCCTCGCTGGGCCAGGTTTCGACCTGCACCACATAGCCAGCATGGCGCAGCTCGGTCGCCGCGGCAGTCAGGGCGCGCCTGACGTGGGGGTTGTGCTGCCAGTCGGCGTCCCAGGCCAGGAGCACCTGGCGCGCGCGTAGCCCCCGGAGCACCGGTAGCGCCAGTGGCCAGTGTCCCACGCCAGCGACGTCCAGCGTCAGGACATCAGTGCAATCGGCCGCAACCCATGCGGCGAACCACCCCTCTGTCAGTCGCACGGTCTGGGCGATGAGCGCCCCGCGGCCGCGGTCTCGGAGAGAGGGAGGCAGGGCTGGACTGGCCACCATGACCGGGCCCGGGCCACCCGAGGCGGCCGAGGACAGGAAGCGATACTTGCCCCCCTCGTCGGCCTGGTCGAGCCGGACCTGCAGGGCCATGACCCGCCCATCCAGGTCCCATCGGGGCATAGCGATCCCTCGGGATAGCCGCGCCCACGCTGGCCGGCCTCGCAATCGACGCCATCCAGGCACAGATGCGATGTGACGAGGATGCTCTGCTGCTGCTCGGGCGGCGAGGGCCTGTAACCGAGCGGGGTCCCAGGTCCTGCAGCGGCGGATGGCGTAGTCAGGCAGCCCTCTGGCCTGCAGTGCCTGCAGGTGGTCATCATCCAGGGCGAGCCCGGCAAGAAGGTAGCGGTATACCTGGTCGAGGACCTCAGGCGGGGCGGGAACGGGCGCGGGCGGCGCAGTGGGCTGGACCGCCGATGCGGACCCATGCAGCCAGTAGGGTTGGCCAAGCCTGTCTAGTCGCTCCTGCGCATCCGGGCCGGGCAGCCGGCGGCAGATCCATGCCCGGCCGTCCTCGGAAGTGCTGCACCAGCTCGCATGACCACATACCTGACAGGGCCGATGTTTTTTGACGCTCACCCAGCTCATGCCGCGGCGGCCTCGGAAACCCTGCGGGACGTTGGCTGCTCACGTCGCCGGATCCAGGCGTTAAGCTGCGACAACCTGAAGTAAAGCCGGGTACCCCGCTCGCTAGGGGTGCCCGCCTTTCCGACCTGCGCACCCGGTTTGGGTTTGGCCGCGTTTTTGCGGCGCACGCAGGCCAGTTCTCCTTCCCTGACGGCCTTCCTCAGCGTTGCCTCGTGTAGGCCACCGGCATACTCGCAGGCCTGCTTGAGGTTCAGCAGGGGGTCATACTTGGGAGATTTGGTGTAGTCTTCCATGGGGCCAGAATGCTCCTCTCGCTTACTATGGTAGCGCGGTTGCGCGCGCTTACCTTCGCATTTGAGAACCATTCAATTCGGACCGTGGCCAAAACTACAACCCGGCGGACTATTTAGCGGACGAGAACTGCGACGGCTGCCTTAAGCCGATCTGGCTTGAGGTGGGCATACCGCTGGGTCATCAGGATGCTCGAGTGTCCCAGAAGCTCTTTCACCACGTAGAGGTCGACGCCGCCCTCGACAAGCCGCGAAGCATACGTGTGGCGCAGGTCATGCCAGGTGGCGTCGTGAATCCCGGCTTTCTTGCAGGCTTTGCGGAAAACGCGTTGCTGCAGGTTACGCTTGTTCATCACCGTGCCGGTGGTGCTGGGGAAGACCAGCCCGGGCACGACCAAGCCGTTTTTACCATTGGCGGTGCAGGGCTCGGCGGTGTCCTGCTCTGCCATGATTTCTGCCAGAATCGCCTTCACGGTCGCGTTCATCGGGACGTGGCGGGCTTTGTTGCCCTTCCCGCGCCGAACCCGGATCATCTCCGTCCTGAAATTCAGGTCTGAGCGCTCGAGCGACAGTTGCTCGGCCAGGCGAAGCCCTGTGTTCAGCGCGAAAAGCACCATCAGCCAGTATCGACGGGGCAGAACCTCTTCGAGCCGGGCGTCCTCCTCAGGGTCTAGAAACCGGAACCGCGCGTTGTTCTCCCGCAGGAGCGTGACCTGGGAGGCTGCGTTGGAGTGGATGAGCCCATCTCGCCGAGCCAAATTCAGGAGCCTTTTCAGGTAGGCGTGGGCGCGGTTGACCGTGGCTGGCTTTACTTTCCGGGCCCGGGCTCGCTGCCAGGTCGCGATTTCTGAGGCCTGCAGGTCGTCGGCGGCCCGCTCGCCCAGCTCTTTCGCCCAGTACCTGCCATACCGCAGGTAGTCCTCAGCCGAAGCCTTGCTGCTAAACTCATCCGTGTACCTCTTCACCAGGTCCTTTACTGTCCAGGTCTTGCGGTTGAGTTCGGGGAGCTTCTTCCCGCGCCGAATGTCCGTCTTCACCGTTTGGTAGAGCGCGATGGCGTCCTCGCGCTTCCCGACCTTCTCTTTTGACTCCCCGCACTTGTTCTTCGGGTTGGCGTAGCGAATCCACCAGACGCCACTTCCGACGGGCTTCTCAAAGATGCCCCTTTCAACATCGTCCGAACGCTTGCGACCCATATCCGCCTCCTGCGCCTTTTAGTGGGTCGAAGCGGGCTCAACCGGGCCTCATTAACCGGGAGCAATACCGGGAGCAGGCATCCGACCTGCAGGAGATTTTCGGCTTAAACTAAGAGTTTCCTTCATGTAGGCTACCTGACTTTTAATCAGGGTGTCGAAGGTTCGAGACCTTCGCGGTCCACCAACGAGGAACCGCACAGTAAAGCGGTTCCTCTCTCTTTTCGAGGCGCAACTCGATGTCTCAGGATAGCAACAGAATACCAAATCAAGACCTGCCGGTATTCCTGGGTATGCTCCAGGTTCCAAAGAGCTGGGCCCCTACCGTCGGGGGGGGGTCGCGGTAGAGGCCCAGCGCCGGATCCCTTCGTCCGGAGTCCTCCGCATCATCCCGAAGATTATTGAAATTTGGTTACATGTTGGCGAAGGGCTCCCTGGAAAGGGGGGGAGCCCACACGGGAGCGAACCACCGCCAATTCACCAACGAAAGGATACTCCGTCAATGCGAAAGTTCGCGGTCGCTCTAACGATCTGTTGCGCCCTCACCCTTGGATTCACCGCCGGTCGGGCATCGGCCGACCAGCCCCACATGCAGGCTGCCAAGGCCGATCTGAATGCCGCCCTGGAAGACCTGCGCCAGGCCGACTCCAACAAGGGCGGCCACAAGGAGCGGGCCATGGGATTGATCAACCAGGCCCTGATCGAGGTGCAACTGGGCATCGACTTCGCTCGCTAAACTTGGCCGCATAGCAGGCCCGGACCTGGAAGGGTCCGGGCCTTCCTCTTTAGGGCCGTGCACGCAGGAGTGTAGCACGGTTGATCCGGATCTCGTTGTTCGTGGGGTCGAGTGCCAGGGCCTGGCGATAGAGCTCTAGTGCCTGCTCACGGTTGCCCAGACCAGCCTGCACGAAGGCGAGAGTGTCCAGCGAATAGCTGGCCCGCTGGCGGGCGACCGCTTCCCGGGCCAATGGAAGGGCCTCCTGGAAGCGGCCAAGGTGAGCCAGAGACCAGGCCAGGTTGTTGTGCACCGGGGGCTCAAGGTAGCCAGCCTCCAGGGCCCGTTGCAGGTCCAGGCTGGCCCGCAAGAAGTCATCCTGGTCCAACCAGTGGTCAGCGCGCAGGGCGTGAGCCCGACCATCCTCCGAGTTGTTGTCGATGTGCCGAGTGAGCGAGGCCAATTCGCTTGCTTGGGAGCGAATCAGCCAGCCGGGCCAGCGAACTGCCCCCTGGCTCCAGGCCACAATCCCCAGTGCTCCATATAGCACCAGCAGCCAGATTAAGCGCGCAGGGCGAGACATGCCATGGAAATTCGCCTACTCCTCGGGCGGTGCCTCTTCCCCGGGCAGATGTTCCCTGGCTTCAGACTCGAGCGGAGCCGGCTCCTGTGTCAGCAGCCCTTCGTCAGCCACCTCGACCACGGCGGAAATCGCCGCCTCCTCGTCATCCTCTTCCTTGGGAATACGGGCCAGGGCGGTCACCTCATCGCCTTCTTCAAGGCGAATCAAGATCACTCCCTGGGCCACCCGACCCACGTGGCGGATGCCTTCCATGGGCATCTTGATCAGGGTGCCCTGGGAGGTGGACAGCATCAGCACATCGTCAGCGTTGACCATGCGCGCTCCCACCACCAGACCGGTCTTGTTAGTGATCTGCACGGTCTTAACGCCCACGCCACCACGGGACTGCAGCCGGTAGTCTTCCAGTTGAGTGCGCTTGCCGTAGCCCTTCTGGGTGACTACCAGCACCTCGGTGCCTTCCGAGCAGCTATCCATTGCCACCACCCGGTCGCCCACGCGCAGGCTGATTCCCTTCACCCCTTGAGCGATGCGGCCGGTGGCGCGCACCTCGTCTTCCTTGAAGCGGATGGACATACCGTGAGCGGTTACGATGCTCAGCTCTTCATTGCCCGGAGTCAAGCGGGCATTCACCAGCTCGTCGCCGTCCTTCAGACCCAGAGCGATCAGGCCGCTGGCCCGAATGTTCTGGTAGCCGATCAGGGCCGTGCGCTTGACAATGCCCTCGCGTGAGCAGGTCACGATGAATCCGGGCTGCTCGAAGGAGCGCACCGGAATGACCGCCGAGATCTTCTCACCCTGCTCGATGTTAAGCAGGTTTACCAGCGCCTGGCCGCGGGCCGTGCGCCCGAACTCGCCGATCTCGTGCACCTTCAGCTTGAAGACGCGAGCCTTGGTGGTGAAGAACAGCAGCGAGTGATGGGTGCTGGTTACAAAGATGTGCTCGAGGAAGTCTTCTTCCTTTAGAGCCGTGCCCGAAACCCCACGCCCGCCCCGCCTCTGGCTGCGGTAGGTCTCGTAGGGCACGCGTTTGATATAGTTATTGTGTGAGATGGTCACCACCATCTCTTCCTCGGCGATCAGGTCCTCGATGTTGAAATCGCCGTCAAAGTGGGGCACAATCTTGGTGCGACGGGCATCACCGAAGCGATTGCGCAGGTCGACCAGCTCTTCGCGAATGACCATGTCGAGCAGTCGGGCGCTCTCGAGCAGGCTCTTGTAATAGGCGATGTCCTTTTGCAGGTCGGCCAGCTCTTCCTGGAGCTTGCTGCGCTCGAGGCCGGTCAACCGCTGCAGGCGCATGTCCAGGATGGCCTGAGCCTGCAATTCCGAGAACTGGAACTCCTGACACAGCTTGGTGCGAGCCTCTTCGGCCGTCTGCGAGCCGCGAATCAGGGCGATGATGCGGTCGATGTGATCGAGGGCCTTGAGGAGCCCGAGCACGATGTGCTCGCGCCGCTCGGCCTTGTCGAGTAGGTAGCGGGTGCGTCGGGTAACCACTTCCCGGCGGTGCTTGAGGAACTCGGCCAGTACGGTCCGCAGGTCAACGAGCTTGGGAGTGAAGTTGACCAGCGCCAGCATGTTGACCCCGAAGGTCGACTGCAGGTCGGAGTGCTTGTAGAGCTGGTTCTTGACCACGTCGGGAACGGCCGAGGCCGAGAGCTCGATGACGATGCGCATGCCCCGTCGATCGGACTCATCGCGCAGATCGGAGATGCCCTCGATGCGCTTCTCTTTCACCGCTTCAGCAATCCGCTCAAGCAGTCGCGACTTGTTTACCTGGAAGGGGATGGCCGTTACGATCAGGGCCTTGCGGTCGCGCTTGCGGTCTTCTTCCTCGATCACGGCCCGCATGGTGATGCTGCCACGCCCGGTGGTGTAGGCCTGACGAATGCCGTGAGTGCCCAGAATGGTGGCCCCGGTCGGGAAGTCCGGACCGGTTATGTGCTCCATCAGCTCTTCGTTGGTGATCTCCGAGTTCTCGATCATGGCCTCGAGCCCGTTCACCACCTCGTTGAGGTTGTGGGGTGGAATCTTGGTGGCCATGCCCACGGCGATCCCGTCCGAGCCGTTGAGCAACAGGTTGGGAAGCTTGGTGGGGAGCACCGTCGGCTCTTGCAGCGAGGCGTCGAAGTTGGGGCGCCAGTCGACCGTATCCTTGTCGAGGTCTTCCAGCATCTCCATCGAGATGCGGGACAGACGCGCTTCGGTATAGCGCATGTGAGCGGCCGAGTCGCCATCCACCGAGCCGAAGTTGCCGTGACCCTGCACCAGCATGTAGCGCATGTTGAAGTCCTGGGCCATACGCACCATCGCGTCGTAGACCGCCGAGTCGCCATGCGGATGGTATTTGGCCAGCACGTTGCCGACCGTGGCCGCCGACTTCTTGAAGGGCCGATCGGGTGTGATGTTCTCTTCGCGCATCGTGTAGAGAATGCGCCGATGAACGGGCTTGAGGCCGTCTCGAATATCAGGAAGAGCCCGCGAGACGATGACGCTCATGGCGTAATCCATGTACGCCGAGCGCATCTCGT
>CAYYHB010000198.1:0-8621 GCA_964471395.1 uncultured Burkholderiales bacterium | reverse complement strand
AGCTCCGAATAGGGCGCCCCTTTCAGGCGTGTCCGTGGATAGCTCCGAATAGGGCGCTCCTTTCCGGCGTGTCTGTGGATAGCTCCGAATAGGGCGCTCCTTTCCGGCGTGTCCGTGGACAGCTGCGGCAGGAGTGTCCCCCCCCGGAGCCAATCGTCCGGGGTGATTCTCGATTACAACGAGCGACGCCAGTCGATCCTCTACCTCAAGCAGCAGGGCCGCCACCAGGAGGCGCTCGATCAGGTGCTGGCTCTGCAAGCAGAAGGAGTGGACACGGCCGATCTGGCCGTCAATCACGCCGACACCCTGGCCCGCCTGTTGCGCGCGGCCGAGGCCCTGGAAGTGCTCGAGAACGCCCGCTTGCGCTTTCCCCGCCTGCCTCTTTTCGGCCGGGCCCTGCTGGCCGGGCTCTTGCAGGGCGCCGGACGGCTCGACGAGGCCCGGCTCGAGTTCGACCAGCTGGCCGGCGAGCCGGAGCTGTCGGTGGCCGTGGCCCGGCGGGTAGCCGATTTTCTCCAGTCCGACAGCCAGTCCGAGCGCATCGGACCCATGCTCGGGCGCCTGGCCCGCGACGAGGCCGAGTGGTATCGCCTGCGTGCCCGTTTTGCTGCCGAAACGGAAGCGCTCTCGCTCCTCAAGCGAGGCCTGGAGCGCTTTCCCGACCACAGGCAGTTGTTCGAGGACTATGTGGTCTTGCGTCTCAAGCACGAGGGACCCGAGGTGATGGCCTCCGAGCTCGAGTCGCTCCTCTCGCTGGGCAGCCACAAAGACAGCCTGCGCCTGCGCGAGAGGCTGGCTCAGAGCCTGCGCGAGCTCAAGGAGCCGGCCAGGGCCCTGGAGTTGCTCTTGGAGTGCGCTCGCCGCGAGCCCGGCAACGGCTACTACCTGGCCAACGTGGGCTACGTCTACAAGGATCTCGGCGAGCCCGAGAAGGCGCTGGACTACCTGGCACGGGCCATCGAGCTGCGACCAAATGACCGCTTTTCGGTCAACTCGTTCGTCAAGACCAGCCGCGACTGGGGCCAGTCCGCGCGGGCAGTGGAGCTGTTGCGCCAGCGCCTGGAGAAAGTGCCCGACGACCGGGCCGTCCTCAACGGTTTTCTCACTGCTTGCCGCGATGCCGGCAAGCGCGAGCTGGCCCACGACTACATCTCCGCGCGCGCCGCTGAAAACAAAGGGCTGTGGGGCGCGTACATGAGCGTGTTCAAGGCTGGAAAGAAAACCACCCCCAGGAAGAAGGCTCGCAAGCCCGGGTCTCCCGTCGAGCAGCCTTGAGACAGCGAGGGCCAGCCTGGTGCGGCTCGCCGCAGGAGGCTCCTCGCCGGTTGGCGTGGAAAAGCTGGGCTGGAGGTGATCGCCATGGCAGAGGCCGCCCGGCCGCTCGAGGAGCTTGCGCCCCGCCCTGACATTTCGCACCTGATCACGGAGAACGATGAGCCCGTGGACAACTGGTTCCAGGAACGCCAGATACGTCTGCTCCCCGAGAGTCTCTATACCTCCTGGGCTCGAGCCGGTCAGACGCGTCCGTTCGTGGCGGGCGCTGATGTCGGCCTCTTTTACAAGGTCTCCGAGCAAGCCGTGGTGCCGGATGTCATCGTCAGCCTGGACGCCGAGGTCCGGGACGATTGGTGGGAGGATCACAACCGCTCGTACATGATCTGGGAGTTTGGCAAGCCTCCCGACCTGGTGGTGGAGGTGGTCTCCAACCGCCAGGGTGGGGAGGAAGAGAAGCTCTCGCGCTACGCTCAGGCCGGGGTCTCGTATTGCGTGATCTTCGACCCCTGCCACTTCTTGAGCAAGCGCGTCCTGCGCGTTTACGCCCTTCACGCCGGGCGCTACGTCGATGTGCTCGACCCTTCGTGGCTGGAGGAGATCGGGCTGGGTTTGACTCTCTGGCAGGGAAATTACGAAGGGATGACTTCAACCTGGCTGCGCTGGTGCGACCGGGAGGGACAGCTGCTGCCGACCGGGCGCGAGCTGGCCGAGCAGGAGCGTGAGTGGGCCGAGCAGGAGCGTGAGCGGGCAGATCGATTGGCAGCGCGCTTGCGCGAGCTGGGAGTCGAGCCCGATACTCTTTGACCAGTCCGTCGACCCCGAGGACCGAAGGGTCCCAGGATGGCGCCACGCTCATCGAGCTCGGGCTGCGCCTCTTCCTGGGACTCTGAGCCCGAAAGAAAGGAACTCCCGCCCGTAAAAGCTAAAGCGCAGAGCCTATGGCTCGCAAGAGCGCGGCCCAGGCTCCCCGCACCATCGGCGACCTCATCGAGGTGCCCCCGATCCGCACCGTCATTCAGCTCGTGGATGCCGGTCGCGCCGAGCTGCGCGACGAGCTGCTGGGCAGTTTCGTGTTCACCGGCGAGGTGGAGGCCTTCTTCGCCCGCCTGCTGCCGGCTCTGGCGCAACCCACCGGGCTGGGAGCCTTCCTCAAGGGCCACTACGGCAGCGGCAAGTCCCACTGCCTGACCTTCCTGCAGCGCCTGCTCGAGCGCGACCCCCTGGCCCGCGAGCGGCTCCCCGAGGGCCTGAGCGCCGTGGAGCGCGATTTCCTGGTCGTGCCCATCCCCCTGACCGCCTACAGCAACCGCACGCCGCTCGAGAGCATCGTGATGCTGGGCGTGGAGGAGGCGGTGCGCTCGGCCACCGGGACGCGCCCGGTGCTGGCCGACCGAACCCGTCTTTTGGAGAATTTCCGGCTCTTGATCCTGCCCCACTACCCCATGCCAGGCTGGGAGGAGCTGGGCGAGGAGGAGGCTGCCCGGGCGGCCCTCGAGCTCTTGCGCAGCCTGCCCGAGAACCCGCTGCAGCTGAGCTTCGACCGGCGCCAGACCATGGACCGCCTGCAAGAGCACCTGAAGGGGCGCGCCCTGGTGCTGCTGCTCGACGAGCTGTCCGAGTTCTTGCGCTCCAAGGGCAACAGCGCGGGCTACCACGAGGACATTCGCTATCTGCAGTTCCTGGGCGAGTGGGCCCAGCAGATGCCGCTCTTCGTGGTGGCCACGCTGCAGCAGTCGCTCGAAGAGCTCGGCTACGGCGAGGAGGAGACCTACCTGCGCATCAAGGAGCGCTATCCCCTGCGCTTCACCCTCTCGGCCCGGCACGTCTCGGACCTGGTGGAGGGCCGCCTGATCCGCCGCAAACCGGGCGCCGAGCAGGCCCTCGAGCGGCTCTGGCGTGAGCTGGAGGAAGCCTATCCCGGGCTGATTTCGCGTGAGCGATTCCTCAAGACCTACCCGGTCCACCCCGCCACGCTCGAGCTGCTCGAGGGCCTGATGCCCATCTTCTCGCGTCACCGCGGGGTGGTCGATTTCGTGCACACCCGCCTGGCCGGCAACCCCCTCAAGGGCCAGAGCGGCCTGCTCGACGAGCCGGTGGACCGGCTCTTGACGCCGGACGCCATCTTTGACCATTTCGAGGAGCGCTTCAGCGAGATCGGCGAGCTCTCGCCCTACCGCGATACCGTCTGGGCCCACCTTGCCGGCGAGATTCCGCGATTGTTCGAGCAGCCGCGCGAGCGCGAGATGGCCGAGCAGGCGGTCAAGATCCTGATCCTGGCCGAGGCCCGCCAGACCCCGGTGGCCCGCGACGCGGCCGGCCTAGCCCGCATGATGGCCCGGCGTATCAGCCGTCTGTCGGCCCAGGTGAACGTGGACTACCTGCGCGAGAACGTGCTCGAAGTACTGATCGCCCGCTCCTCGTTCGTGGCCCGGCGCGGCCAGGATTACTTCCTCGATCTCGAGGCCAACGTCAACCAGTTGCTCAGCCGGCGTCTGCGCGCGGTTCGTCCCGAGAAGGTCGGCGACTGGGGCCAGCTGCTCTCGCTGGTGAAGCGAAACGAGCTGCCTCTGGCCGAGTACGCGGGTCTGCGCAAGAGCACCCTCAAGTGGGAGAATTCGGTGCGCGAGGGCCTGTCGGGCTGGCTGGACGTGCGCGCGCTTCCCTACCAGGAGTTCATTCGCACCCTGAATCGGCTGGAGGAGGACTCGCTCGACTTTGCCGTCTATCTGGGCCTGCCCGAGGAGAGCCAGGGGCAGGCGGCTCGGGCCCTGCTCGAGCACGCGCGGCAGAGTCGCATGGCGCCCACGGTGCTCTTCTGGTTGCCGGCCCCGCCCGAAGGCGAGGCGACCGAGCTGGCCCTGGAGGTTCTGGCTCACCGCCGGGTGGCCCACGATTTCGAGGAGGAGGGCCAGCACGAGCCGGCCCGCCTGGTGCGGGCCAACCTGGAGAAGCTGGAGCGAAAGCTCGAGCGGGCCCTGGCCGACCTCTACGCGGCCGGGCGGGTGCTGCGGGTGGGGGGAGAGGAGAAGGCTCCCGCCGGTGACCCCATGCAGTGGGGCGAGGTGCTGGCCCGGCTCTTGAAGCCCCGCCTGGCCGAGCTCTATCCCCGCTTCGCCAGCGTGGCCCCGTTTACGGACCTGCTTACCCGCAAAGCTCTCGAGCGACTCTGGGCAGAGTTCCTGGCCGAAGGGCGGGCGACTCGTCCCGGCCAGGCCGACGTTCTCATCGAGACCCTGCTCAAGCCCCTGGGGCTGGTTCAGGAGGCGAGCGACCACTATGCCCTGCAGGTTGATCCCGTGCGGTCCCCGGTGCAGGCCGAGCTGCTCGACCGCTTGCTGCCCGACCAGAAGATTCCCTTGAGCCAGTTGCGTCGGGCCCTGCAGAAGGGCCCCTTCGGGCTGCTCGCGGATCAGTTCGCCCTGCTGGCGGCGGGATTGATCCAGGCCGGTCGGGTGACCCCCTACGTCAACGACCGCGCCACCCGCCTGGGCTCCATCCGGGACCTGACCCAGCCCCGGGTGGATGCGCTGGGCCAGGCCCAGATGCTGGAGGCGAGCCAGCTCGAGCGCCTGGGCGAGCTGGCCTTTCTGTGGCCGGGCGAGAGCCTGCTGCCGCTCAGCCCGACGCGCCTTCGCACCCTGTGGGAGAGCGCCCTGTCCCGCCTGAGCGCTTTGCGCGAGCAGGCCGACGAGCTGCACTCTCTCACGGGCAAGCTCCCGAGTTGCCCGGCCCTGCCCCTCGAGGAGCTGGCCGCCCGGGCCCGGCGCGTGGAGCAGATGCTGTCCGCGGTGGGCTCACCGGCCGGGGCCGCCGTGGGCCTGCGCCGGCTGCTCGAGCAGGACGTGGCCGAGCTCGAGCGCTCGTTTCGCGAGCTGGGCGTCTGGCTCGAGCTCTTGCGCCGTCACGGTCGGGCCATCGCCGCCGCCTGGCGGCGCTGGGAGGAAGCGCCCGAGGTGCAGGCCCGCCTGGGCGAGCTGGCCGCCCATCCCGAGCGCTGGGAGGAGCTCTCGCTCGAGCTCTCCGAGCGCGAGGCAACCTATCGCCAGAGCTATGCCGAGGCCCACCGCGAGTTCTATGCCGGCGAGGTGTTCAGCCTGAGGAAGCGCCTTCTGGCTACGGGCGAATGGGCCGCGGTGGAGGCCCTGGGCCCGGTGCTGGGGCTGGAGGCTCGTCCCAGCGCCGCGTCCCTCAAGCACCTGCTGGAAGAGCTGCCCCGGCCCTGTCGCCACCGTCTCGAGGAGCAGCTCCTGCTGGGCGTGCGCTGCGCCTGTGGCTTCGTGCCCGGCCAGAGCCCGCCCGAGGTAGAGGACCCCTGGCCGCAGGTGCGTCAGGGCCTGGTCTCGGCCTGCCGGGCCCTGTGCGAGGCTCACGAGCGACTGGACGCTTTCGTGCGCAACCTGCGCCAGGTCGGCCAGGAGGCCCGCGCGGCCCGCCTCGAGCAGGTGCTGGCGGCGGCCGCCGAGCTGGCCGCCGAGCCCGCTCTGGAGGGGGCCTGGACGCGCCTGTCCACACACCTTGCCGGCCTGCTCGACGGGCCCACGGTGGAGAGCTTGAGCCGGGGGTTGACCGGCCAGGTGCTGGTGGCGCCGCGTCGCCTGGAAGACCTGGTGCGCCGCCTGGAGGATCAGCGCCTGCCGCTCTCTCGCCTGCGCCAGGCCTTCGAGGAATGGCTGGAGGCGGGCTCGCTTCGTCCCGACAGCTGGGTGCACGTGCAGTACGGGCACGACGCCGAGCGGGGCCTGGGTGCCTGGCTTGCGGCCTGGCTGGCCCAGCACTCGCTGGAGCCGGGACGCGAGCTGCGACGCCGCTTCCAGCTCGAGGACGCGGGAGCGCCCTCGGGCTCGGCCGAGGAAGCCTACACGCGGCTTTCGGAGGTGCTGCCCGTGTCGGCTCTCGACCCGGTCGCCGGTGCGTTGCAAGAGCGCATCTTCCCCGAAGTCTCGCTGCGCCTGTGTCGATCGGCCCTGTACAAAGCGCTTGAGGATCCTTCCGTGGCCCGTCGCCTTTTGGAGCTGCCGCGCCTGGATTTCGAGCACCTGGAGGTGGCCCGCCTGGCGGCCGAGGTGCTCTCCTGCGAGTCGACCGACTATCCCACCGTGGCCCGCCTGTTGCCCGAGTGGGGCTGCGCGCGCCACCTCGACCTTTCCGCCGGCCTGCTCGAGCCTGCCCTGGAAGCGGGCATTTCGGCCCGCCTGGAGACTCTGCTGGAGGGCTGCGAGTTGCCTTCTCTGGGCCTCGGGGAGGCCCCCGCCGCCCTGGTGGGGAGCTGGAGCGGCCCGCTGGTAGTGCTGGTGGTGGACGCCCTGCGCTGGGATCTGTGGGATCTGATGCGGGGCCTGGTGGAGGCCGAGCTGGGCGCTCCCGCGCAAGAGCAGCTGGCCCTCTCGCCGCTCCCCACGGTGACGACGCAGGCCCGCTCGGCCCTGCTGGGCGGCGAGGAGGAAGCCCCGCCCGGCAGCGACGGCCTTTTGCTCGGACGACCCGTGGTGCTGGTCAAGAACGCCGACGAAAAGCGCAATCGCTCGCGGGTGGAGGGGCTCCTGGCTTCGCCCCCGCCGGTGCTGATGCTCCACCTGTCCTTCGTGGATCGGCGCCGCCACGAGTCAAGCCTTGAGCTCTGGCCGCTCTACCAGGAGCTGCTGGGCGAGGCACGCGTGCGGCTAGTGCCGCTGCTGCGCCTGATCCGGCCCGGCTGCAGGATCTTGCTGCTGGCCGACCACGGCTTTCTGGGGGTGGAGGAGGGCGACCGGGCCCACGGAGGCGCTCGTCCGCAAGAGCGGGTGGTGCCCGCTGTGGTGTGGGACCGGTAATTCTCCCCATCGGCCACGCCCAGTCAGGGAGGCTGAGGCGCCGGTCGCGGGGAACACTCGGGCCGTTGCCATGACGACCAGCCCTTCGACTCCAGAGCCCGCGCCACCCGATCGTCCAGCGGCGAAGCGCTGGCTGAACCGCACCGTTCTCGGAATTGGCCTGGCCTCGTTGCTCAGCGACTGGTCCCACGAGACCGCCACCACGCTGCTCCCGGCTTATCTTGCCACGCTGGGCGTCGCGGCCGCCTGGCTGGGAATCATCGAGGGCGTGTCGGACGGCCTGTCGAGCTTCGCCAAGCTGGCTTCCGGTTACTACACCGACAATCTCCGCCACAGGAAACCGCTGGCCGTGGGGGCCTACGCGGTGACCGCGCTGGGCGTCGCGGCCTTCGGCCTGGCGACCACCGCCTGGCACATCCTGGCGGCCCGGGCGGTGGCCTGGCTGGGTCGGGGCATCCGCACGCCCGTGCGCAAAGCGCTTCTGGCCGCCGCGGTCGAGCCGGATACCTATGGCCGCGCCTTCGGCTTCGAGCGGATGATGGACACGCTCGGCGCCGTCGTCGGAGCCGCCACGGCCCTGGCTCTGCTGAGCCTGGTGGGCGGGAGCTACTCCACCCTGTTCGCGCTCACCCTGATCCCTGGCTTGCTCGCGTCGCTTGCCATCGCCGTCCTGGTGCGCGAGCGCCGGCGGGAAGCGGTCCCTTACGTTGCGTTTCGCGAGCGCCTGGACGCACTTCCTTCCGGCTATCGGCGCTTCATCGTCGCGGTCGGCGTGTTCGGCCTGGGCGATTTCGCGCACACGCTGCTCATCTTGTATGCCACGCAGCAGTTGACGCCCGGCATGGGCCCGGCGGCCGCGGCTGCCACGGCCGCCGGCCTTTATGTCCTGCACAACGTGATCTATGCCGCTTTCGCCATGGTGGCCGGCTGGATGGCCGACCGATGGGACAAGCGGGTCTTGCTGGCCTCTGGATATGCAGCCGGCGCTGTCATGGTCGCCGGGCTGATGCTCGTGCCCGCCTCTCCCTGGACCCTGGCGGTTCTATTTGCCCTGGGAGGCTTCTATGTGGCGGTGGAAGAGACGCTGGAGGATTCCCTCTGCGCTGAGCTTGCGCCGGCCGAGCACCACGGCACGGCCTTCGGCGTGTTGGCAACCGTCAACGGCGTGGGCGATTTCGTTTCCAGCATCGCCGTCGGACTGCTGTGGACCTGGGCGGGGACGTCCGTGGCCTTCGGCTACAGCCTGGTCCTGTTTGTGGCCGGGGCGGTGCTCGTGGCTCGTTCCAGGTAACGCCCTAGCTCTTCCAGCCCAGTACGATGATGGCCATGCCCAACAGGGCGACCCCGCAGCCGACCCAGTCGTGGGCCGACAACGATACCTTGTCCACGAGGTGGAGCCACACCAGCGAGGCCAAGATGTAGCACCCCCCGCAGGCTCTCCCGGGACCCCAGTCGTCCCAACTGAGGTCCGGGTCAACGTGCGGATTTGGTGTTGTTGGTCTCGTTGGATTCTTTGATGCTGTTGTCGGGATCGAC
>CAYYHB010000197.1:0-8654 GCA_964471395.1 uncultured Burkholderiales bacterium | reverse complement strand
CGTCCTTCTTGTCCTGGTCGCCCTTGGAAGACTTGTCGTCCTTCTTGTCCTGGTCGCCCTTGGAAGATTTGTCGTCCTTCTTGTCCTGGTCGCCCTTGGAAGACTTGTCGTCCTTCTTGTCCTGGTCTTTCTGATTCTTCTCGTCTTGTTTATCTTGCTTTTGCTGCTGTTGCTGTTTCTGCTTCAGCTTTTGCAGCACCACCCAGGCGTTGTGGCGGGCATCCTCGTCCTTCTCGTCGTAACGCACGGCCTTCTTGTAGTAGTCCAGCGCCTCTTCGAGCTTCTCTTCCTTGTAAGCCATGTTGCCCAGGTTGTAGGCCGCCTTGCTCCGTAGCTTCAGGTCATCCCCCTCGAGCACCTCGGCAAAGCCGGTGCGGGCGTTCTTCAGATCACCCGCCCGGGTCTGGGCCAGGGCCAGGTTGTAGCGCAAGCGCGGGCTATCCGTCTGTTTCAGGGCCCGCTGGTAGCCGGTGATGGCCTCTTTGAAGCGACCCTGGCGGAAGGCCTGCTCGGCTTTCCACTGCTCCCACATCGGGTTGGCCGAGGCAGCTTGCGAGAGCAGCAACAGCATCAAGAGCAATCGTCTGGTCATGCCATCCTCCGGCGGCGTCCGCGCAGCATCTGCTCTCCCAGTAAGAGGACCAGCCCCATTCCCAGGAAGATCTGGTAGCGCTCGGTGTAGCGGCGCGACATCTGGCTGTCGATCCGCTTCTTCTCGACCTGACCCAGGGCTGCCAGCAGATCCTGGGTGCCGTTGCCTCCCTCGTCCAGGCGGAAGTACTTCCCCCCGGTGGCCTCGGCCATCCCCTGCAGGGTCTTCTCGTCCAGCTTGCTGACCACCGGAGCGCCCGATTCGCTGGCAACGCCCGTCAGCACGGCCCCCTCGGGGTTTCCCAGGCCCAGGGCGTAGATCTCCACGCCCTCTCTGGCTGCCTCGCGGGCGGCGCCCAGCGGGTCGCTGCCCTGGTCCTCGCCATCGGTCAAGAGCACGATCACCCGGGCTCCCTCGTGCTCGCGGGAGAAAAGCTTGAGCGATTCGCGTACCGCGTCGCCCACCGCCGTGCCGGGCACGGGCATCATGTTCTCGCTCATCTGCTCTAAGAAGAGGCCCGTTGCTCCTTCGTCCATGGTGAGCGGGCAGAAGGTCAGGGCCGAGCCCGCGAAGCCCACCAGCCCCAGCTTGTTGCCGGCCAGGTCTTTCATCAGCACGCTAAGCTCGCGTTTGGCCACGGCCAGCCGGTCGGGCTGGTAGTCGGTGGCGTTCATGCTGCGCGAGAGGTCCATGGCGATGACCACCTCCAGGCCGTGCCGCTCCACCTTCTCAAGCTTCAGGCCCCACTGGGGGCGGGCCAGGGCCAGGATCATCAGGGCCCCCGCCATGGTGAGCAAGAAAAGCCGGGTGTAGGCCCGGGCGGGGGAGTAGTCGCTGGCCAGGCGCGCCAGCATGGGGTGGGAGGCGAATTGGCGGAGCAATCCGCGTTTGCGGCCCTCGCGCCAGACGAAGAGCCCCACCAGCGCGGCCCACAGGGCCAGCCAGGCCAGTTGCTGCGGTTCGGCAAAGCGCATCAGGGAAGCTCCTCCAGGATGGTGCGTTCCAACAGGCTGCCCAGGCCGATGAAAGCCAGGCCCAGGGCCAGCGGATAGAAGAACAGCTCGCTGTAGTCGGTCACGGTGGTGGAGGTCTGCTCAACCTTTTCCAGCCGGTTGATCTCGTCGTAGACGTCGGCCAGAGCCCGGTTGTCGGCGGCGTGGTAGAAGCGGCCGCCGGTGGCCTGGGCGATGCGGGTGAGGCTCTCCACGTCCAGGTCGCTGCCCACCGAGCGCAGGCCCAGCGAGGGGTCCAGCGCCATCATGGTGTTGCCGGTGGCTCCGACCCCGATGGTGTAGATCTTGATACCGAACTGCTGGGCCAGCTTGGCGCCGGTCAGAGGATCGATCTCGCCGGCGTTGGAGCGCCCGTCGGTCAGGAGCACGATCACCTTGCTCTTGCCGGGCAGATTCTTGAGCCGGTTGACGCTGGTGGCCAGGGCCGTGCCGATGGCCGTGCCGTCGGTTCCGGTCACCCCGAAGTTGGCGCTGGAGAGAAGCTGGCTCAGGGCCTGATGGTCCAGGGTCAGCGGGCACTGGGTGAAGGCGGTTCCGGCAAAAAGCACCACGCCGATTCGATCTCCGGGGCGCTCCTGGACGAACCTCTCGCTCAGGTCCTTGGCCGCTTCCAGCCGATTGGGCATCAGATCCATCGCCTTCATGCTGGTGGAGGTGTCCAGGCAGAGCATGATGTTGACCCCCGAGCTCTTGACCACCTCGCGCGACTTGCCAGCCTGGGGTCGGGCCAGGGCCAGGCAGAGGCTGAGCATGCCCAGGGCCACCAGGCCCCAGGGGAGCCAGCTCTCCCAGGTGGGGCGCACTGCCTTCGACCAGCGCACCAGGCCCAGGTCCGAGTAGGCCAGCGCCGCCTGGCGCTGGGTCTTGCTGCGAAGACCCGTCCACCACAGGGCCAGCAAAAGGGGGATCAGGGCCAGGGCCCAGGGGAAGGCCAGCCTAAGCATCGGGCTGCTCCTCCTTGCCGGCCTGCACCATCTGGCGCACCGAGTCGAGCCGGCGGGCGGCATCGCCCGGAACCTGGCGGGCGAACTTGACCAGGTCACCCTCGTCGAGCACCTCGCGCACGACCTGAATCTGCTCGGGAGGGAAGGAGCGAGCGCGCAGGTCATTGAGAATCTCGGTTGTGGTGCGCTCGAGCACCGGCAACTGGTGGCGTCGGGCCAGCCAGATGCGCAGCACCTGGGTGAAGCGCTCGTACTGCTCGGTCTGGCTCAGGTCGCTCAGGCGATCAAGCTCGCGCAGGGTCCACTCGGTGGGGCCGAGCTCAGGGACCGGTTTCCTGGCCAGCAGCGTGCGGCGCAGAGCCCGGATGCCCATCCAGAAGAGGGCCAGGGTCACCAGCCCTGAGAGGGCCACCAGCAGGTAGACCCAGACGGGCACGGGCAGCGGATCAAGGCCCGCGAAGTCGCGAATCTCGCCTTTGGGCTCGGGCTCGGGCTCGCCCACGGCGATCTCCACCGCCCGAGTGCTGGCTTCGCGTCTTTCTCCCGCAAACTGGTAACTGAGCGTGAGCGGGGGAACTTTCTGCGGGCCGACCTCCCAGGGAGCCAGGCGGAAGGTATACTTCCAGCGTTTCTGACCCCCCACGGGGGGCTCGTCGGTCAGCACCGCATCGCGCACTTCCCAGGGCCCGAAGGTGAAGCTGTCGGCGGGGGGGAGCTTGAGGGCCACTCCGGGGTCGGCCGTGACCTGCACCGTCAGGCGCAGACTCTCGCCCAGCTTCACCTTCCGGGCCGAAGCCTCTTCCTTCAGCACCACCGGGCCCTGCTGGGCCAGAACGGGCCCGAGCAGAGCCAGGGCAATGAGCAGCGTGAGCAAGCGTTTCATCCGGTGAATGTACCTCAGAAAGTGAATTCATCGCAATAGACGAGGGAACATCCGGGGAAGTTCCCTCTCGAGGGGGTTGCCCGGATTGGTATACTAGCCCCCGATGACAGGACTGCTATCCCTCTGTGGTCGCAATCTGGTGCACGTGATGCTGCTGCTCTGGCTTTGCGCCGGAGCCGTCTCTCAAGAGCCGACCCCGACGCCCATTGGCCCGGATGCTCCGCTAGCTTCGCCCACCGCTTCCCCCGGGCCGGGGCCTTTCGGCCCCAGAAGGGTCCAATGGTTGCGTCTGAACACGGTAGCACTCTTCTCGGTGGCCGGCACAGAGCGCATGACCGCTCGCGAGCGGGTGCGCCAGGTACAAGAGCGCATGCGCGAGGCCTTGGAACGCAATAACAACGAAGTCCCGCCGTTACGGGTGGATGAGATCATGGGCTCGACCGTGGTGCTGGCCGGGGATCAAATCCTGATCACGGTGCTGAAGGAGGACCTGCAAGACTTCGATGTCGGCAAGCTCGAGCCGGCTGAGCGCCACCGACTCGAGCGTGAGCTGGCCGAGCGGTGGCGCGAGGCACTCCAGCACGAGCTGGAGCGCTCGGCGGTGATGCAAACGCCATCCTACCGATGGTTTGCGCTTTCGGTGGTAGGGATCATACTGGTGCTGACCCTGGTGCTCCACCGGCTCATTCGCTACTTTACGCGCAAACCGCTCTGGTCGGTCAAGTTCCTGCTCTGGACTCTCAGCCTGCTGGTCTGCTTGAGATTGTTCCCCCAGACTCAGCTTCTGGCCGAAAAGCTCTACGAGGGTGTGCTGTGGCCCTTCATTCTGCTCTTGATGGTGGTGATCGGCACGGGGGGCGCCGTCAGTCTGGCTGAAATTGTGCTTCACCGTTACTTTCTGGCGTTGCAGAGGGCCCAGCAGCCGCTCCACCTGAGCCGGCTGGGCCAGCGCATGAGCACTCTCGATCAAGCCTGTCGGTTCACGGCCAAGGTGCTCCTGTTCCTGGCCGGAGGGCTTATCTACTTTACCTTGCTCCAGATCGATCTGCGCCCGATCCTGGCCGGGGCTGGACTGGTGGGCGTGGCTCTCGGTTTTGCCACCCAGGATCTGCTCAAGGACGTGGTGGCCGGCATCAACATCCTGCTCGAGGACAGCTTCGGGGTCGGGGACGTGATCGAGTGGGGCCCGCTGACGGGAACGGTCGAGGCTTTCAGCATGCGCAGCACCCGGGTACGCACCGTGGATGGCCGCCTGGTGACCATTCCCAACAGCGAGCTGCGCGTCGTGCAAAACCACTCGAACCGCTGGTCGCGGGTGGATTTTCAGGTGGAGGTGGCTTATCGCACCGAACTTGACCGAGCTCTGGCTGTTTTGCGCGAGGAGGCGACGAAGCTCTCCGAGGAGTGGCCGGATCGCATCCTGGAACCGCCCGTGGTGCTCGGGGTGGACAAGCTTGGGAGCTCGGGGGTGGTTTTGCGCCTGCTCGTGCAAACCCGCCCGCTGTCTCAGTGGGAAGTGCGGCGAGAGCTCAATCGCCGGGTCAAGAACCGCTTTGATCGCGAGGAAATCGAGATTCCCTTCCCTCAGCAAAAGGTGTGGCTGGAGTCGCAGGCAGCGCCGAAGGACCCGGCGAACCAGGCGGCCCATGAGTGAATCTGCCTTGCCCTCCGGGCTCGAGCTCCAGCAACTGATCCGCCGGGTGCCCCAGTTTGCCAGTGGCTCCCTTGAGGCGCGCGACGCCATCGTGTGCTGCGCTCACCAGCGCCGAACGGTGCCCGGTGAGGCTGTCATCAAGCGGGGGACGGCAGGCGACGCGCTCTTCTTTATCGTCGAAGGAACGTTCGAGGCCCAGCTCAAGGACCTCAAAGTCGAGATGGGACCGGGAGAGTTTTTCGGCGAGATCGGCCTACTGTTCGGAGAGCGAACGGCTACGGTTGTCTCCAAGACCGAAGGGCTCTTGCTGGTCGTTCCGGGCGAGTTTCTCCCCCGGGTGTACGATGCGTTTCCTCAGATTCAGCCTATTCTCGACAAAGCGGCTCGCGAGCGACTCCAGCGCAGCTAGACTTGAGAATCAAGAAACCCCTCAGCCCCTCGCGCGCCCTGACTGTGAGCTTTATGCTCTTGATCGCCATCGGTGCCTCTCTTTTGCTGTTGCCGGTCAGCCAGGCCCCCGGCAAAGGACTCACCGTGACCGAAGCCATCTTCACCGCCACCTCTGCCGTCTGCGTCACGGGTCTGACGGTAGTGGACACCGGCTCGCATTTCTCGACGTTCGGGCAGCTGGTCTTACTGTTTCTCTTCCAGGCCGGGGGGCTGGGAGTCATGGTTTGGTCCACCGGGGCCCTCTGCCTGCTCGGAACTCGATTGGGGTTGCAAAGACGGGTGAATCTGGCGGCTCAGGTGCCGGGCCTGACCATGTCCGAGGTGGGTAGTCTGGCCGGAAGGATCACCGTGTTCGTGCTGGCCTGCGAGGCGGTCGGGGCCCTGTTCCTCTGGTTGAGCTGGATCGGAGAGCTTGGTCCATCGAAGGCCCTCTACTTCGGGGTCTTTCACTCGACCTCGGCCTTCTGCAACGCAGGTTTCTCGCTCTGGCCCCACGGGCTGACTGCCGATGTCGGCAACTGGCCTGTGAACCTGACCGTGATCGGCTTGGTGACGATGGGAAGCTTCGGTTATCTGGCTTCCAAAGAGCTCCTCTACGCCGCCTTCAGCTCGGCGAGTCGCCGCCGACTCTCCCTGCACACGCGATTGGTGCTGGTGGTGACACTGGGGCTGACCCTGCTGGGTATGCTGGCTCTGCTGTTCTTCGAGTACAGCAATTCGAAGACTCTGGCCTCCCTGAACGGGAGCGAGAGGGTTCTCGCCGCGCTGTTTCAGTCTGTCAGCCGAACCTCCGGGTTCAATACCATCGCCATCGGCGAGATGCGCGCCGAGTCCTTGCTTTTGCTGATCTTCTTGATGTTCGTGGGAGGCTCGCCCGGCTCCACTGCGGGTGGAATCAAGACCACCACTTTTGCCATCTTGCTGCTGACCGCCTGGTCTCAGATTCGTAACCGTGATGACGTGGAGGCCTTCGGGCGGCGCATCCCCACGGGGCGGATCACCCAGGCGGTGGCCCTGACCGTGGTGGCCATGTCCACGGTGCTGGCCCTGGGAGTGATCGTCAATTCGTTGGAGCCTTTCACCTTCGATCGGGTCCTTTTCGAGGTCATGTCTGCTGCTGCCACGGTGGGTCTCTCCACCGGGATTACTCCTGAGCTGGGCGAATTGAGCCGCCTGGTGCTCTGCCTGGCCATGTTTGTGGGCAGGGTAGGTCCGCTGACCCTCGGGCTGGCTTTGATGCGAGAGAATCGTCCTGCGGAGATTCGCTATCCCCGCGGTGAAGTCACTATCGGTTAGCCGGGAGGAATCAATGGCTCTAAAGCCTCAGTATCTGGTCGTCGGGCTGGGTCGATTCGGGAGCAATCTTGCCCTCACTCTGGAAGAATCGGGCTGTGAGGTGCTCGGGCTCGATTCCAACGAGGACGCGGTGGATCAGATCGCCGGACAGATCACCCATAGCATGATCGCTGATTGTACCGAGGAGAAGGTCTATCGGGAGATCGGCGTGGACCATTTCGACATGGCCATCTGCGCCATCGGGACCGACTTCCAGGCCAGCCTGATGGCAGTTTTGCTGCTCAAGGAGAATGGCGCTCGCCGCATTGTCGCCAAGGCCAGCAATCATCTGCACGGCAAGGTGCTCGAACGGGTAGGGGCCGATCGGGTGATCTATCCCGAGCGCGACATGGCCGTGCGCCTGGCCAGGGATATCCTGGAGGGCTCGGCGCTGGTGGAGGTCCTGCCCCTTTCGCTGCAGCAATCGATTTTCGAGGTGAAGGCACCGGCGCACTTTTTTGGCATCAACCTGGCCGGCCTGGGCTTGCGGGCCCGCTACGGATTGAACGTGGTAGGGATCAAGCGTGAATCGCAAGTGCTCGTTTCCCCGGGGCCGGGTGAGATGGTCAAATCGGGCGACATCCTCATCGTGGTGGGGGACAGGCAGGGGGCGGAGAAGGCAATGGAGACGCAAACTTGATTTACAGGGTGGTCATCAGCTGGTAGGTCGGCAGGAAACAGGCCAGCACCACCACCCCCACCCCGCCGCCCAAGAACATGAGCATAAGTGGCTCGAGAATCGCCACCAGGCCATCCACGGTCTCCTGCAGCTCTTCTTCGATCAGCCTGGAATAGCGGGCGAACCAGGGGTGCAGGGTGCCGACCGACTCACCAGCGGCGACCAGGTTGATCAGCAGCGTGGGAAAAGACCGCGTCGAGTGCATGGCCTCGCTCAACTCTTCTCCCTCGAAGACGCGCGACTGAAGCTCGATGACGGCCCGGTCCAGGGGAATCCAGCCACTGGGGCTCTGGCGCAAGCAGTCCAGCGAGCGCATCAGATCGACCCCGTTTTCGAGCAGCAGGGCCAGGCTTTCGGTTATCTGGGCCAGGGCCATCAGGTAGAGGAAGCGGCCCAGGACGGGAATGCGATAAAGCCACTCTTGCAAGCGGGCCCGGCGCTCGCTGCGGCGGGCGTAGAGCCAGAAGCCCAGCCCGAGGAGCGCCAGCATTCCTGGAAGGACTACGATCAACGCTCGATTTCCAGCCACGGTCACCAGGGCCTGCGTCAGCCAGGGCAGCTTCGCCCCCGACTCGGCAAAGGTCTTCAAGAACATCGGCAACAGGAAGTAGAGCAGAAAGAAGGTCATTCCCAGCGTGGTGATCAGCACGAAGCAGGGGTAAACCAGTGCGCTGGTGAGCCGCTGGCGCAGGTTGCCCTGACGCTCGAGGTTCTGGGCCAGCCGGTCGAACGCGCGGGTGATCCCACCGGTCAGCTCGGCCACCCGCACCAGGCTGATGTACATCGGCGAAAAAACCTGAGGGTGGGCGGCCATGGCCGAGCTCAGAGAGTGGCCGCTGTCCACCCGTTGGTTGATGGAGGTGATGACCTCGGCCATTTTCTTGTCGGGGTCCTCGCGCAGCACCTGGAGAGAGCGAGCGATTCCCAGTCCGGCACCGAGTAGCACCGAGAAGTGCATTGTAAAGAGGCGCACGGACGAGCGGCTGACGCGCAATGACTTCGGGTGTCTCCTGTGCTATCTTCTTGGTATGTGGAATCGACGCGGTGTAGCTATCCTGACCGCTATGTTCCTGGTGGTGATCCTGTTCTCCTTGATCATCGCCC
>CAYYHB010000196.1:0-8683 GCA_964471395.1 uncultured Burkholderiales bacterium | reverse complement strand
TGACGAGAGATGCCGCGCGATCTATCTGGCTGAGTTCCGGACATGACCGTGCGACACCTCAAAGGTTGAGGATGTCGCCATCGGTCCGTCGCTCTTCCCGGTCGATATTCCGATTGTTGCGCGACGCCGCGTCGGCAAATGCCGAAGTTTGCGGATCGTCGGGCTCACGGTTCGTTTCGCGGCTCGGCCCTTCAGCGCTCGGTCAGGTTCGTTACAAACCCCACTGCCGGGAATCCGCAGTGGAGCGCTGGCGTATCTGCAGTGTGCTGCAAGTGCGGCAGAAACTCAAGGCGAGGGGCTGGGCCGCGGTCCAATTTGGCCGGCATTGTTAATTTGCTTTGTGGGTGCAGGTCACGACTGCCGAACCGGCGTAAGCCTGCGGTGATCGCGCCGGCTCTAAGCGGCTCGACGCAGGCCGCGCCCCTTGGACGGACTCTGGCCGACCAGCGCCTTGACGGCGCGGCTGAAGGCGGCGACGTCGCCGTATCCCACGAGCTGAGAGATCTCGACGAGCCCGCCTTCGGTATCCCGCAGCAAGCAGCACGCGACGTTCATGCGCCAGCTCGCGACGTAGGACATGACGCTCTGGCCGGTCGTCTCGCGAAAGCGCGCGGCGAACCGTGACGGCGACATGGCAACCGTGTCGGCCAGCAGCTCGCTGAGCCTTGGGTCGGCGGGATTGATGATTGCTGAGCACCGCTCACAGAGGCATGCCGCAATTTCCATCTAATCGGATAATCGGCGGGAGCATACTTTCGGTTTGTGAGACACGTCGGTCAGGGCGATGCAAGCGCTCATCGCCGTGACCCGAACAACCGAGGGCCGATGAACCATCAAACTATCGCTCACACAAGGCGCGCCCTTCTCGAGCGTTCGGTGGTTCTCCTGACGGGTGCACTTCTAGGAGGATCAGCACTGGCCACGTCCACCACTGCTGCCGACTACAGGCAGAATCCGTTCACACGTCTTTGAGAGTGCAATCGCGAAGAACGAGTCGGCCAAGGTCATTTTCACTGGCCAGATCGAACTGATCGACCAGCCCCTTCTACGGGCAGTAAGCCGCCAGCGGGCACGAACGACGAGGAACTCTACAGGATCGACGGCGAGACCATATCGAAACCTACTTGGTCCCGAAGTACGTAGATGCTGCGATGAGCAAACTGAAGCCGTTCTTTGCCCGGACCCTGGGTTCCGGTCGCTCGTAACCTGATCCCGCAATTCTCTGAGCTTCGGTGGAGGAACAGCATGATGACCAGGCGCCAAACCCTCGCGATCGGGCTCGGGACAGCGATGGGTCTTCTGGACAAGCGCGCGGATGCTCAACATGTCAGTGGTGGCGGCCGCACGCTCGTGGCCTATTTCACCCGCAGCGGAAACACGAAGCTGATCGCGGGGACGGTGCAGCGCACTCTCGGTGCGGACCTGTTCGAAATCCAGCCCGCCAAGCCCTACCCTGAGGATTATGAGGCAACTGTCGCCCAGGCGGAGCGCGAGAGGCAGGCGGGCATTGAGCCGCCACTGAAGGAACGCGTCGCAGAGCTCGGTGGTTACAGCACGGTCTATCTCGGCTTTCCCATCTGGGGAACGACGGCACCTACCATCATCAAGTCCTTTCTCTCGAAGCACGATCTCTCGGGGAAGGATCTCGTGCCGCTCATCACGCACGGCGGTTATGGCGCGGGTGACAGTCTGACCGTAATTCGTCGGATGGCGGCACAAGCGCGGGTGCGCAAAGAATTCGTCATCAGAATGGACCAGGAGCGCGCGATTTTGAGAGACGTGACGCGATGGCTGCAGTCGAGCGGCGCGCGCAAATGAGCCTTGGTTGCGGACGCTTTAATTTCGCTGCCGCACTTCCGAAGGCGGAGACGCTTTTTCCGTTGCCCACACATACGAGGACCGTCCCATGGCAAACACTCAAGAAAAGAGACAGATCCATCGTCGCGAGTTGCTGACCGCAGCCATTGTGATGGGCGCGGCACCCTGGCTGCTGAGCGCGACCTCCGGGACGGCCAAGGCCCAGCCCACGACGCGCCGCCGCCTCGGATCGCTGGAAGTGTTTCCAATCGGGTTGGGATGCCAGTGGCATCCGGGTCGCAACCCTCAAGATGTGAACGACCTCTACTCCAGCAGTACGGACCGGAAAGGGGCCATCGCACTCATTCGCCGCGCCGTGGATCTGGGCGTCACCCTGTTCGATACCGCCGAGGTTTACGGCCCCTTCATGTCCGAAGAGATTCTCGGTGAGGCGCTTCAGGGCATCCGCGACCGCGTGGTGGTATCCACCAAATTCGGCTTCGACGTCGATCTCAAGACCGGTGAACGCCGGGGCAGCACCAACAGCCGTCCCGATCATATCCGCGACGTCGTGGAAGCCCAACTCAGGCGTCTGCGGACAGACCGCATCGATCTTCTTTATCAGCATCGGGTCGATCCCCAGGTGCCCATCGAAGATGTCGCGGGTACGCTCAAAGACTTGATCGCTCAAGGCAAGGTTCGGCACTATGGCTTGTCCGAACCCGGACTTCAGACGATCCGACGTGCCCACGCGATTCACCCCGTGACTGCCATCCAGAATGAGTATTCGATGTTGTGGCGCGGCCCGGACGCCGAGGTCCTGCCGCTCTGCGAGGAGCTTGGCATCGGGTTCGTGCCCTGGAGCCCGCTCGGCATGGGGTTCCTGTCCGGCAAGATCAGCGCGACCACTCGCTTCGATAAGCAGGACTTTCGCGCCTCGGTTCCGCGCTTTGCGCCGGATGCGCTGGCCGCTAACATGGCTCTCTTCGAGCTCGTCAAGGCCTGGGCCGGTCGCAAGAACGTGTCGCCCGCTCAATTCGCGCTCGCCTGGTTGTTGGCCCAGAAACCATTCATCGTGCCCATCCCCGGCACGACGAACGCAGCTCATCTGGAGGAGAACGTCGCCGCCGCGTCGATTACCTTCAGCGCTGCCGAGCTGAAGGAACTGAACGCGGCCTTGACGTCCATTCCAATCCAGGGTGCTCGCTTGTCGCCGCCCGTGCTGGCAGCCACAGGTGTCGAAGCACCGCCAAAGCGGTGATGCGGCATGCGGCATCTTTCAGCACCCGAGGCGCCGACCGCGATAGATCAGCGAAGCACATGATCATCGCAGGTCTGGCAACTTGAAGCGCATACCGGGCGGCGCGCCCGGTATGTTCGGTTGTGACGCCTCGATGCCGGTCATTGTCAGTTGGCGATCAGGCTGGCGGGATCTCAGGACTGAGTTGGACACGCCGGCTGCGGTAGCGTAGCGCCTCGACGAGCAACGAGAATGCCGGTGTCGGCTGCCGGCGGCTCGGGTAATAGAGATAGTAGCCATCGAACGGCGGACACCAGTCGGCCAGCACGCGCACGAGTTTTTTGCTCTTGATGTGCGGCTTGACCCGGTCCTCAAGCGTAAAGGCCAATCCGGAACCGGCAAGCGCCGCCTCGACCACCAGTCTCGATGAGTTGAAAGCGAGCGGGCCCTCGACTCGGACCTTTGTTTCCTTGCCGCCCTTCTCGAATTCCCAGACATAAAAGCCACCCAGGGTGGGCAACCGGAGATTGATGCAAGCATGGTCGGTCAAGTCTTTGGGCTGCCGCGGCCTGGGATGATCGGCGAAATAGGACGGTGCACCGGTGACAGCCATGCGCAGATCAGGGCTGATGCGCACGGCCACCATGTCCTTGTCGACGCGCTCGCCGAGGCGAACGCCGGCATGGTAGCGCCCAACAACGATATCGGTGAGGCCGTTGTCGACATCGATCTCGACGGTGATGTCGGGATAAGCGCGCCGGAGTTTCTCGACCGCTGGCCAGAGGAGGGCTTCGGCGGCGTGATCTCCCGCCGCCAGCCGAAGCGCACCGGCCGGCTTTTCGCGCAACCCGGTGAGCGAGGCGAGCGCCTCGTCGATCCCATCGAAATGCGGCCCCACTGTCTGCAGTAAACGCTCCCCTGCCTCCGTCGGCGCAACATTGCGCGTGGTGCGCGTCAGAAGCTGCAACCCCAGGCTTTCCTCCAACCCTCGCATGGTGTGACTGAGCGCCGACGGCGAGACGCCGAGGCTCGCTGCCGCTCGGGTGAAACTGCGCTCGCGCGCCACGGCAATGAAGGCAATCAGGTCACTGGTGTCACGTCGGGACATTGCTGAATTCTACTCAACTCCTCATGCCGATATTTCCACGTTATCACACAATCCATAAGGCGCTAGCTTCGTTTAGGAAAATGGAGTGGCAGCCGCTCAGGGCGGTCAAGCTGGCAACGAGTTTCGGAAGGCACCGTCATGCAGAAGCGAACACTCGGACAGGGCCTCGAAGTCTCGGCACTCGGCCTCGGCTGCATGGGGCTCAGCTACGGCTACGGCCCCGCCACGAACAAGCAGGACGCCATCAAACTCATTCGCACCGCCTTCGAGAAGGGTGTGACGTTCTTCGATACTGCCGAAGCCTATGGGCCGGGGACCAACGAAGAGGTGGTCGGCGAGGCCTTGGCGCCCCTGCGCGACCGGGTCGTGATCGCGACCAAGTTTGGCTTCGTGAACGGCGTGCCGGCCCAGGGCCTGGACAGTCGTCCTGAGCGCATCCGCCAGGTCGCCGATGAGTCGTTGAGGCGGTTGGGCACTGACCGCATCGACTTGTTCTATCAACATCGCGTCGATCCGAACGTGGCGATCGAGGACGTGGCCGGCACAGTCAAGCAACTGATCGAGGCCGGCAAGGTCAAGCATTTCGGCCTGTCGGAAGCCGGTGTTGAGACCATCCGTAGAGCGCATGCCGTGCAGCCGGTGACGGCGCTCCAGAGCGAATATTCACTCTGGTGGCGGGAGCCCGAAGCCGAGATCCTGCCGCTGCTGGAGGAACTCGGCATCGGCTTCGTGCCGTTCAGCCCACTCGGAAAGGGCTTCCTGACCGGCGCCATCAGCGCGAGCACCTCGTTCGATGCAACGGACTTCCGCAACATCGTTCCGCGCTTCTCGCCAGAGGCGCGCAACGCCAATCAGGCCCTTGTCGACCTCATAGCGGAAATCGCCAAGAGCAAGCAGGCAACACCTGCGCAGATCGCGCTCGCCTGGCTGCTCGCGCAGAAGCCCTCTATCGTGCCGATCCCCGGCACCACCAAACTGCATTGGCTTCAGGAAAATCTGGGCGGCGCAGACGTTGTGCTGGCGGGCGACGACTTGGCCCGCATTGCGCAAGCGCTCGCTGACATCAAGATCGTGGGTGAGCGCTACCCGACTTCGCATCAGAGCCTCATTAACCGCTGAGCCGCCCGGACAAGAAGGACTTGGTCATGGCCAACACTGTTTCCACCGTGACGCTCAATAATGGCGTCGAGATGCCGACCCTCGGTTTCGGCGTTTTCCAGGTGCCCGATCCCGCTGAATGCGAGCGCAGCGTGCGCGACGCCATTGACGTCGGATATCGCCTCCTCGATACCGCAACGTCCTACGGCAACGAGGAGGCAGTCGGTGCCGCCATCCGCAGTCACGGAATCGCCCGCAAACAGCTATTCGTCACGACCAAGCTCTGGATCGAGGACGCCAGCTACGACGGTGCGAAGGCCGCATTCGAGCGTTCCCTCAACAAACTGCAGCTCGACTACCTGGATCTCTGGCTAATTCACCAGCCGTACGGCGACGTGTACGGCGCATGGCGCGCGATGTCAGACTTGCACAAGGCCGGGCGCATCCGCGCGATCGGCGTCAGCAACTTCTAT
This sequence comes from uncultured Burkholderiales bacterium, assembly GCA_964471395.1. Taxonomy (GTDB): domain Bacteria; phylum Vulcanimicrobiota; class Xenobia; order Xenobiales; family QWHO01; genus QWHO01. The sequence goes on along the minus strand of CAYYHB010000196.1, from coordinate 2,967 downwards.
CCCGATCGTGTCGTCGATTTCGTGCTCCACAACGAGATTGTGCCCGCGGTCAACCAGATCGAGACGCACCCCTTCCATCAGCAGCACGACGCGCAGAAGATCTTGAGCGAGTACAAGATCCAGATGGAGGCGTGGGGGCCGTTTGCCGAAGGCAAGAACGGGCTGTTCAGCAATGAGCTGCTCCAGACTATCGGCAATAAGTACGGCAAGAGCATCGCACAGGTCGTGCTGCGCTGGCTCACGCAGCGCGGCATCGTCGCGATCCCCAAGTCGGTGCGCAAGGAGCGCATGGCGGAGAACATCGCCGTGTTCGACTTCGAGCTGGACGGGGACGACATCGCGGCGATCGCCACCCTCGATCAGAAGACCAGCAGCTTCTTCGATCACCGCGATCCAGCGATGGTCAAGTGGCTCGGCACGCGCAAGCTCTGAAACAACGGCTGCATGAGGGAACGAGGATGTCACTATGATCAGCAGAGCAAGATTGACCACCATCGCAGCGGCGACGCTCCTGCTCGCCAGCGCGGCGGTATCGCAGAACAGCGCCAAGCAAGCACCTATCGTCATCGAGTCGCAGGGCAGCTTCGCCATTGGCGGCACAGTGTTGAGAACGCCCGGCACCTACGTCAACAACAAGCCGACTTCGTCAGGTCAGAGTTTCCACGGCGATCACCTCTACGCCTTCTACCAGGTGCCGCAGAACCCCAAGCCGCTCTCCATCGTCATGCTGCACGGCGCCTATCAATCAGGGCGGAGTTGGGAAACGACACCAGACGGCCGCGAAGGCTTCCAGACGCTATTTCTGCGCCTCGGCTTTCCCGTGTATGTCGTCGATCAGCCGCGCCGCGGCCGCGCGGGCAACAGCACCGTTGCCGCGACACTCGAGCCGACGCCCTATGATCAGCTCTTCTTCGATCAGTTCCGCATCGGAACGTGGCCTGCGTACTTCGAGGGAGTTCAGTTCGATCGCAAGCCGGAGACGCTCGAGCAGTTCTTCCGCTCGGTAACGCCCAATACGGGACCCTACGATGCGTCCGTGATCGCGGACGCGATGTCGACGCTCTTCGCGAGGATCGGTCCGGCAATCCTCTTCACACATTCACAAGCGGGTGGTCCGGGTTGGCTGACGGCCATCAGGAACCCGAACGTCAAGGCGATCGTCGCGCTCGAACCAGGTAGCGGCTTCGTTTTTCCGCAAGGCGAGTTGCCGACGGCCATGCCGAGCGCGGCTGGCACCTTGTCGCCGGAGGCCGTATCCCTGGAAGACTTTAAGAAACTTACGCGCCTGCCAATCATCATCTACTACGGCGACAATATTCCAACCGCGCCAACGGAACGTCGTGGCGCGGATAACTGGCGCGTGCGTCTCGCGATGTCGAAGCTGTGGGTGGACGCCATCAATCGCCATGGCGGTGATGCGCAACTCGTGCATCTTCCCGAGCGCGGCATCCGCGGCAACACGCACTTCCTCATGTCGGACCTCAACAACACTGAGATCGCACGCGTCGTGTCCGAATTTCTCGAAGCAAAACGTCTTGATTGAACACACGATGGAGGTTCCACATGCCTTGGCTCAACCGAGTGGGAATGGCGTTGGTTGGCGTCGTCCTCGCAACCAGCCCCGTCCAGTCTCAACAGACAAAGGAGGCGCCTGCTGTGGCCGGGCCAACTCAATCGCGCGCACAGCAATTGATGGGTGACATCGCACCTAAGCTCGCCGAGCTGACCGATAACGTCTTGTTTGGCGATGTCTGGGAACGGCCCGGCCTCGCCAAGCGCGACCGCAGCCTCGTCACGATCAGCGCGCTCATCGCAATGAACCGCCCGGATCAATTGCGGTCGCACTTGGCACTGGCGCGGCAGAACGGCGTGACGGAAACAGAAATCGTCGAGGCAATTACGCATCTTGCCTTTTATGCGGGCTGGCCGAACGCAGTCAGCGCCGTCGCCATTGCCCGCGAGGTCTTCGCAAAGAAATGACCACCCCTTCCATTGTCTCGCGTCGCGCGCTGCTTGCGAATGCCGCTGCCGTGCTGGCGCAGCCAAGCATGGCACACGGTGCGCCACCCGCAGCGGATAAACTCAAGAGGTCAACCATGAACATCATCCGAACGGGCTCGCAGCCGTCGACCAAGGGCTCATCGGACTACTTTACCGGCATCGTCCGGCTCGATATGCCGTTCAAGGGCACGGCCCCCGCGCGCGTCGGCGGCGCGACAGTGACCTTTGATCCGGGCGCCCGCACGAATTGGCATACCCATCCCTTGGGCCAGACGCTGATCGTCGTGTCCGGCATGGGATGGGTGCAAACCGATGGCGGCCCCAAGGAAGACATCCGGGCTGGCGATATCGTCTGGATTCCACCTGGCGAGAAGCACTGGCACGGCGCGACAGCGACAACAGCAATGTCGCATATTGCCATTTCCGAAGCACTGGAGGGCAAAACCGTCGATTGGATGGAGAAGGTCTCAGATGCCCAGTTCAATGGCTGATCTTTGAACCCTGCCGTGACGTCGGCTTTACATAACTTGGCGCTCAATGCTCAACGGCACATGCTGCACTTCCTCAGGTCGGCTTGGGTCAGTTTCGACGACGGCCGAGAGGTCCATTCGTCGGCTGGGCCCTCAGCAGCGGCCACCTCCATCAACAACGTGCTCACCGCGCCGGATTGCCCGACGCCGGGGGTGGGCTCCGAACGGGTTCGCCGCCATCCCCACCACCGCGATTGATCCGCCCCACTGTGCGACGTCTCCCGCGGTCCCCGCGCTTGTGAGGTCCCCATCGACGTCCATGCCGAGACGGTCTCAGGTCGCGGCGGCTTTCGCGTCGACCAGCTTCTGAAACTCGACGAGGATCTCGGCATAGTGCTGGGCCAGGAACCGGACCACCTTCGCGTTACCGAGCAGCTTGGTCACGTAGCCGTTGACCAGCACCAGATCGAGGTGATCGGCGCCGTAGGATTTCTCG
>CAYYHB010000195.1:0-8857 GCA_964471395.1 uncultured Burkholderiales bacterium | reverse complement strand
CGACCGGGCGTCAAGTCCCGCCGGCATGAAGCTTCTCGACGCAAGCCTGTTGGCAGGACAATCGGCAATGCCGTCAGTCTACGAGCGGCCCCGACAAGATTTCAGGTGCATTCGCGCGAGGCGGGAGATTTTGCGGCCATGCTGGTGCAGGCTCGCCTCACTGCATGCCGCCCCTGCTGCGCACCGCATCGCTCAGGCGGCGCACCCACCCCTCGCCCCAGTCGCGGAACCGCTGCAGACGCGTCGCCTCCTCGTAACCCCAATGGTCGAACACGTCCCAGAGGCCGACGCTCGTCGCGCGGTCGAGATCGACGACGCGAGCGTACAAGGCCCGGCACAGATCGCCTGGGATGTGCGGTACTGCACGATGCTGTTGGCAGTGACGACCGCAACGTAGCGGCCATCGGGAGACAGCGTCGCGGCGACGACGTCTGGCAAGGTCGAAGCCAGTAAAAGTCGTCGAGCGAGTGTCACGCCATCGAACAGCTCGACGTTGGGGTTCGTTGCTCCCGGTTGCGCGGCGACGGCAGCCAGCAGGCGCCCGTCGCTGCTGAATGAGATCTCCCGTGCTCCACCGCGTGGATCGGCAGCGTCCGCGATCAGCCTGCCAACCTCGCCAGTGAACAGGGAACAGTTCCATCCGCCGTACTTGTCGCAAGCCCTTGATGGAGTGCGCCATGGTCGAGCCGGTCACCCCCTTGGTGATGGTCGTCTCGTCGACGCCGACGGTCGCGTGAGGGGCAACTCGCGCTCCCCCCGGAGGACGACACTCGTTTAGTTATTGAAAAGTTTGGTTGCGGGGGCCCGATTAAGCTTTTGCAGTCCTGGCCGCGCATCAAGTTCCGGGCGTGATTATGGGCCGGAAACTCAAGGCTGTGCCAGCCCCATGGCCCGAGCAGCTTGAGCCAGAGGCAGGTAGAGCGTCATCGGCGAGCCCGTGAAGGCGATGAAGCCGTGGTGCTTGTAGAACGCTTGCGCCGCCTCGTCCTTGGCGTCGACCACGATTGCGAACGCCGCGATCTCGGCACGAAGCGCGCGGCTGATGGCATCGACGATGAGGCCTGCGCCAAGTCCCTTGCCCCGTTGTCCCGCGGCAACTGCCAGCCGGCCGATGCGCACGGCTGGGACCAGCGGGTAGCGAGGCAGCTTCTTGGCCGACTCTGGCGCAAGGTCGGGGAGCGGGATGCTGCTCGCCGCGATGGTGTAGTAGCCAGCGACCGCGCCGCTGGCCTGCTCAACGGCCACGAAGCAGGCGGACACCCGACGGCGGATGTCCTGCGTGACCTGCGTCGCAAAGTAACGGTCGAGCGGCTCGACTCCGGATCTGAACCCGGTACGGTCGTGCGATGGCGCGAGTGCCTCGACGCGGAAGGGCACAGGTGCCTCAGCCATTGTCGTCGGCCGGCCCGAATAGGCGGGCCTGACGCTTGATGGCGCGCTTCATGGCCGGGGCCAACGGCGGCGGCTCGATCAGCGCCTCGGCGAAGCGCAGCTGGTCCTCGGCCGACAACCGGAGCAGCTCGGCGTCCTCGATCGTCTTGCGGGCGGCAGCACTGGCTGCGGCCACGACGAAATCGGTGAGTGTCCGCCCCTCGATCTCGGCGGCGCGCTTCAGGAGCGCGTGCACGTCGACCGGCAGGCGGGCCTCGAGGCGGGCCGTAGCGTTGGGTGTGTTGCTCATGCCCGCAAACATACGGCAAATTGCCGTATTAATCAAGGCTGATGGGGGAGTAACCGAAAGGGAACTTTACTGGAACAGTATCAACTTCCCCTCATCGCACTGCCCGACCATATTTCTGTGCGATCCGATATAATAGAGTTTGTCGCCGCCGGAGTGCCGGTGTTCGATCCTTGGGATTGGGCGCTGCATGCAGCCTCCAAGATCCTGCGAGTAGCCGACGCCGATAGTCCGGATGCCTTGGCCAAGGCCGTGGCCCTGTTGGCGGGTTGATCGGCTGCGATTGTCATTTTTTGCCGCGATGGTCACATTGTACCGTCGTTGCGTCCCAGCAATTCGATATCGGCGAGGTCTTGGGTCCGCTGTGCGACGCGGCGCTGATAGCTCGCTTGGTTCTTTGTGCAGACGAGGATGTGCGGCGATCCCCGCCTCTCGGTGTGCGTATCGACATCGCAGCGCGCGTTCGCGATTGTCGTCTCGACGTGGCTGCGAATGGGCTGCGCCGCCTTGAGGCTCCACGTCGGGCGGCCGGCATCGGTGAGGAAGCGGCTCAGCTCCTGGCATTTTTCGCACCGGCAGCCGACCGTGGCATCGCGTGCCCAGTTCGCTGGTGGGGCCAACGGCTCGGCGGCCCGCTGCCGCAGATGCTGCAGGCAGGCGAGCCGCAGCAGCTCTCTCGCCGGCTCTGCGCCTTTGGCACCTCTTGGCGTCAGCTGGCGCATCGCCGGAACCAGGGTGCGGTCGAGATCGAAGCTCGCCGGCCAGAACAGGATGTGCCGCGCGGCGCGGTGTGCCAAGTCCTCCGAGACTGCGTCGACGACACGCACGATCGCAGTCACTGTGACTGGGGCCACGTCCGCCTTGCGCCGGTAGCCGAGCATATCGACCTCTCGTCGCGTCGGATCGCCGGGCAGGCCTAAGACCAGTGCCTCGACAGCCGGCTCCAGTCGGGTCGGCTTCGTCGCAAAGGGACCGTTGAGAGCGCGCGCCAGCAGATCGGCGCAGGCGTCGAGGGCCGCTCCCACGTGGGCCGCCACGAGCTGGCGCAGCATGTCCGCTGCTTTGGGCGCAGACAGGATCGTGAACGCTGCAAATATTCCGGCGTTGTCGCCGATATCGTGGCCGCGGCTCTTTGCCAGCAGCGCGAGGAGCTTGGCTATGCGCTCCTTGTCGCCGAGACGAGCGAGCACCGAGAGCATGCGCCCCGCCTCCGTTGGCTTGTCGTCATGACGCTCGTGCCACTCCCTCTCCGGCCATGCCGCGATCATCAGGGTTGCAAGCTCGGCCGCCTCGCCGAGCAAGTCTGAATGCGGGTCGGCTCCCTGGCTTGTCCAGCGCTCCGTCGCAGCCTCGAGGTAGGGGAGCGTGACCTGGAGCCCCGCCTGGTTAAGCACGGCGAGCCTGCGCGCCGTCGGCCACAACACGAGCGCTGCGCGGCGATAGGTGCGCTCGAAGGAGGCGCCCTCGTTGCCGGTCGCCTCGCGAAAGTGCTCCTCGTCGGGAGCGAGGTCGTCGAGGGCGCCCGGCGGGGCGATCTCGCCCTTCTCGAACGGCAGATCGGCGAGCCCCGAAGCGGCGCCGTCCGGCCGGCGCCATTCGGTGAGGGCCTCCCAGCGATCGAAAACCTCGACGGCGCGAAACTCGTCGGCGGCTTCGTCGTCCTCGTCATCGTGCCGCCAACGGCGGGACCGCCACGAGCCGAGATACTCGGCGCTACCGCTCTCGCCGATGGAGACGAGCGCGAGGTGCAGGTCCCAACCGGCCTCGGGCGCAGCCGCCGCAAGGACACCGGCGACTGCCGCGTCGGCTCCCTTCAACGCAGCGAAGCCGAGCTCGGCGGGCGTATAGGCATGCTCGAGCGCAAGCACGATCTTCTCGGGCGCATCTTCGGAGCGATTGGCCCACCCGGACAACAGATCGACGACACGCGCCCGTTCCGCGTCGTAGCCGGGCGGCTGCGGCCGCGGTCCGGCTCCAGCTCGCACGAGATTATAGATGAGCGTCGCGCGGACGCCCGATGTCACCGGACGCACCTCGTGCAGGTAGTCGGCATAGAAGGCCGCGAAGGCGATCTCGGACGGCTCCTCGTTCCTCAGATCGAGGGTCGCCTCGTGCCCGCCATGGCGAACGATCAGCTCGCCGCCGGTCGACAACGAAGGCAGCGCCAGCACCAGCGTGGCGAACATGCCCGGTGCTTTCTCCGTATCGCGATGGCTGACGAAGAAGCTGCCCTGATCGTAGATCAGCAGCTTGTAGAGCTCGGCCGAGACTGCCCCTTCGACGCCCAGCCCCTCGGCCGCGCGGCCGACGATGCCGTTCAACGTCTCGGCCCAGTGCTTGCCGGAGATGCGGATCCGGTTGACTCCGATCTGCCAGGTCCGGCGCACCGACGTGTCGACGATCGTCTCGGCGCCGCGCCCATACGGCGCCTGATCGGCGGCGGCAATCAGCTGCTCGGCCTGGATCGGCAGCAACATGCCCCGCATCTACCTCGACTACAACGCCAGCACGCCAGTCGCGCCCGAGGTCGCAGCGGCCATGCGTCCGTTCATCGAGGACGCCTACGGCAACCCGTCGAGCGGACACTGGGCCGGCAAGCCAGCACGCGAGGCCGTCGAGAAAGCGAGGATGCAGGTTGCGCACTTGCTCGGCTGTGCCAGCGACGAGATCGTGTTCACCAGCGGCGGCAGCGAGGCCAACAATCACGCGCTGAAGGGTGTCGCCTTCGCTCTCCGTGACACGGGCGACCACATCGTCACGTCGGCAGTCGAGCACCCCGCCGTGCTCAATCCTTGCGCCTTCCTGGAGAAACTGGGGTTTCGTACGACGCTGCTTCCGGTCGACCAATACGGACGCGTCGACCCGGGCGAGGTCGAACGCGCCATCACACCGGGAACGATCCTCGTCAGCGTCATGCACGCCAACAACGAGGTGGGCACGATCCAGCCCATCTCGGAGATCAGCCGCATCACGCGCGAGCGCGGCATCCTGCTGCATACCGACGCCGCCCAGGCGGTCGGCAAGATTGCGACAAGAGTCGATGATCTCGGCGTCGATCTGTTGTCGATTGCCGGCCACAAGCTCTATGCGCCGAAGGGCGTCGGCGCGCTGTACATCCGCCGCGGCACGCCGATCGAGCCGCTGATCCACGGTGCCGGCCACGAAAGCGGGCGGCGTGCCGGGACCGAGAGCGCGTTGATGACGGCGGCACTCGGAGCGGCCTGCGCGCTGGCGGGCGACCTCGAGCCGATGCGGGACATTCGCACCCTGCGCGATGACTTCTGGCGGCAACTGCACTCGCTCATAGGCGATCAGGTCGTACTGAACGGCCACCCCGAGCACCGGCTTCCGAACACGCTCGATGTCTCATTCGTCGGCAGAACCGGCGCCGAGGTGCTGGCAGCGCTCGACGGCGTCGCTGCCTCGACCGGCTCGGCATGTCACAGCGGCCGTGTCGAGCTGTCGCCCGTATTGCGGGCGATGGGCACTCCACCCGATGTCGGCATGGGTGCGGTGCGCTTCAGCCTCGGCCGCGGCACGACGAAGGCGGAGATCGACGCTGTCGCAGGCATGATCCGCGACCGCGTGGCGGTATCTGGCCGCTGATATGCCGAATGCCTTGCCGGCTCTGGCCTCGCTCCTCGCTGCCTACCAGGAATGGCGAGCCAGCGAGCTCGGGCGCATCACCGATCGTATCGAGGAGCGGCTTGTTCTCGAACTGGTCGGTTCTGTTGCGGGCAAGCAGGTGCTGGATGTCGGATGTGGCGACGGCGTGCTCGCAGTCCATCTCGCCGAGGCAGGAGGCATCGTCACGGGGCTCGACGCCAAACCGGGCATGCTGGCCGCCGCCCGCCAACGCTCCAACACGTCGGGAGCAGCCGCCGCATTCGTCGAAGGGGACGCGCAATCGCTGCCCTTTGCGAACGGCAGCTTCGATGTGGTGATGGCCGTCACCGTCCTTTGCTTCGTAGCCGATGCCGAGCGTGCGGTGAGGGAGATGGCGAGAGTGTTGCGGCCTGGCGGCCGTCTCGTGCTCGGCGAGCTTGGGCGCGCCTCGCTTTGGGCCGCCAAGCGACGGCTGTCCGGCTGGCTCGGTTCCCGGACCTGGGGCAGTGCCCGCTTCAGAACTGCGGGTGAATTGCGGAGTCTCGCAATTGCCGCCCACCTCGACGTGGCCGATGCTCGTGGTGCGATCTATTACCCGCCGTGCAATCTATGCGCCCGATGGTTCGCCCCGCTGGACCCCTATTTAGCTCGGACTTCCAGCCTCGGCGCGGCATTCATCGCAGTTGCCGCACGCAAACCTGCCTGATCGATAGCGAGATCCGAATGACCAAGTCCGCCACGCCGCCGCTCCTTGCGAACAAGCAATACGACGAGCCTTCGGCGTTCGTGCCTGAGAACCTGTTGCGTGAAGCGCGGCGGCAGAAGGGGCTGAAGGACGGGTTGGTACCGACCGTCTGTGTGCTCGATCCGGACGGCGACATCGTCCGCCAGACCAGGGCTGCCGGCCGCGCCGTCCGCGATCCCGACTGGGCCTGCTACCACACCGAGCTTTACCGCATCATCACGCATGAGGGCATCGAGCTCGGGATCGTGCCATGTGCGGTCGGCGCACCGTTCGCCGTCCTCATCGCCGAGCAGCTGTTCGCATCAGGCTGCGAGCTTCTGATCAGCATCACCTCGTCGGGGCAACTCGTCGAACTGCGCCCGCCTCCATACTTCATCCTGATCGAGAAGGCCCTGCGCGACGAGGGCACGAGCTACCACTACCTCCCGCCCTGCGAATACAGCTCGGCCTCGACCACGGTTATCGCGGCGATGAGCGGCGCGTTCGACGGAATGCGCATTCCCGTCGAGCGCGGTGCAACCTGGACGACCGACGCGCCATACCGCGAGACCCCGGCCGCTATCGAGGCGATGAAAGCCAAGGGCCTTCTGGCCGTCGAAATGGAAGCCGCCGCGCTCTACGCCTTCGCCGAGGCGCGCGGAAAAGCGGTCATCTGCTTCGCTCACGTGACCAATCAGATGGCGCGGACCACAGGCGACTTCGAAAAGGGCGAGGCTGACGGCTCCGTCGACGCGCTGGCAGTGATCGTGGCGGCGGCGAAGGCTTGGTCGACGCGTGGGTGAATGCCTCGCATGGACCATGGTATCGGCATCGTCCCCTAAGGCCCAGCAAATCGATTTTGATGCTATCAACATGATTTGCCGTTGAAATCTTTCACCATTTCCGCTCCCGTGGCGTGCTGCATCCGTGTTGCCACGGATGGGTGTCATGCGGAAGCGCGCCGATCAGTCACCGGTCATCGTCGTCGAGTGGCGCAGCGCGAGCGGCGGCGGCGCGGACGGCAGCGGCGGCCAGCAGCTTGCCGGGGACGACATGCTCGCCATCGCTCGTGCCCTCGGGCGGCTCGCGGCTCGGCGTGATATCGCGCGCGCCAAGCGCGATGTTGCCGCCAAGCGCCTGAGTTCCGACGAGATTGGCGCTACAATGACGGTGAAGGCGCCCGCCTGAGCGCCTCGTGATGCAGCGAATTGCGGAGACCGCCGATGCGCGCAGCCATCTACGCCCGCTTCTCGAGCGACCTGCAGGATGCCCGATCGATCACGGATCAGGTCACGCTGGCCCGGCACTATGCGTCGTCGCGCGGGGTGAGCATCGCAGGCGTCTACGAGGATGCCGCCATCTCGGGCGCCTCCGTCTTGAACCGGCCGGGCCTGCAGCGACTGCTGAAGGATGCCGAGGCGCGGCAGATCGACGTCGTAGTGACCGAGAGCCTCGACCGGCTTTCACGGAGCCAGGCGGATATCGCCGCGCTCTACGAGCGGTTGAGCTTCCTGGGGCTCCGCATCGAGACGCTGGCCGATGGTCACGTGTCCGAGATACACGTCGGTCTCAAGGGCACCATGGCTGCGCTTTTCCTCAAGGATCTGGCGCAGAAGACTCGGCGCGGGCAGGTCGGCCGCGTCAAGGCCGGGCGCATCCCCGGAGGGCGCAGCTACGGGTATGATGTCGTGCCATCCGGCGATGACCGGGGCCGCCGCATCATCAACGAGCGCGAGGCGGCCATCGTTCGGCGCATCTATGCCGAATACGTCGCGGGCAAGGGCGCGCTGGCCATCGTCAAGGACCTGAACCGCGAGCGCGAGCCCGGGCCAACGGGCGGGGCGTGGAACGCCTCGTCGCTCGTCGGCTCGCCGAAGCGGCGCAAGGGCCTGCTCAACAACGAAATCTACCGCGGCACCATCGTCTACAACCGGCAGCGATTCCTGAAAGATCCGACGACCGGCAAGCGGGTGTCACGCGTGAACCCCGAGAGCGAATGGCTGCGGCAGGAGGTGCCGGAGCTTCGCATCGTCGACGAGGATGCGTGGGAGGCGGCACAGCGCCTGAGGGAATCGCGCAGCACGCCGCACTTCTATCACAAGCGCCGGCCGCAACGGCTGTTCTCGGGGCTCATCTACTGCGGCTGTTGCGGAGCGAAATATAACATCGCCATGCGCGACTACATGCGCTGCTCGGCGCGCGCCAACAGCGGCACTTGCACCGAGAGCCGCAGCATCAAGATGGGTGACGTCGAGCAACGGGTGCTGTCCTCGATCGAGCGGCACCTGTTCAGCCCGGAGATGGTCGAGGCGGCATCCGCCGCCTACGCTGAGGAGTTTGCCCGCTCGCGAGGCGACCGTGACGCCATGCGCGGCAAGCTCGAGAGCGAGTTGGCCGAGGTGGAGCGCAAGTCGGCTCGCCTGCTTCGGCTGGTGGAGGACGGCCACGCCGATCCGGCGGTCGCTGGCCCGCGCCTCAACGAGCTGGCAGCTCAAAAGCGGCGGCTGTCAGGCGAGCTGGCCGCGAGGCCGAACGAAGAGCCCGTAATCGAGGTGACCAACGGTGGCGCCAGCTATCGGGCGCTGGTCATCGACCTGAAGCGTCAGCTGGCCGATGAGGGGGAAGGGGTGGCGGAGGCCTCAAACCTGATCCGCGGGCTCGTGCATCGCATCACGGTGCTGCCGGGAGGCGACGACGAACCTCAACCCATTGAAATCGAAGCCGGTCCTTCGATGAATATGCAGCACTCGCACGAGTACTGCAAAGGTGGTTGCGGGGGCTGGATTTGAACCAACGACCTTCAGGTTATGAGCCTGACGAGCTACCGGGCTGCTCCACCCCGCGTCACC
>CAYYHB010000194.1:0-8884 GCA_964471395.1 uncultured Burkholderiales bacterium | reverse complement strand
AGCGACGAGAACCGGCAGCTGCTCGACGAGCACGATGTGGGCAGCCTGTTCTTCTGGCACCAGGACGCCGGCCGGGTCACCGACCTCAACAGCTCCGAAGACGAGCAGTTCAACGGCCAGCTGTTCTACGACGCCAACAAGGTTGCGGTTCGCGATCGGGCCACCGGCAGCAAGACCCCGGTGCACGAATTGGGGCACGCCCTGGAGATCTTCCTGGCCCGCCGCGCCCCCGAGTGGTATGAGAGCTTCAAGACGCGGCTCGACCGGGCCTACCACACCGCCCCACAGGCCATCAGCAACTACTCGCGGGCCAACCTCAAGGAGTACCTGGCCGAGGGTTTCGCCTACTTCCACCTGCAGAGTGACCGCCTGCAGGCGCAGGATCCGGCGCTCTTCAAGCTGATGGCCGAGATGGCCGAGGTGGCCGGGCAGCTCGGAGGGATCAACCCCCAGCTCGAGCAGGCCGGCATGAAGCACCTGTCGGGCACGCACGAGCAGCTCGCCAATGTGCTCAAGCAGGCCAAAGGCTCGCCCGAGCAGTCGGTCAGCGAGCTCTCCCAGGCGGCCGGGCAGCTGCGGGCCGGAGTCGCCCCGGCCCTGGGCAAGGTGGGCCTGGAGACAGCCGTGCAGGTTCTTCAGTTCGGAATGCTGGCCGGAGCGGTGGACGCCGTGCTGGTGCACACCCTCAAGCAGCCGGCCGGCGAGAATGCCGCCCTGCTCGAGAAGGCCCGCGGGCTCGAGCCCGCCCCCCAGGCCCAGGTGGCCAGCGAGGCCGGGCAGGCGGCCCTGCGGGGCGAGAGTCCGGACCTCGTGGCCCAGTTCGAGCAGGCTTACCTGGCTGGCGCGGCTCTGGCCTTCAAGATGGCCGGCTAAAGTCTCGAGGAACTCTCCAGGAGGGAGTGCGCCGGCGCTGCCGGCGCCCGCGGGCCTCCAGGTCGCTGCCGAGGGTGCTGCGCAGAGCCTCGATGAACTGCAGGGAGGCTCCGCCCTCGACCGAGGAGAGAGCCTCCTCGGAAAGCAGACTGTGATCGCTGCGCCCCCAGACCCGCCGGGCCTGGTCGGAAGCCAGCACGCCGTGGCTCGACATGCGGACATTGGTCACCTTCTGGCTGCCCACCAGGGCAACCAGCTCAATTGGTTCGTGCATTGGATCCTCGCGTGTGGGGTCAGTTTCTTGCCCCCACTCAAACACGACCACGAGACCAGGTTGTTACCGGAAGGTGAACTACCCAACCGGCTTTGCATCAGCCTGCCGCTTGATCCAGACTCCCCCCACCTGGACCCGATCCTCCTCCTCCACCACCCCGGTACCGGCCGGCTGGCTTGCCGCGGCCATCTCCACCACCTGGCGTCGGGTCGGGTCGGTGGCCGGAGGCTTGAGATCGTAGTCCTGGCAGTAGGGGGCCCACCACTGGTCCTTGACCTGCTCGACGTGAGCCGACCAGCGACGCATCCTGGGGACGAGCAGGGGCCCGGCCACGGCTCCGGCGGCGGCGCTCAAGGCGCCGGCGGCGGCCAGCCCCAACAGCCCGGCCTGACCGAGCACCACCGTTCCCACCGTGGCGGCGACCCCGGTGGCCGCGCCCACCAGGCCGCCCTTCCGGCCGCCCACCCTTTTGCCCACACCGGCGCCCATGCTGGCGGGCAGAAAGACCCCGACAATGGGAATCAGAGTGCTGACCGGAAGGGCCGCCCCGGCCGCCGCTCCCTCCAGGCGGTCTTGCCAGACCGGCCGGGGCGGGAGCTCAGGCTCGGGCGGTTGCTCAGCAGCCTGGTAGAGCGAAAGGTCGACCAGGTCCGGGCTCTGGGCGGGGGCAAAGAAGAGGTGCCCGGCAACCTCCCTCAGAGAGCCCGGGACGACGGCTGTATCGGTGTCGGGCTGGTCTTGAAAGTGATAGGTCGCGGCAGCGCCTTCGGGCAGGTCAGCCGCCAGCAGTTCGGAGGTGGAGTCGAAGCGGCGTCCATCGAACTGCCACCAGTCGCGTAAGGGTCGGAATCGAATTGCGTCCATGGAAGCCAGTCAACCACCGGGCGGTCTCGGCGCCGTCTCGGGCGTGTCAGGCGGACTCCGAGAAGGTTGCCGGCAACCTGCAAGACTGGTACTGCCCGCTGGTCGGCGCTCCCGGGAGGGGACGCGGCGCCAGGGGAATAACCATGGAGCATGACGCTTCAGATGCTCCCGGAAAACAGGGTGCACTCCAGGTGCAGTTGGGAAACCTATGAGCGGCTGCTGCTCGAGAACCATAATGCCTCCGCGCCGCGATTTACCTTTGATCAGGGGTGGCTCGAAATCATGTCTCCCTCCTTAGAACATGAGCGGATCAATGGCCGCCTCAAGTCGCTGGTCGCTGCCCTGGCCGGTCATTTTCGGCGGGACTGGTTGGACACCGGCTCTACGACCTTCCGTCGCCAGAACGCGCAGCGCGGTTTCGAGCCGGACTCGTCCTACTACTTCGCTCACGCGGCTCGGATGCGTCAGGTTGAGGAAGTTGACCTGTCGCTCCACCCTGCGCCGGAGCTGGTCATCGAGATCGATCTGTCTCGCTCTTCCTACGACAAACTCGAGCTTTACCGCGCACTGGGCGTGGCGGAGGTGTGGAGGTGGGTAGCTGACGAGTTGCACTTTTACGTGCTGGGCGACCATGGCTTTCAGGAGGTCACCCACAGCCTCGTGTTTCCGCCCGTCAGCGCTCAAGCCATTGCTCAACAAGTGCGTGCCGGTGCTCAACTGACCGCGACGGCCTGGCAAGAAGCGATCGAGGCCTGGATGCGGGCCTTGTAGCTCATTCACCGGGGGCGTTGAGAAGCACTTTTTCGCAATCAGCAGCCCCGTTCAGACATCCTTCAGTCCCGCCCCTTAGCCTGAGAAGGATGCTGCCTGTTCGCGCCTCCTTTCAGGGAACGGCCCACTACCTGCTGGGCGGGGACTACCCGCGCCTTGAGCCGGCCGAGAGCCATCCCGGACCGGCCCGAGCTAAGCTGGTAGCCGGACCGGGCGGCTCCTCCTACGCCCTGGAGCCGGACGGAACCTTGACCGCGCGCCACAGCGACGGCACCCTGCGCTGGACGCGCAAGCTGGAGGGGGAGCTGCACCCGCCCCTGGTCGACCCCGAGGGCAACCTCTACCTGGCCGCTCGCGACGGCCGCGTGAGCAGCCTGGACGCCGAGGGCAACCCGCGCTGGGAGCGCGAGGTGCGTGGACGATTGTCGGATCCGCCCACCCTGGCCGGCAACCACACGCTGGGCCTGATCAGCCGCCACGAGATCGGACTCATCGTCAACCTGGACAGCCGTACCGGTGTCTCGCGCTTCGAACGCCCGCTCATGGGCCAGGTGATGATTCGCGGACCGCTGGGCGGCGGGCCCGAGGGCAATCTCTACTTCTTCAACGGCAACGACCACGTGCTGCACTGCTATGCACCGGACGGCAAGAGCCCCTGGCGCTACCCGGTGGGCGACTACCTGGGCCAGCTGGCCACCAGCCCCGAGGGCACCGTGTTCGTGCCCCGCATGTTCGGAGACGTGCTGGCCCTTGACCCGAAGACGGGAGGCAAGCTCTGGAGCCACCGTCCCGGCAGCGTCACACCCCAGATCAACCCTGAGGGCGTGGTGCGCTCGGGAGAGACCGTGCTGCGCCTCGACGCCGAAGGCCAGCCCGTGTGGAGCCGCACCCTGCCCGAAAAACTCGACACTCCGCCGGTCAGCGATGCCAGCGGCGCCACTTTCCTGGGCAGCGAGAGCACGGTCTACGCCCTCACCACCGAGGCCGGCCATCCTCAGGCCAGTTTCAAGCCGGGCCAGGGCCTGGCCGCGCCGCTCGGCCTGGAGGAGGGAGCGCTGGTGGCCGATGAGAGCGGGGCGCTGCACCGGTTGTCGTTGAAGGTCGAGCCGACCACCGGGACCACGGCTCAGGTCGTGGACGACGGGCAGCGCCTGGTGGTGGGTGGCGTGGCGCTCAGGCGGCGCGCGTGAGAGCCATGCTGGTGCTGCTCCTGGCCGGTCTGGCCACGGCCCAGCTGCCCCTCGAGGGCGCCACCAGGGCCGTCAAGCTGAAGACCGACAAAAGCGAGTATGCCATCGGCGAGCGCATGACCATCTCGGTCAAAAGCCAGATCACAGGGTATCTGACCCTGCTCTGGACCGATTCTCAAGGTGTGACCCGGATCGCAGTTCCCAGCTCGTTCTCGAGCTACGATCGGATCTATGCTGGACAGACCCTGCAGATTCGCGACAACGCCGGGCAGTTGCTCGAGCAGACGGGCCCGTCTGGCCAGGAGTTGCTGCATGCCGTGGTGACCACGAAGCGCCCCGAGCTGGGCGAGCCGGCCGGCTGGAAAGGCCTCCTGGAAGGGGCCGGCCCCTTCGGTCAGGCCACCACCACCTACACCGTGCGCTGAAGGGAAGCTCACCATGGCTCGATTCAAATACAAGGCGGTGGACGCTCAGGGCAAACCCCAGCAGGGGGAGACCAGCGCTCACGACCACCACGCCCTGCTCGCGGACCTCAAGGCCAAAGGCCTGACCGTGCTGGAGGTCTCCGAGGTGGAAGCCGCCCGCAAGAGCGAGGAAAAGCAGCTCGGCTTTGACTTCGGGGTCAACCAGAAGACCCTGATGATCTTCACCCGCCAACTGGCCACCACCCTGGCGGCGGGCCTGTCGCTTTTGCGCATCATCCACGTGCTGCGTCGGCGCAACTCCAGCCCGAGCCTTCGCAAGGTGCTCGACCAGGTGAGCCAGGATCTGCAAAAGGGCGCCCGCTTCAGCGAGGCCCTGGCCAACCACCCCCGCGTGTTCGACGAGATGTATCTCAACCTGGTGCGGGTGGGCGAGGCCGGCGGCAACCTGCCCGAGACGGTGGCCCGCCTGGCCCTGATGATGGAGAAGGAAGCGGCCGTGCGGCGCAAGATCGCCTCGGCGCTGGCCTATCCGATGTTCATCTTGATCTTCACCAGCGTGCTCTCCTATGGCCTGGTGGCCTTCCTGATGCCCCTCTTCACGCCCATGTTCGAGGACTCCAAGCTCAACATCGCCCAGGATTATCCCCTCACCCACCTGTTGGTGCAGGCCTCGAAATTCGTCTCCTCGGGCCAGAACATCGCCCTCACGCTGGTCGCCGTGCTGGCGCTGGGGGTGGCCTTCCACCTCTTCCGCAGGACCCCCACCGGGCGCTATGCAATCGACTATTGCAAGTATTTCGTGCCCTTCTTCCACGACCTGGTGCAGCAGGGGGCCTCGGCCCGCTTTGCCCGGGCTTTCTCCGAGCTGCTCAAGTCGGGCGTGCCGCTCTTGCAGAGCCTGTCGCTGGTGGCTGGCTCGGCCGGAAACCTGGTGGTGGCCCGCTCGCTGTCGGTGGTGGCCAGCCGCATCCAGGACGGCGACCGCATCTCGGACACGCTCGAGTCGGTCAAGATCTTCCCCGACCTGATGGTGCAGATGGCGGCCATCGGGGAGGAGGCAGGCTCTCTGCCCGAGATGTTCGAAAGGGTGGCCGACTACTACGAAGCCGAGATCGACGCCACCATCGCCGCCATGACGGCGGTGCTCGAGCCGGCCATGATGGTGGTCGTGGGCGGCGTGGTGGGGATGTTCGTGATGGGTGTTCTGTTGCCCATCCTGGGCATCTCGACCGGCCAGCAAGCCCAGATGTAAGGAGGCCGCATGTCCACCACCGCCAGGCTCAGCACCGACCCTCTCTCGGTTGTGCAGCAGCTCTCGCTGGCCCGCAACCGCGAGGCCTTCGCTCGCGACCTGGAGCAGCTGGCTGTCGATTGCCTGGGCCAGGGGCAAGCGCGCTTCTTCCGCTTTCGCAACGATGTCGGCCTGCTTATGCGACCCTGGGAGAGCCAGACCGGCATCCCTCTTGGCGAAGAGACCCTGCCCGGCCGGGTGGCCCTTTACCTCGAGCTGACCCTCGACCGGCGGGGGCTGCCGGTGCCCGGGCTGGGCACCACCGGCCCCGTCAACGTGGGCATCCCGGTGATGCTCTACGGCGCCCTGGTGGGAGTGCTGGTGGTGGTCGGGCTGCCGCAGGATCCCGATCGGCCCACCGCAGAAGCCCTCTTTCACCTGGGCCGAGCGGCCGGGGTGGCCTGGGAGTTCATCCGCCGCACCGAAGACCAGGTGGCTTACGCCCAGCGGGTGGAAGACTTGCTGGTGGGGGCCAGCGAGAGCCTCACTCCGGGCAGGCGGGGGCACACCATGCGGGTGGCCCGTCTGGCAACCGAGCTTGCCACCCTGATGGACCTGTCGGCCCAGTCGCGCAACCTGATCTGGCGCAGCGCGCTTTACCACGACGTGGGCAAGCTGGTGCTGGCGGGTCAGCTCGAGAGCGACGTCGAGAGGGGCCACCCGACCGCCGGGGCCGAGTTTCTGCGCTCGGGCCGGGTGCTGCGCGAGCTGGCTCCCATCGTGGAGGCCCACCACGAGCGCTACGACGGCTCGGGCTTTCCCCACGGGCGCAAGGGCGACGAGGTGCCCATCGAGGCCTGGGTACTGGCCCTGGCCGAGCACCTGGCCGAAGAGCCCCAATCGTGGGGTGACGTGGAGGGCTTCTTGCAGCGCCACGAGGACAGCCACCACCCGGCCGTGGCCGACGCGCTGGGAGGGGTGCTGGTCAGCGGCAGGCTTGGGGAGATTCTGGGATAGACCCCCTTACGCCGTGTCCGACTCGCGGCCATCGGCCAGTGAGCTAAGACCTGGCGAGCACATGGTCTGAGAGCACAAGAGGTGTCCCGACCAGAACATGGCAATAGTGCAGCTGCATCTTCAGGTGCCCGCTCGGCACGCAGTCCACCAGCTCGACCACGCCGGGGCCCAGGATTTTGTGGGGAGTCTGCTCGCCCGCGCTGGAAGACCGAAAGGTCCGGTTGGAAGTTTGCTCGGGATCTTGCAGCTCGCGGTCCCACTCGACCAGCTCCACTTCGTGGGGCCCCTCGGAATCCTCGACCTGCTCCACCGTCAACTGCCGGCTGCGAACCGCCCTGGCGGGGATCAGCGCCAGGTCGGAGGGGGTCCACTTGAGGCTGTCGTCCTTGGGAGTGACCCGCAGGCGAAGGCGCACCCAGCGGCCCTTCGCCTCTTCGCCCTCGGGCGGCTCCTCCACCGGCTCGACGGACAAGAGCTCTACACGGGCGCCCCGCAGGACGGCGGCCTTGGTTTCGAACATGAAGAGAACCGACTTGGCGTCGGCTCTCGCCTGCAGTCGCGGCACGATGAACTTGAGGAGCAGAAGCAATCCGACCAGGAAGCCGACCCCCCCCAGAAGGGCATTCACCTGTGCTCCTTCGAGGGAAGCGCGCTCTGCACCTGTTCGGGCCGGGTCAGGAAGTCTTCGGAGCGCGCCGAAGGGGGCGGCATGCTGAAGAAACTCCTCACGGGCAAGAACGAGCCCCTGGTGGTGGAAGCCGGGGGCGGCACGGCCCTGCACTACAAGGATACGGTCTTCACGCTGGACGGCCGGCCCCTCACCACCCGCTCGGCCGGAGCCCACTTGCTCGAGCCCTTCCTGGAGGAGCGGCGCCGGCTGAAGAAGCCCCTGGTGGCCGAACGCCACGGCGACCGGCTGGAGGTGACGTTGAAGCGCGAGCAGCCGGCCCGGCTCTACCGGCTGACCATCCACCCCAACCGGCGCCTGGTGGAGTGGAGCGAAGAGCTGAACGGGCCGGTGGATGCCCGGCTGCCTGAGCTGGAGCCGATCTGGAGCCGCAGCTTCGCCCATCCCCCCTGGCCGGCGAGGACCGGGCACACCAGTCTGTCGGCCGCCTGGCTCAGCGACGGGGTCCTGCTCTTGCTGGGCGACTGGTTGACCTGGATGGACCCGGATACCGGCAAGGTGCGCGGCGAGTGGCCCCTGCCCGGCAAGCCGGGCACGCGGGCCGCGGTGGAGCTGCTGGCCCTGGTCGAGCAGGGAATCCTGGGCAGCTATCGGGTGTTCGAGGGCCAGCGGCCCGCCGTCTCGGGCCTGTTGCTCTTGCGACTCGAGGACCAGCCCCGCTGGAAGCTCATCCCCACCCGCTCCAGCTCGGTGCACGTGGAGGCACCCCTGCAAAACCAGGACCAGGTCCTGGTGGTGGAGACCCGGGTCTACGCCGGGGAGGACTACCTGGCCTCCCGGGCCCAGTGGGTGGTCGACCTGGCCGCCAACAAGTCCTACACCGCCCTGGTGGGCGGGCTGCCCCAGGACGAGGAGGTCGAGCGCTGTCTCTCGCTCTTGAGCGAGCTGCCCAACCGGCTCGAGTTCGTGCCGCTGGGCGATCGCCTGGTGGGGACCCACCCCTTCCACAAGTTGAGCGCGCAGCTTCCGCTGAAACGGCGAGAGGGCGGGGAGAGCCTGCTCCGCGGCGCCCTCTGGAAGGGCCGGGCCCTGGCCTACGAGCTGGGCCCCGAGCACATGCACCTCTACGCCTGGGAGTCGGACGCTCTCGATCTGGCTCGCTGCCGGGCCTGCCGCCAGCCGGTGCCGCTGCGGGCCTACCACTGCCCCTGCGGACTGCCCTTCAAGCCTTGAGCCTGCTTCTCGGCCTTGTGATCGTGGCTGGCACGATCTACCTGTTGGCCCGCCGGGCCGAGGTGCGCTTGGTGCTGCTGGGCTCGGGCTTTGTCATGGCTGCCCTGGCCGGACAGCCGCTCTTGATCCCGGATACGTTCGCGCGCGCCATGGTGGCCGGCGTGGTGGCTCCCATCTGCACGGCCATGGGCTTTGCGGCCGTGCTCTCGGCCACCGGCTGCGACCGCCACCTGGTGGCCGCCCTGACGGCGCCCCTGAGCCGGGCGGGCGCGCTGCTCTTGCCCGGCAGCGTGCTGGCGGCCTACATGGTCAACCTGGCCGTCCCCAGCCAGGCCAGCACCGCCGCCGCCCTGGGCCCGGTGCTGCTGCCGCTCCTGC
>CAYYHB010000193.1:0-9012 GCA_964471395.1 uncultured Burkholderiales bacterium | reverse complement strand
AGATTCTGGTGCTCCGTAAAGGGGAACTCGTTGAGCGCGGGCGCCACGAGGAGCTGATGCGGGCCGATGGGCTCTACGCCCACCTCTACCGCACCCAGCGGCTCACTCACTAGTCTTCCATGCCCTCCGGTGGCTTGAGCCCGGCTCGGGTGAGCACTGTCTTGTCGTGGCAGCGCTCGAACGCGGTCTGGGCGCTGATTTTGTTCTCCTTGGCCAGCTTGATGAGATGCTGGTCCATGCTCTGCATGCCTTCCTTGGCGCCCATGGTGATGAAGGAGGGGATCTGGGTGGTCTTGCCTTCGCGGATCAGTCCCGCCAGGCCCACGTTCACGGTCATGATCTCCTGCACCGCGATGCGCCCGCGCCCGTCGGCGGTACGCACCAGCTGCTGAGCGACCACTGCCTTCAAGCTGCCGGCCAGCATGGAGCGGATCTGATCTTGCTGGTCGGAGGGAAAGACGTCAATGATGCGATCCACGGTCTTGGAGGCCGAATTGGTGTGCAGCGTTCCAAAGACAAGGTGCCCGGTCTCGGCAGCCGCCAGAGCCTGACTGATGGTATCCAGGTCACGCATTTCGCCCACCAGCACGATGTCGGGTGACTCGCGCACGGCTGCCTTGACGGCCTCGGAGAAGCTGCGGGCGTGACGATGCACCTCTCGCTGCTGGATCATGGCCGTGGCCGAAGGGTGCGCGTATTCGATGGGGTCTTCCACCGTGATGATGTGCACGCTGCGGCTGTGGTTGATGTGGTTGATCATGGCCGCCAGGGTGGTGGATTTGCCCGAGCCGGTCGGCCCGGTCACCACCACCAGCCCCTTGTTGAAGAAGCAGATCTCCTCCAGGATGGGCGGCAGACCCAGCTCGGTCATGGTGGGAATCTTGGAGGGAATAACCCGGAAGACGCCGCCGTAGCCGTAGTGCTGCAGCAAAAGATTGCAGCGGAAGCGAGCGATGCCGGGCAGCTCGTAGGCAAAGTCCACGTTTCCCGAGCTGAACAGCTCCTCGACCTTGCCCTCGTCGAGCAGGGCCATCAGCATTGTTTCGGCCCGCTCGTTGGTTACCGGAGGCTCTTGTAAGAACTGAACTTCACCCAGGGCGCGGATGGCGGGCGGAGCGCCGGTCTGGATGTGCAGGTCGGAGCCCTTGCGGTCGACCACCAGGGTGAGGTAGCGATTGATGACCTCGAGAGGCTCGCTCATACGGCCTGACCTCCGGTGAACTCGGACGCGGCCTGCATGAAGCTGGCCCGGTCATGGGCCCGATCGATCGCCTCTTGTACCTTGACCTGGCGGTTCTGGACCAGCTCGAGCAGGCTGTGATCCATGCTGCGCATGCCCTTGCGCGAACCTGTCTGCATGATGGAGGCCACCTGGTGCATCTTGTTTTCGCGAATCAGGTTGGAGGTGGCCCCGGTGGTGATCAGTATCTCAACAGCGGCCACCCGGCCTCGGCCATCGGAGCGGGCAAGGAGCTGCTGCGAGATCACGCCTCGCAGCGACTCGCTGAGCATAATACGCACTTGTGACTGCTGGCGCGGCGGGAAAGCATTGATGATGCGGTTCACGGTCTGGGCGCCGGACATCGTGTTCATGGTGGCCACCACCAGGTGTCCCGTCTCGGCAGCGGTGATACAGAGCGAAATGGTCTCGAGATCGCGCAGCTCGCCCACCACGATCACGTCGGGGTCTTCGCGCAGGGCGGCGCGGAGCGCGTTGTTGTAACTGTCCACGTGCAGGCCCACCTGCCGCTGCACCACCAGGCTCTTCTTGATGGGATGCACAAACTCGATGGGATCTTCCAGGGTGATGATGTTCTGGGGGCGGGTGCGATTGCAGTAATCGACCAGCGCCGCCACGGTCGAGGTCTTGCCCGAGCCGGTGGGGCCGGTCACCATCACCAGGCCCTGATGGAAGTCCATCAAGCGGGTCAGCTCATCAGGGAGACCGAGCTGAGCCATAGTGGGAATCTCGCGCGGGATGCTGCGGAATACCAGCGAGCACCCGAAACGCTGGATGAAAGCATTGGCGCGGAAGCGGAAAGCGCCCTGGCCAGGGATCTCGATCTGGTAAGCGAAGTCCATATCCTGCTGCTGGCGAAAGAACTCCTGCTCGGATTCGGACAGGATGGCCGAGAGGATTGATGCCACTTCATCCGGATCGGAGATCGGGTGGTTGGTCTTGACCAGCATGCCATGAATTCGC
This sequence comes from uncultured Burkholderiales bacterium, assembly GCA_964471395.1. GTDB lineage: Bacteria > Vulcanimicrobiota > Xenobia > Xenobiales > QWHO01 > QWHO01. Next base: position 6,809 of record CAYYHB010000193.1, on the reverse strand, counting down.
ATGGCGGGCGGGTAACCCGCTGCGATCAAGAGGTCTGAGCCGCCCCGCTGCAGCAATTCTTTCAGCAGGCCGTCGAGAACTCCCGAGACTCGAAGGGTGCCTAGCTTTTCACCACTCAATGGTAGAAACCGCTCCTATACTCCTTGCCAGAATGGGCGATGCATGGCGCTTCCCGAGGGAAGGCTCGGATTCCTCCGTGTGGTTCTTCTGTCCCGGGCAGGAGTTCTGGGCCCGCGAGAGGTAACACTCGCTCCAGAGCCGGTCGGCAGAGGATATGACCGATGCTCGAGCCCAGAATCATTTCAACGGCGCAGCTAGAACCGCGCGCCCACCAAGGAGTCCAAGTGACCACAAACACCGAGATACCCACTCACAGCCTGCACGTCGGCGCGGCCGTCTACACTGCCAACGGCGAGAAAGTCGGCAAGCTGCGCTTCGTCGTCGTCGAGCCCGAGACCGAAAACGTCAGCCATCTCGTTCTCGAGAGGGGCATGATGCTCAGTCGCGACGTGCTCGCCCCCATCGGGGTCGTCGGCAAAGTCATGCACCGGGGAATCTTCCTGACCATTACACCGGACGAGGTTCAGGAATTGGCCGATTTCGCCGAAGGACGCTATCTTTCAGGTGGTCATGGCGGTCATGGTCATGGCGGTCATGGCGGCGGCGAGCGCAAGGACCGTGGTCGCAAGCGCTACCGTGGCGGCTATCGCCACGGCTGATAGGTTATAATCCCACCTCGGTCTCCAAGCACCAGAGTATCTTCTCGCTGATCGAGTCGAGTACATCCTCGAGGTCGTTGGTGGGCTTGTTCTCCAGCGCTCGAGCACCCATCAGCTTCTTGATGCGCCGGACTTCGTTCACCAGGCCCTTCAGGTTGCGGGTCGCCTGAGGGGTCAGCACCACCCCTTCGGGTGCCGGTGGAGGGGCAGGGGCCGCCGGGGCGGGCTCCTCAGTGGTGATTGCTTCCGGGGTGGGGATCTCCTCGCTCATGCTGCCTCCCAAGTTTGCTTCCGCTCTCAGGAGACTTTGTAGCCAGGAGGGCTCAATCCTTTTGAGGAGCCGTGGGGTCGGGCAGGAAGCGGTAGGCGGCGGGCGCGATCAGCATATATTCTCGGCGGATCTCTTGAGCTTGCTGGGCTTGCTCGCGTCGCTTCACCAGCTTGTAGGTGCTGACAGCCCCCACGGTGGCTCCGATGCCGGCCATGACGGCGGCGCCTTTCCAACCTGCCACCAGACCGATCGGGCCCAGCATGAGCGCACCCGAGGCGGCCCCGGCGATCATCTTGCCCCGCGTGGTCAGGGGGTGCTTCTCCAGCCAGGGATCGAGTCGTTTGTTGATGGCCAGGGTCAGGTCCTCGGTTGCATTGCGCTGCACCTGGCGCAGGCTGGGTCCGGCCAGAGAGCCGACCGAGCCGAGCACGGCCCCCACCAGCGCTCCCTGGGCCACGTTTCCACCCATCAGGCCAGCCACTGCTCCCGCGCCGGCCCCGGTAAGCACTCCCAGCACGGCTCGGCCAGCCGGGGTCACGGCCCGTCCAGCGGCTCCAGCTCCGGCGGCACCGGCGATGACCATGGCCGGGTTGCCGGTGGCCACGAAGGCCAGGCCGCCTGCTAGCATCCCACCGTAAACGCTGTCTCGAGTGGCGGCGCGACGGCTCCCCGACAGGGTGCCAACGGCGCCGGTGAAGGCCCCCATTACGGCCGGCCCGATCAGAAACTGGGGCGGCAGCATGACCCCCGACATGGCTGCCAGCCCGGCCGTGGCTGCGGCCGCCACACCCGCCCCCACCAGGGCGCCGGCGCCCAGGGCCACGCTGAAGGAACCGCTCTTTTCGCCGATTTTGACACCGGCGTAGCCGCCGATCAGACCGGCGGCGGCTCCGGTCGGGCCCCCGGTGATATAGCCCTGGATGCCTCCCGCGATAGCGGCCGAAATGGGAGATGGACCGGCCAGGTCCCCGCCCGTGGTGGGCCGGGGCCGGGCGTAGTCACGCACTTTCCCCAGAAATCCGGGGGCGGCGGCGGGAGCGGCAACGGCGACTTGCATTCCAGAATGGAGGATAGCCCAGGACAGGCTGCGGATTCCTCTCCGCGATGTTACAGTCCCGCCTGTTGACCGGTTCCGAGTCAAGAACGCGCGAGACAAAAGAGTGCCTTCACTTCGTCCCGGCAGGAGTGGCGTCGAAAGAGCCCCGCGATGGATACCTTCCTGGCCAATCTCGAGAAGTCCCGCCTGGAGCTCGAGTCACGCTTGCTGCGGCTGCCCGAGTCGAGCGATCTGCTGGCTCGTTTTCAGGGCCGGATCACGCCCGACCCCCAGGCCTATCTGCACGCCCTGCCCACCACGCTGGCTCTGATTACCAGCCTGGCCAACGCTCCCCGCACCGGGGGGGCTTTCCGCGACCAGCTCGAGCGTACCGGCCCGGTACGGGTGCGCGATCACGAGGTGGGCAGCGCTATGATGTGCTTTGCCATTGCCTACCTCTATCGCAACGTGGCCAAAGCCACCAACGATCCGAACTTTGCCAACCTCCTGACCCGTATCGCAGTGCGCACTGGCCTCGACCTCAAGGTTGCCCACAAGGTGGACTGGGTGGTCAAGGCCATGAGCCATCGCCACCCCGACGGCACCAAGGACCGCTTCGCGGCTCCCACCCTGCTGGTGTCCTGGCTGACAGGGAGCGAGTCCTATCCTCGAGCCTACGAGGCCCTCCAGTTCCTGGAGAAGTTCCAGGGCTTCGTGGACAAGGCCCTCGAGCACGCCCTGCGCAACCAGATCTGCCTGGAGTTTCCCTGGTAACATCGACCCGGGTCCTTTGAATTGCGCCGCTGAGTGGAGAGCCCCGTAGCACTCCACTGTGCGGTGAGAAAGGAAAACGACCCCGAACGCTGTCGGGGCCGTCTGGTCCGCGAGGAGAAGAGGGTTATCCGAGCATGGTGCGGATGTTGCCCGCGCCGGCCATAGCGAAGGCTCCGGTGCCGTTCACCCCGGCGAACGCCGCGGCGCCGTTGCCGACCTGGCCGACGGTGTTGAACCCGCCGACGTTGCCTGCGAAGTTCTGGACGCCGTTATTCTGGCCCAGGCCCCCCGAGGCCGCCAGGCCCATCCCCAGGCCGGCGCCGAACGAGAAGGCCTGCTGGGGGTTGTTGCCGCCGAAGGCGGGGTTCATGTTGGAGGAGAGCATGTTATTCCCCCCCTGAATGCCGAACGGATTCTGCTTCTGGCCACAGGCGCCACACTGCTGGCCCTGCTGGCCCATCTGCTGCTGGCCCATCATCTGCTGCATCTGCGCCATCATCTGCTGCATCTGCTGCATCATCTGCTTCATTTTCTTCTTCTTGCCACCGCCGCAGCACTTCTTGCCGCCGCCGGGGCCGCCAGGGCCGCCGCCACCCTTGAGGCTGCCAAGCAGACCGGCGATATCTCCCAGGCCGCCGCCGCCGCCCATCGCTCCACCCACCAGGTTCTTGATCATATCCATCGTGGGGTCTCCTCTCGGTTCGGACCGTTTTCGGCCGGTCCACTGTTACACCCATCATAAGGACCCGGGGGGGTCATGCATGTCTGGCATGTGTTTCCGATTTGTAAACGTTATGAACACCAGGTAACGCTTTGTTGCCGACTCTTTGACAATTGGAAACATCTTGCTGCAACTCTAGACGCGCTGAGGAGAAGGGGGATACACGCACCCCGAGCGAAGCGCCGGACTGATGAATGCAGCAGAGATTCTCGATCAGCTCGACGCCGCCGCGGCCTGTTGCAACTGGCCGATCCTCGAGAACGTGAACGTGGACATGGCTTCGGTGCGGCTGCACGCTTATGGAGATGGCCGGCGCTGGGCCCTGATCATGGAGGTGCTGGGCACCAACATCGGGGCCGGTCCGAGCTCTATCCACACCACGCTCTACTGTTATGGCAACTGCCTCAAGACCGACCAGCCGGTCTGTTTCGCCTTCAGCGCCGACGTGGGACCGGCGCTGGACAAATACACGGGTGAGCTGAGACCGGATGGCGATATCCTGGTGCGGGGTCGACGGGTGGCCATCGATCTTTCGCCCGCCACCCTGGAACGGCTCGAGATCCGGCCGCGCTTCCCCGAGCCGGGAGACTTCGAGCTGCTGCTGACCCTGCTGAGCGAGCACCGCGAGGCCCTGCTGGCCACCCGCGAGGAGTTGGCCGAGGTTGTCCCCGCCGACCTGCCCGAGTTGCTGTTGCTCGAGGAGTGGAATCACCCCCGCGTCAACGAGAGGCCGAGCGACACGGAAACCTTCCGCCTGCTGGCCCTGGTGCTGGCCACGGGCCAGGCTGAGCACTGGCGGCCGCTGATCGCGCCCAACACGGATTGGCGCAACTGGATCGAGGGGAAGTAGACAGTACGCCACCGGAGATCAATCAGGTTCGATGCGGGTTAGCCCGGGCACGTCGTCAAATCCACGGTCGAAACTCACCACATATTCGATCTGGTGGTTGAGCATCACCGCCGCGTGAACCGCATCCCTCGCTGATAGCCCGAGATCGGAAAGAATGAGGTCGCGGGCCCGGTCGGTATCAGCAAGAGTCACAGGAAGCACCTCCGGACAGACTACCACGAAAACGGTGCGCGCCGGGTCCAACCTGTGCAACGCGGCGTAGCGATAGAGAATCTCTTGGAGAACCTCGGTGCTGGTGGCACTCTCGACCTCGCCACGCTGGACGCGCTCGAGGAAGCGTCGAGACGGAAGCCGATTGGCCGATTGGGATGCTCTCGTCCGGCCACGTACATCGGGATGTTCGAATCGATGAAGACCTTCACGAACGACCCGATTCGATCTCCGCCAGCATTTGCTCGATATCACCCGTTGGCGCTTCCAGAGAAGCCAGGCGAGCCACCGGGTCGAAACCCGACTGCTGACCCCGGCTGAGCGCCTCCTGCAGAGCGCGTCGGACCCACTCACCCCGCGAAACTCCGAGTCTCTGCGCGGCCTTGCGCACCTTCCGATCGAGATCGTCAGGAATGATGACCTGCAATCGATGACTCATAGGAGTATGGTAATGGGAGACATGTTGGATGGTCAAGGCGCCGAACCCGCTCCCGGGAGCTTCTCCAGCGAGAAGAGCGCAAGTCACGCAGGCAAGCAAAAGAGCCACCCTCGCGGGTGGCTCCTCGCCTTTTGGGCTGAGCGATCCTACTTGCGCTTGTCGCGCTCGCACTGCTCCACGCGGGCCTCGCGGCGCGCGAGATCGTACTTGCGTGACTCCACCTGGCTGCGCTTGGAGTTGACTTCGCCCTGCAGGCTGGTCACGTCGGGCCGGATCGAGTCGGCCTCGCGCTCCTTGCGGTCGGCTTCGCTGCGCTCGCTGCGCGCCGCCGACTGGATGCCCGGGATGGCGGCCATGTCGGCCATCGCCTGGCTGCGCAGGCGGTCGGCCTGGCTCTCCATGTTGCGGGCGTTGTCGCGGCGCTGCTCGAGGTCGCGGCGCAGGGGGGCGAGGGTCTTTTCGACTTTCTCGGCCACCACTTGCGGGATTTGCTGCTCGGCCCGATCCAGGTCGCGGTCGCGGCTCTCGAGCTGACCCTTGCGAGTCTGGTACTGGCCCTCGAGCTTGCCCTCGAGGTCTTTGTACAGCTTCTCCTGCCGCTCGTCGATGAAGCGGTCGATGTCGGCCCGCTTCTGGTTGACACGGGTGTCCTCGGCCTCGAGGTGCTGCTGGCGCTGGTTCTGGCCGGCTTCCCGCTCGACCAGGCCCTGTTTGGTCGTGTTGTAGAGGTTCTGAGCGCGCTGCTCGACCAGCTCGTCCACTCGGGCGTTCTTGTCGGCGATGCGCTCGTTCTGCGTCTTGAGGGCGTCCTCGCGCTGATCCAGCTCCTGGGTGCGCTCGGCGTGGTTCTCGCGGGCGTCCAGGCGAGCCTGCTCCAAGCCCTTACCGTACTGGTCGAGCTGGGACGCGTTCTGGGTGAGACGGTTCTCCTTCTCGTCGAGCTCCATCCACTTGCGGCTGTTGTGGGCGCCGTCCACCACGGCGGTGGCGCCGTGACGCAGGGCCTTGACGGCCAGGTAGCCACCGATGCCGCCCGCCACGAGCATGATGCCGCCGCCGATGAGGGCGCCGGTGCCGGCCGTGGCGGCCACGGTCGCCAGGCTGAAGTTACCGCTGACCAGGCCGGAGAGGGCGCTGCCGGCAGCGGTGATGCCGCCGCCCATGGCCATTCCGCCCACGCCGCCCGCCAGGGCGCCCATGCCGGACACCACGGTGCCGACCACGCGCAGCGGGCCCTTGAGGGGGAGCAGCTTCTTCTGCTCGCCCGGCTGCCCGGCGTCAGGATCCTCGCCGGCCAGCTTTTTGCCGACCCAGCGCATCCCCTTGGCGGGAACGCCGGCCACACTCTGGCCCAGGGCCCAGCCGCCGGCAAGGCCGGTGGCCCCACCGATGACCATGCCGACTTTGGCGCCGATGGCGGTGGTGGTCCAGGCCGCGCCCAGGAAGCCCATCACGCCGCTGGTGGTGGCCGAGGCCACGATCGGGCCGAGTCCGCCGCCCAGGGCCGCGCCCACCAGGGCGCCGCCCACCACGCCGGCGTAGACGGTAGCGATACCGGCCGCCAGGGCGACTCCGCCGCCGATGGCCAGATCCCAGTTGTTGCTTGCGCCGATCAGGCCGCGTCCGAGCTCTTTGCGAACCCGACCGCCGAAGCCGTCCTTGGGCTCTTCGGCAGCGGGGGGATTCTCGGCCGGAGGAGCGCTGTTGGCCGCACTGAGAGTGTTAAAATTGAAGGGTTTGGGAGCAACGCTGACTTGCATGACACTTCCTCCTTAGATGGTCCGACGCA
>CAYYHB010000192.1:3333-9056 GCA_964471395.1 uncultured Burkholderiales bacterium | reverse complement strand
TTCGGTCATGTTCACCTACTGGCTGGAGGGCCGCATGGCCGGCTTCGGGGTGCTCGACCCCACGCCCCGATCAGCCTACAGCTACATGTTCGCCTGGCACTTCGACTTTCCCGACCGGCGCCTGGGGGCGTTCAGCCTGCTCAAAGAGGTGGAGTTCTGTCGCCAGACAGGGCGCGAGCACCTCTACCTGGGGCTCTTCGTGCGGGACTGTCCCTCCATGAACTACAAGTCCAACTTCAAGCCCTATGAGCTTCGCAACGCCGAGGGGACGTGGATCGAGTATCGCTAGCCTCGGGCCGAGAGAGATTGGGGCAAGGAGGCCACCCGCGGGGGGCGGACCCGATGGACCAGCTTGACACGCGCGCGAGCGCGGGCCCGCAACGGCGGCACGGAGGCGGCCGCCAGCCAGTTGGCCAGCAAGCTTACCGACAAGACCAGCCCCAGGTTGGCCAGGGCCGGGTTGGCCGAGACGCCCAGACTGCCCGCCACCAGCGCCACGGCCAGCACGGACATAAGCAGGGGGCGCCCTCCGCGGGCCGTGCGACGACGCTGGCTCTCCACCGCCAGGGTGGCTCCCAGGCCCAGCAGCACGGGGGGCAACAGGAAAGTGAGAAGATTGAGCGGCACCTGGCAAACGGCCAGGAAACCGGCCGTCCAGAACCAGGCCAGGGTGGGGGGAAGCATCGCCAGAAGAGCGTTCCAGAAAGACCCCAGCCTCAGGATGAGCACCATCAGCAGGGTCAGCCAGACGAAGCCTGCCGCCGCCGAGGAGACGCGCCGGGCATACTCGCCTAGCCGGGCCAACAGCACGGCCGGCCCGGTGACCTGGGGATCGACCGCCTTCAGGCTGGCCACGAAGGCGGACGCATCCTCGGGCTCGTAGCCGGTCTGTTTGGGATAGATCCGCACCACCATCTGTCCGGTTTGGCTCAGGCCTCGGACCTGCAGCTCGCGAGGAAGAGAGCGGGCGGTGGGCGCCACCGGGGTCTGCCGGCTCAACAAGGTCAGCAGGTTGGAGAGATCGGCCCGGCAGGCCTGCTCGAATGCCAGCAGGCCGTCTTCCAGGGGTCCCGGGCCGAGCCGGGGGATGGTCGTCTTGAGGGCGGCCATGCGCGCCAGGATGTCGGCCGCCAGCTCGGGATTCTGAGCGGCGAGCGCGGCCACGCGAGCCTCGAAGCGGGCGGCCAGCGCCGCCAGGTCGAGCATCTGCTCGGCCGGCCACTCCGAGCGCGGGGCGGGCAGCTTCAGACCGGCCACGTTCTGGCGAATGGCGCCCACCAGCGGGGCCCTGGCCTCGGCTTCGGGAGGCAGCAGGCTGGCCAGTGAGTCCACCCGGCCCACCAGCGGCTGAGCCTTGAACATTTGAGCGATCTCGCGGGCGTGCTCGGCATCGCGGGCCAGGACGGTGGCGTGGAGGCAGCTGTGGCCATTGCGCTCGAGTTGCAGCACCGAGGCCGCCGCCGGCAAGCTGGAGTCGATCACCAGCACCGGGTCGTCGTTGAGGTAGCTCGAGCCCTGGGTGAGGGCGGTCAGGGCTCCCAGGCTCAAGAGCAATCCGGCAGCCAGGGTGACCCCGGGGCGCTGGCGGCGCACCCGATGCTCGACGCGGCGCAGTCGCTCGTCGGTGAGGGCGGGCAGGTTGGTGGGATTGGGGTCGTACAGGCCCAGGAAGCCCGGCAACAGGACCAGCGTGCCCAGCAGCGAGCCGAGCAGGGCGATGGCGCCACCCAGACCGATCTCCATAGCTGCGGGGAATCCGGTCAGGAACAGGGCCAGGAAAGCCGTCCCCAGGGTGAGCACGGCGCCCACGTAGCCTTTGCCCGGGCCCAGCATGGCGGTGCGCCAGGCGTTGAGGGGGAAGCTCCCTTTGCGGCGCTGCTCGGAGTAGCTGCAAGCCAGGCGCAGAGCGAAGCACAGGCCGACCAGCCAGCCCACCAGGCACCCCAGAGCCGCTGGCATCGCGTTGGGGGCCAGCAGCATAAACAGGAGAACGGCTCCCAGCAAGCTGGCCAGGCCACCCACCAGGGGGCGGTAGAGGTCGCGGTAGACCAGCCCGAACAGCACCAGCAGAGCACCCAGCGCCAGCATGCCGGCCCGGGACAGGTCGCTCAGCATTCCGCGGCTCTGCTCACGCAGCAGGGCCGCCACCCCGGTCACGTCAGCCCGAATACCCGGGATCTGGCGGGCGATCCGGCTGGCCTCGTAGCGCAGTCCGAGCAGGGCCGTATCCTGGCCTAACCGACCAGGGCGCACGAGCAGGACGTGCACCTCGCCCTTCTCCAGGGTATTGTAGTGCAACACTGGCTGGCCCTGGAAGAGTCGCATGGCGCGAGGATCGAGTCGGGCCGGGTCGGCGAAACTCCACATCGGGGACTGGAACTGAAAGCGCCCGCGGGTCTTGAGGCTGGTCTCGAGCTGGCCCAGGTAGTGGCCGGCCAGCTTGAGCAGATTGGGATTGGGGGGCGCCTCGGAGCTAAGGGCTTCCTCGGGGTGGGTCACCAGGGGGCGCAAATTGCGGGTGGCCTGCTCGAGGGCGGTCAGCTCGTTCAGGCCCAGATGGTAGAGCAGGGTGGGGCGCAGGAAGGCCAGATCGAGCCGGGCCAGCACGAGGTCATAGCGATCCGGGTCGTGGCGCAGCTGGCGGGCCAGCCGATCGATGTAGGCTTTGCGCTGGGCCGCTTCCAGCCCCCGTACCAGCACCACCAGGTCTTGCGCGGGACCGACCTGGCGGGCGAGCTCCTCCAGGCGGATGCGGTCCGGGTCGCTGGCAGGAAGCAGGTCGCTCAGAGGGGCGCCCCAGCGGTGGGTGGGCAGCAGGGCCAGGATGGCCCCCAGGATCAAAGCTGTTACCAGCAAGCTCAGGCGGCTACGCCGGTAGCCCCACCAGGCCAGAGTGATCAGCAGCGAGGAGAGCCGGACCATCGTGGGCCCAGCATACTCTCGGACCCGAGCCTGGCGGGTTGCTGGGTTATGAAAATCTCGCGACTTGCGAGCCGCGAATGCGCTTTCGCATGCTTGATTGCTCGCAGTCGAGGGTGGGCGAGCGCAGGTTTTACCGACTCTCTTTGTGTTACCGTTCTGAGCATCCGGTGGGCGCGGTAACCCAACGAGATGCGGTAGGTCCCCGAGCGCGAGCTGATCCCGGCGGGGTCAGTTCGCGCTCGGAGTGGCCTTAGAGACCGACCGGAGGAGTCTCGCGGCGCATGCTGCCGTCCTCGTCGCGGCGGAGAATCTCGCTGAAGCGGGTGGTTTCGTAGCGGTTCTCGTCGTAATAGCTCTCGAGCACGGTCTGGCGGTTGGCCATGTCGAAGGTCAGGCGCTGGCCGGCGTTGCCCGACTTCAGCTCGTAGCTGCCGAAATCGACCATCTCCCAGCCCTCGCCCAGGCGGCTCAGGGTGACGCCCTTGATGAAGTCGTCCCCACCAACGCTCTCCCAGCCTTTGAAGTAGTAGCCCTCGCAGCCATGGATGCGGGAATCGTCAATGGAGAGCAAAGCTTGCTCGCCAAACGCCCGCACCAGCTTGTCGGCGAACTTGGAGCCGACCTGCGGGTCGGTGGTGGGCTCGCCACTCAACCAGGGCTCGATGCCGACCACGGGCTCGGGGATGGGACCCCCGGGGCGGGGGCAGACAGCAGGCTCAGGCGGCTCGGGATGGCCGGGCTTGCCCGGGCCGATCCAGGGCTCGAAGCCCAGCTTGGGCCCCTCGAAGGTCTCACGGGGAAGCTCGGCTTGCTTCTCGGGCTTTACATCAGCCGCCCGCCTCCAACTCGCGGGCCTTCTCGGCGGTCTTGCTCGCCAGCTCGTTCTTGCCCAGCCGCACATACACCAGAGACAGCTCGTGGTAGCCTTCGGCGGTGCCCTCCAGCTTGAGGGCCTTCTGGAAGTTGAGCACGGCCAACTGGTCTTGCTGGCTGTGCACGTAGGCCCGGGCCACGTTGAGCAGGTGGGGCGCGCTCTCGGGCAGTCGGGCCGAGATCTCGCGGTAGAAGCGCACCAGCCCGGAAGGATCCTGGCCCAGCAGCGCCAGGGCCCGGGCCCGCAGCTCGGCGTCGGTGGGGTGCTGGAAGAGCTGCTCACGCAGCTCGTCGAGGTCACCGCCGTCCTCCGTTTGGCGGGTCACCTCGGAAAGGGCGGGGCGAGCGGGCTTCGCTTCCACCACCGGGGTCTTGACCTCCTCGGCCGGGGCCTTCTCGTCCTCGGTCGGTTTCTCGGCCACCTCGGTCGATGTCTCGACCGGGGCCCTCTCGTCCTCGGTCGATTTCTCGGGCTGCTCTTCGCTGCTCGCAGGCTTCACCTCGGCTCGAGCCGTGGGCGGCTTGACCTCGAAGCGACTGGGCGGCTTGATCGGGCCTCGCGGCATGGGGGAAGCTGGCGGTCCTGTCCGGGGAGCCGGCTCGGGTGCCTTGACCGGCTCGACCGCCCTTTCGGGCTCGTCATCGTCGTCGAGCCTGGCCGGCTTGCGCAGGCCCGAACGCAGCGAGACCTCCTCGATCAGGTCGACCTCGGTCAGGCTCTGGCCCCAGAGCTGGAGGATGCGCATCAGCTCGTGGCGGGCCTGAGGACCGTCCTCGATCTCGATGCGACGCAGGGCCACCAGGGCAGCTTCCTGGGGACGGCCGGCCAGCTCCAGGCGACGGGCCAACTGGCTCATCTTCTCCAAAGACTCGCGCGTGTCTTGAGGACGCGGAAGGCTCAAGAGTAGCTCCTGCGCCCCCCCGGACTTGAGCACGGCCCCCACCAGCGGGCCCCAACGCTCGTCGATTCTCGGCTCCGATGCGATCATAGCGTCTCCTTCTTCATCCTCAAGCGCGTCCTCCGGGGACGCAGATTCCTCTCCGCGCTCGGTCTCGAGCGGTTCGTGAGCGGGCTCCGCAGGCTCTTGCGCGTCTGGCGGCGCGAGCTCGGTGGTCGGGGCCTCTTCGGTCGTGTCGGCTTCCGTCTCGGTCTCGGCAACCGGTCTGGGAGCCTCTGCCTCCACCTGAGCCACTGGCAACTCGACTGCCTCGGCCTCAGTAGCCGGTTCCGGTTCGAGAGCCTCGGCCAGCTCGACTGACTCGGTCGCCGCGGCCTCAGACAGGTCCTCAGCGGTCGTCGGTTCAGAAATAGCGAATGCCTCGGCCCGGTCCGCGGAAGCATCCGGCCTGGTCTCCGGCTCGGCCTCGACCACTGCCATCTCGAAACCTTCGAACTGAGACGCCGTCAGCCTGGACGAATCCACCTCTGGCCCGGGGACCTCGGGCGCGTCGCTCGGTGCAGCTGGCTGCTCCGCCTCCCATTCAGCCGTGGTCCGGTCGAGCGGAATCGGCTCGAAGTCTTGAGAATCAGCTACCGAGGGGCCCGGCCGGGCTGGCGCCGGCTCAAACCCGAACGCTTCTTGCTCGGTCCGGGCCTCCTGAGCCGGGGGCACAATCACCGTGTCAAAGGCCTCGAACGGACTCCCGGTCGGCGACTGGAGCGCTTCCTCCATTGGGCTGGGCTCGAATGCAAAGGCCTCGGCCGGCTCGAATCCGAAGGCCTGCTCGCTGGCCGGCTCGCCCACCGGACCCTCGGCCACCGCCTCGAATCCGAAGGCCTGCTCGCTGGCCGGCTCGACCACCGGACCCTCGGCCACCGCCTCGATTCCGAAGGCCTGCTCGCTGGCCGGCTCGACCACCGGACCCTCGGCCACCGGCTCGAATCCGAAGGCCTGCTCGCTGGCCGGCTCGCCCACCGGACCCTCGGC
>CAYYHB010000192.1:0-3233 GCA_964471395.1 uncultured Burkholderiales bacterium | reverse complement strand
CCGGCTCGAATCCGAAGGCCTGCTCGCTGACCGGATCGACCACCGGACCCTCGGCCACCGCCTCGAATCCGAAGGCCGGCCCGCTGGCCTGCTCGACCACCGGACCCTCGGCCACCGGCTCGAATCCGAAGGCCTGCTCGCTAACCGGCTCGACCACCGGACCCTCGGCCGCCGGCTCGAATCCGAAGGCCTGCTCGCTGACCGGATCGACCACCGGACCCTCGGCCACCGGCTCGAATCCGAAGGCCGGCTCGCCCACCGGAGCCTCGAATCCGAAGGCCGGCTCGCCCACCGGGCCCTCGGCCACCGCCTCGGCGACCGAGCCTTCCGGAGCCCGCTCGGGCTCCTCGGCCGACTCAGCCCACTGGCTCATCAGCTCCAGCGCGTCGCTCTGGGCAGGCTCGAGCTCAAGCAACCGTCCCAGGGTAACCCGGGCCCGATCGATATCCCCCTGTGACTCCAGCTTCCGGGCGTGCTCGAGGTAGATGCGAGCGGCCTCGTCGCGGGCCCCTGCATCGCCCCCGAGCTGGCTGTGCAGACTGTCCGCTAGCAGCAAGGCCAAACTCGGCAAGTCAGCTCCACTCCACAGCTCGAGCAGCACTCCCACGAAGCCTTCCACCTCGGCATAGGCGGGTTGACGCACCAGCACCTCGCGGATGGCCTCCAGCAGCCGGGCGGGCTCTTGATTGGCCAGGCAGATCGCTCCCAGCTCTCGCAGGGCGCTCAGGCGGGACGGCTCGGCGACCACCGCCTTGTAAAGAAAGTCCATCGCCAGCAGAGTCTTCTCCTGGCGAGCCATCACCCGGCCGATCCCCTCCCAGGCCCAGGCCTGCCAGCCCTCGGTCTCGGCGAGCATGCGGTAGAAGTCCATAGCCTGCTCGTCGGCTCCCCGCTCGAAGGCGGCCTGGGCATCCTTCTCGATCTCGGCACTGAACTTCGCATTCAGAGCCAGAGCCTGGCGGAAGGCCTCCATGGCCTCCTCCTGGCGACCCTGACGCTGCAGCACTCGAGCCAGGTTGAGACGCGAGTCGGCCGAGTCGGGGGCCGAGCGCACCGCGGCCCGACTGGCGTCGCTGGCGGTATCGTGATCCTCGGCCCGGGAGGCGACCGCGGCCAGGCGCTCGAGGTAGTGAGGCTCGTTGGGCTTGATCTCGCTGGCCCGGCGGAAGGCATTCATGGCCTCCTCGAGCTTGCCCATGGCCTCGAACACCAGGCCCAGGTTGTAGGCCGCGTGATCGGCTCGCGAATTGACCCGCAGTGTATCGGTGTAATACTCGCTGGCGCGCTGCAGGTCGTTTTTCTGCTCGTAGGCCTTGGCCAGGCTGAAGAGAACCTCGGCGTCGTTGGGGCGAAGCTCCAACCCCTTCTCCAGGGCGCTCACGGCAGCCTCGAGATTGCCCAGCTGCAGGGCTAGAAAGCCCAGGCGAAAGTGGAGCTCGGGGTTCTTGGGGTCGGCCTCCACGGCCCGCTTGTAGTAGCCCAGCGCCTCATCGAAGAGATACTGCTCCTGGCGGCATCCGGCCAGGCCGGCCAGCGCGCTCGGGTTGTCGGGCTGCAATCGCAGCACCTTCTGCAGCCGGTCTTCGGCCAGGTCATGCCGTCCCTGCTTGAGGTAGATCTCACCCAGGGCGAGCAAGGCCGGAAGGTGCTCGCTCTTGAGGGTGACGACCTTCTCCAGGTGGCGCAGGGCCAACGCCAGGGCGTTGGACTTGTGCGCCAGGCTGCCCAGCTCGTAGTTCACCTCCACCGAGTCAGGCCGCGACTGCAACACCTTCTGCCAGGTCTTGAGGGCCTGCTCGTTCTGGCCTAGCTGCCGCAGGATGCGGGCGGCCAGCTCGAGGGCGTCGAGATGAGCCGGGTCGTGGGGAGAGACCTGCCCGAGCGACTCGAGCGCCTGGCTCAGCCGTCCAAAAACGCGCTGGGCCCGGCCATAGAGCAGGTTGAGGCGAGCATTCTCGGGAGCCAGCGTCAGCTCCCAGCGGAACTGCTCCAGCGAGCTCTCGGTCAGCTTGCGGTGGGCGGCGGCCTGAGCCGAGGTCTGCAGCTTCATGGGTAGCTTGGGCTCAAGCTCGAGGGCCTTCTCCCAGTCGGAAACGGCCTCTTCGAAGCGGGTTGCATGCGCCCGGGCATAGCCGCGATGAAGCCAGCCAGGCCAGTAGGCAGCGTCCGCGGCCAGGGCCTCGTCGAGCAGGGGCAGCGCCTCGTCGGGCTTGCCCTCCTGCGTCAGGGCCATGGCTTTGTCCACCAGAGACTGGGCCGGCTGCGAGGTCATCACGCGACCCCCCTCCAGCGCTTCACAGGGGAGAGCTTTGCCCGGCGAGGATGAGGATCCTTCATCCCACGAATCCCCCGCCATCGAGCACCAGAGCCTGGCCGTTGATGCCGGCCGACTCGGGCAGGCAGAGCACGAGCACGGCGTGGGCCACTTCTTCGGAGGTCAGCAGCCGGTTCTGGGGATTGGTCTTGCAAAGCACCTGAACGGCCTGGCCTTCGTTCATGCCGGTCTTGTCCATGATGCGGGCCACCGAGGCCCGCGTAAGATCGGTATCCACATAGCCAGGGCAGACGGCGTTAACGGTGACGCCCCGGCTGGCCGCCTCCAGGGCCACGCAGCGGGTGAATCCGAGCACGGCGTGCTTGGAGGCCGAGTAGGCGGAGATGTACTTCGCGCCTCCCAGGGCGGCCACCGAGGCCACGTTGACCACTCGGCCCCAGCCCCGCTCGAGCATGCCCGGCAGACAGGCCTGGGTGCACAGGAACGTACCGGTGACGTTGACGCGGAAGATGCGCTCCCACTCCTCCAGGCTCTGTGAGCCCAGCGAGGCCGAGGAGGCGATGCCGGCGTTGTTGACCAGGATGTCGATGCGCCCGAACTCCTCGATCACGTGGGCCACAGCCGAGGCGATCTCCTCGGGACGGCCCACGTCGCACTGCACGGCCACCGCCTGGCTGCCGGCTTGAGTGAGCTCGCGGGCCACCTCGTCGATCTCGGTCAGGGTGCGGGAGGCCACCGCCACGCGGGTGCCTTCGCAAGCCAGAGAGCGAGCCACCGCGGCGCCGATGCCGCGGCCGCCTCCGGTCACCAGAGCTACCCGGTCGCTCAACCGCATTGAAGCGACTTTCGGGGGGGCCAGCTTACGGGCCTGCAGAAGGAAGGATATTCTTCACGCGCCGCCGGGCGGGCTCGGCCAGCACCTCGGCCACCGCCTCGGCGATGGGATGGATGCGCTGCA
>CAYYHB010000191.1:0-9166 GCA_964471395.1 uncultured Burkholderiales bacterium | reverse complement strand
GGTTTTGCGGGAGGCGGGACTCGAACCCGCACGCCTTGCGGCCCGGGATTTTAAGTCCCGTGCGTCTGCCATTTCGCCACTCCCGCGTTTGTCAGCGGCTGCGGCCGCGGCCGCGTTTCCCCTCGTTATGGCGCTTGACATCTAACTGCCGCTCGTCGGAGTCTTTCTTCCAGCGCTGCAACATGTCTTCAAAATGTGGGTTACCCGAGTTATCCCCTTGTTGGCGGGGCCTCCTGCCGCGGGGGGCGTGAAACTGCTCCGGACCAGGCCTGGCTTGCTCGAGGCGAGCGACCTGCTTGATGGACAGGTCATACTTGCCTTTGTCGTTGAGTTTCAGCACCTTGACTCGAATGACGGCTCGTTCTTGCACGTACTGACGAACGTCGGTGACGAAGGTATCAGCCACCTCGGAGATGTGGACCAGGCCCGTATGCCCTTCCGGCAATTCGACAAAGGCCCCAAAGTTCGTGATGCCGGTAACCGTAGCCTCGACGATGGAACCGACCTCAAGGGCCATCGAAAAAAGCAGCCTCCGAACGAAGGTATCTCAGGCTTTCAGTATAGCGCCCGAAAAAGCTACCGTCAACCGCCGAGAACGGCGCTACTGTCGAGGAAATCCAGGCTCGAAGATGGCGTGCAGGGCCCGCTGCATCAGGGTGGGCTTGCGGGCCGGAGGGCGGGGGACATAGACCGGTGCGTCGGACAAGTCGGAGTGAAGAGCCGGCACAACCACGAAGGCCACCTCGTCTTTGCGCACCAGGCCAAGCTTCTCGCGAGCCACTTCCTCCACCCCGTCGTCGGTGCGAAGATAGGCAACTCGCTCAACCAAGATCTTGTTCTGCTGCTCGAGCACAGCCAGTTCCGACTCAAGCCTGTCAATCTCGGTCAGCTTGGCCTCGTGGGCTGCCTGCTTGCGGGCACAGAGGAAGTAAAAGTTGTAGCCGACCACCGCCAGCGCCAGGAGCAGCAGCAGGCTGATCAGCGACCGACCGTGACGGAATGCGGGGGACTCGATGGACTCCTCGCTCGAACGCGTTTCGACGGAGACGTGCTGGGCCATTGAGGAATATTCCTCAATGGCTGGATCAGCTCCTGCCGGAAGAAGATCAACCTGCGCCGACAGACCGGGGTGGAGGCTGACCCGAACTCAGAGCGCTAGAGACTAAGAACCTGGATCAGGTTGGTGGGGCTGCCGGGAGGGAATCCGGCCGCCAGCACCACCGTGTCTCCCGGATGGATCAGCGCGGCCTCTCGGGCGGCCTCCACGGAAGCGCGCATCAGGTCCTCGGTTGTGGCGTAGCGGGGGATGAGCAGCGGACGCACGCCGAAGACCAGGTTCAACTGCCGGGCGATCTCAGGCTGGGTGGTGATGCCGACCACCAGGCAGCCCGGGCGGTGACGAGCGATGGCCTGCACAGTACGGCCCGACGTGGTACAGGCCAGGATGGCCCCGGCCTTCAGCTGATGTGCCAGGCGGCACGTGCCCAGGGCGACCGAGTTCACTAATTGGTCGCTTTCGGACTCCACCACCACATCGATGTCGGGCAGGAACTGAACCAGCTGCTCGGCCTCCCGGGCGATGCGGTCCATGACCTGCACCGATTGAAGCGGATACTGACCGCTAGCCGTCTCGCCGCTCAGCATGACTGCATCGGTGCCGTCCAGGATGGCATTGGCCACATCGGTAGCCTCGGCTCGGGTGGGTCGAGGATTTCGGATCATCGAGTCCAGCATCTGGGTGGCCGTGATGACCGGCCGCTCGTAGCGCTGACACAGCCGGATGGTGCGCTTCTGAATGATGGGCACTTCCTCGATCGGTACCTCGATGCCCAGGTCGCCGCGGGCCACCATGATGGCATCGGCGGCGTGCACGATGCTCTCCAGATTGTCGACCGCCTCGCGCTTCTCGATTTTTACCACCACCGGGCGATGAATGCCCAGCTCGTTCATTATGGCCCGAGGGGGCACCAGATCGCTGTGCTGCCGAACGAACGAAAGAGCCACATAGTCCACGCCGTGCTCGAGCCCGAAGCGCAGGTCCAGGGCATCCTTCGCGGTCATGGCGGGTACCGACAGGTGGGTGTTGGGCAGATTGACTCCCTTGCGGGAGGAAAGCGGACCTCCCTCAACGACCCGGGTTCTCACCTCGGTCGCGCTGCACTCGGTCACCACCAGCTCGATCAGCCCGTCGTCGACCAGAATCGGATCGCCCGGACGGGCTTCGGCCGGCAGGGAGGGGTAGGTGATGTGGGCCCGCAGGGCGTTGCCCTCACACTCTTCGGTGGTCAGCACGAACGGCTCGCCGGTCGTGAGCACGGTGCCCTCAGCAACGGTGCCAAGACGGATCTTGGGGCCACACAGGTCCTGCAGAATGGCCACCGGCTCCCCGAGCTCGAGGGATAGCTTGCGAATCAGCTCGATGCGCTCAGCGTGCCATTCATGGGTGCCGTGGGAGAAGTTGAGCCGGGCCACGTCCATGCCGGACTGGATCAGGCCACGCAGCATCTCTTCGTTGCACGAGGCCGGGCCGATTGTGCAAACGATGCGGGTCCGCGTCGGCCTCACGGCGTCAGAGCTTGCTCGAGCACGACGCCCATCTTGCGGTACTTGGCGTAGCGGCCGGTAACCCGCTCGGAAGGGGTCAGGAGGAGCAACTCTCCCAGGTGCCGCCTCAAGGCGGCCCGGACGGTCTGGAACACCGTCTCAATCTCGCGATGGGCTCCCCCTAAAGGCTCGCTCAGCACCTCGTCTACCAGCCCCAATGAGAGCAGTTTGCTCGAAGTCAGTCCCAGCCAGGAGGCGGCCTGCTCGGCCTTGCTCGCATCCCGCCAGAGGATGGTGGCGCAACCCTCAGGCGAGATCACGGAATAGACCGAATTTTCCAGGATCAGCACGCGGTCGCCCACGGCGATGCCCAGGGCCCCTCCGCTGCCGCCCTCGCCGATGACCAGGGTCACGATTGGTGAGCCCAGCTCGGTCATCAGGGCGATGTTGCTGGCGATGGCCTCATACTGACCGCGTTCCTCGGCCTCGATGCCAGGGTATGCGCCGGGCGTGTCGATGAAGGTGAAAATGGGCAGCTTGAAGCGATGGGCCAGGCTCATCAGGCGGCCGGCTTTGCGAAAGCCCTCGGGATTGGGCATGCCGAAGTTCCGGGCCAGATTGTCCTTGGTGCCCTTGCCCTTCTGGTGACCCACCACCACGCAGCTGCGACCCTCAAAGCGAGCCAGGCCTCCCACGATGGCCGGGTCATCGGCGTAGAGGCGGTCGCCATGCAACTCCATGAAGTCGGTGAAAAGGGCCTGGATGTAATCCAGCGTGCCCGGCCGCGCCGAGTGGCGAGCGATCTGCACCCGGTCCCAGGCCGACAGGTTCTCGTAGATGCTCTTCTTGAGCTGCTCGGCCTTGCGCTCGAGCAGGCGGATCTCCGAGGAGAGATCCACCCGGCCGGTCAGGTTGACCTCCTTCAGCTCTTTGATCTTGTTCTCTAGTTCCAGCAATGGCTTCTCGACTTCCAAAATCATACTCATGCGGGCGACTCCAGCACGGGTTGGGCGAACATGCCGATCAAGCGCGCCATGGTGACTCGAAGCTCAGGACGAGGCACGACCATGTCGATAAACCCGTGCTTCTGGTAAAACTCGGAGGTCTGGAAGCCGGGCGGCAGCTTCTGACGGATGGTCTGCTCGATCACCCGGGCCCCGGAGAAGCCGATGATGGCCCGGGGCTCGGCCACGATGACGTCGCCCAGGGCGGCGAATGAGGCGGCCACGCCGGCCGTGGTCGGATCGGTCAGCAGGCAGAAATAGGGCACGGCCAGGTCATTGAGCCGTCTCACGGCGGCCGAAGTGCGCACCATCTGCATCAGGCTGAGCATGCCTTCTTGCATGCGGGCTCCGCCTGACGAGGTGACCACCAGGGCGGGGATGCCCAGCTCTCCGCTGCGCTCGAGCATGCGAGTGATCTTCTCGCCCACCACCGAGCCCATCGAGCCGCCCCGAAAGTGAAAGTCCATGATGGCGATGCCCACCGGAATGCCGGTCAGCTCGATCTTGCCGGAAAGCACGGCATCCTCCAGCCCGGTCTTCTTGCGATCGCTGACCAGCTTCTCGAGATACTCGCCCTCGATGCCCAGTGGATTGCCGGAGAACAGGCCTTTGTCCCACTCCTCGAAGCTGCCCGGGTCGGCCAGCAGCTCGAGCCGCTCGTGAGCAGTAAGCTTATGGTGAAAACCGCACTTGTCGCAGACCTTCAGGTTGTCCAGGAAGACCTTGCGATACATCGCGTTACCGCAATCAGAGCACTTGATCCAGAGGTCAGAGGGAAGCTCCGCACGCTGCGTCTCATCGCTGCGACTCTGATCCACCTTGGGTCGGTTGACCCGGAACTTATCAAACAGACCGGCCATTGAGGGCCGGCAATTCAAGAGCCCGCCAGGAACTCCTTTCGAACAAGCGTAGCCTGCACGGCCTGCCCGGTCACTCGCCCCAGTCGCGAGCGCACCAGATGGCCCCGCAGCGCCGGGCCACCGCGCAACACAACGGGTACGTAATTCTCCGTCAGGCCCTCCACGGTGCCTTCGCGGGAGCCGGTCGACTCCACCAGCACGTCCCGCTCGCACCCGCGCTGGGCCCGAAGATAGGCCAGCCGCTTGCGTTCGCCCAGGGCCAACAGCTCGTCACGCCGGCGATTGCGCAGCTCCACCGGCACCTGATCGGAAAAACGGGCAGCGGCAGTGCCGGGCCTGGGGCTGTAGGGGAACACGTGCAGTCGGAAAAAAGGTTGCCTGCGCAGATAGTGCTTGAGGATGGTAAAGTCTGCCTCGCTCTCGCCCGGAAAACCCACCATCACGTCGCTGGTGAGGCAGGCCCCGGGGATCGTGAAGAAGGCTTCTACCAGACGACTGAAATGAGCCTGGTCGTAGTCGCGGTGCATGCGCTCGAGCACGCGGTCGCTGGCGTGCTGGAGGGCCAGGTGCAGGTGGGGACAGACCCGCTCCGGGTGACGCCGCATCAGGTCAAAAATCGCCACCGGGAAGCAATCGGGCTCGATCGAGCTGAGCCGGAAGCGGACTCTGCTGGTAGCCGAAAGCAGAGCCCCGAGCAGGTGAGACAGATCCAGGCCCAGCTCGCGGCCCCAAACAGCCAGGTGAATTCCGGTCAAGACCACCTCTCGATAGCCCATCCGCTCGAGGCGGCCAGCCTCCTGCACCAACTGCTCGATGGGAAAGCTGCGACTTCGACCGCGCACGTAAGGCACGATACAGAATGTACAGAACTGGTCACAACCATCCTGTACTCGCAGCAGGGCCCGGGTGCGCAATTGAGCCGTTTCCTGGTCGACCAACTCGGCGTTGGGACAGTTGTCAGCCCCGATCAGACGGAGCAAATTCTCACTCTGTCCTGGAGGCAGGCGAAGCACCGAGCCAGGCAGTCGACTACCCTGAAGGCCTCCCCGCGCGGCCACGGCACAGCCAGTGGCCACGACCTGACCGCCCAGGCGCAATCCGCGCCGAACCACCTGGGCTGACTTGCGATCAGCCTCGGAAGTCACCGTGCAGGTGTTGACCACGCGCACATCCGCAGGCTGGGAGAACTCCACCTCGTCAAAGCCAGCGCCGAGCAAGATCTCTCGCAGGCGTTCGGAGTCCGACTGGTTGGCGCGGCAGCCCAGAGTATGCACCGCGAACGTGGGCAGGGTCAGCCTCGCTTGAGGGCGGAAACGGCCGGAGAGCTGGGCAGGGTATCGCGGTCCTGAAGAATGGACTGGTTCAAGGACTCGCTCATCGCCTTGACCACCTTGCCCGACACCTGGCTCAGGTTGCCCTCCACCACGCAACCGGCAGCCTTGGCGTGGCCTCCGCCCCCGAAGCTTGCCGCTACCTGGTTGACCGGGTAGTGCCGGGAGCGAATACTGACCTTCACGCGGCCATCCTCGAGCTCGCGGAAGAGGATGACCACCTCGGCCCCCTTCACCGTGTCAAGTTGATCTACGAAGTAGAGAGTATCTTCCGGCTGAACCTGGTATCGCTGCATCTCGGAGGCCGGAATCTCCGCCCAGATCAACCTTCCATCCTCCGAGCGCGTAGTGTTCTGCAGCACAATGCCCAGCAGCTTCATGGCCTCGAAACGCAACTGTCGATACAGCGAGCGACCGACCAGGTCGGTGTTCACCTCGAACTCGAGCAGACGCGCGATGCGCTGGTGCGTGCGAGGCGTGACTCGCGAATACTGAAACGACCCGGTATCACTGAAAATTGCAGTATAGAGGGCGACCGCAATGGTATCATCGAAGGGAACCTCCATTACTTCCAGGAGGTCAAACACCATCTCGCCCAGTGAGCCCATCTGAGGCTCGACCCACACCACATCGCCGTACATCTGGTTGTCGGGATGGTGGTCGATGTTGAGCACCCGGTCGGCTGAGCTCTTGTAATCAAACCCCTTTGGGAAGCGATGCATCTCCGGACACTCGAGCGCGATGAGCAGGTCGAAACGCTCGCCCGGCTGGGTGGGGCACAAGCGCTCCATGCCCTTCATGAAGTGGAAATTGTCGGGAACCGACTCTGGCAGATAGGCCACCACCTGCTTGCCCATCTTCTCCAGGGCCGAGTGCAGGGCAATCATGCAACCGAGGTGATCACCGTCGAGTCCGATGTGAGAAACCAGCAAAACCCGGTTGGCCCGGGCGATCTCCTCCGCGACTTCGGGGGGGACGTGCTTGCGCTGGCTCACGAATGACTCCTCACTGACTCGAAGTTTCCCGAGCCGCGCGCAGCGGTTCTACGCGCACGGCGCTGTAAACGTTCTCCACGCGACGCCGTGCGTCCTCGTTCGAGCCTTTCAAACCCAACCGTCGCGCAGAAACATCAAGACTCCGTCAATGCGAACGAGCAGCAGCGTGCTGTGGCAGCTCGGACACCTGGTAACCTCATTGGGTGCGAGGTTCTCAACGGACACGCCTTCGTCGCAACCCGGGCAGTCGGGCAGAATGAGCCGTGCTACCGCGCTCGAGATCGGTTCCATCAGCCCGCCGGCGGGGTATCGCGAGCGATCAGACACAGCGGATCGGGCTCGGTGAGGGCCGCGATGGTAGCATATGTGCGCGTGCGGCATCCACCTCGGCACGAGCGGTAGTAGTTGCAACGTTTGCAGACATTGTTGCCAGGGTTACCGCGCAACAGCTTGAACCCCTGACCGTTCTCCCACAGGTCGGCCAGAGGCTTCTCGCGGATCGATCCACCGGGCAGAAGGTGACTGACAAAGCCGCCGGCCGAGACGACGCCTTCCGAGCTGATGTGGCAGTGCACGTGGCCGCACTCACAGCCAAAGCCCTCGAAGACGCGCTTCTTCTGATAAGGAGGGGGAACGCGAGCGGCAACCTCGACCTCGACCCGGCTGGTCTCACCGATACGCCGCGCCAGGTCGAGCGCCGAGCTGGCCTCATCAGGGGTGAGCAGAATGCGTGGGTTCTCCTTGGCCCGCCCCACAGGCACCACCACATCGAAGACGATGCGCGAGACACCATGCTTCTCGGCCGTCTTGACCAGGGAGGGAATCTCGGTGAGATTGTCCTTCTGCAAGACGACGTGAAAATAGACCGGTGCTTTGCTCAACTCGATCAGGTTCTTGATGCCGCGAATGGCCTTGCGGTAGGCCCGATCGCCGCGAATGTAGTCGTAGCTCTTCTCGCTGCCCGCCTCGAGACTGACTTTGATCGACTCGATGTCGAGCTCGGCCAGTCGCTCGGCCACGGCCTTGGTGGCCATGGTGGCATTGGTGGAGAGACTGACGCGGATACCACGCGAGTTGGCGTGAGCCACGATGTCGGCCCAGTCTCCCCGACCCAGCGGCTCACCTCCGCCCAGGCGTAGTTTGAAGGTGCCCATGGCGGCCATCTGGTCGATCAGGTCGCGCACCTCGAGGATAGTCAACTCTCGCGGACGGGCCACGCCCGCTTCGGCCCAGCAGTGCTTGCAGGCAAGGTTGCAGTAACGGGTCAACTGCAGGTAGACCATCGTGGGAGCCGACAGGTGCTTGAGCCGTTCGTGGGAGGTTGACTCAATGAAGGTGCCCTGGAAGGTGCCGTTCTTCATCAGCTCGATGCTGCTGCAAAGCTGGATGAACTGGTCGAACGATTGGCGAGTCACTTTGTCGGACAGGTCGCGGTAGATTTCGTCCAGAGTCTGGGTCTGGCTGCGCAGGAAGATGTCGGTGGCATCCTGATCGAACGGGATGTAATCACTGTGAGCCCGATCATAGATCAAGCACCCGAAATACTCGCGGCGCGCAACGAAGGGAGCCAGGGCCACTTCAGCGCCGACCATGAGGTGCGTCCTCGCTGGGTAGGATGAAGAGTATTAAAGTTCGAGACTGCTGGAGAAGTCGCATGTTTGCAGGCAAGTCCGAATTCCATTCTCTCCCGGACAGGGGGCCACCTGCTTGAAAAAGCAAAGAGCCCGGATGCTTCCGGGCCCTGGTTATCCGAGGGATTCGCCCTCTTTGTCGTGGTAGTCGCACTCTTCGATGCAGTCTCGAAAGCTCTTCAAGGGACGGCTCTGGTAGGGGTGAGTGCAGTTGATGAAAATGCGGGGGGTCTCCCCTTCGAGACTGAACCCGAAGTCCACGTAACCGCAAAAGCGGTCGGGGACGTTCTCGAGGCAAAACTCATAGAGCTCGTTGTAGATTTCCGGATAGCTGTGCTGGAACATGTGTTTCTCACACTGGAACACACCCAGCACCGAACTTCGAAATCTACAGGGCCTGTAAGCCATATTCGGTCACCATCTCGCTTTCGTCAGCCAACGTGCCAACAGGGTCGGGGGCCTTTTCTGAACCGAGCCAGAGATCCCCTGCCCTGGAAACGGCCCAATAGCCCCGGCATTTTTTCTCCGGGAAAACCGCTCATCCCGGCCACCCGGCTGGAACAGCTAAAGCTATTCTTATCAGGGTCGAACAGTTCCTCCAGGTAGAGGAAGTTTCTTCACGTTTTCCTTCCTGGATAGGGTAGCCAGCCCAGAGGACTTTCACCTCCAAGTCACTTCCCGGTCCGCTTTCGCTCGCCGGTTATCCCGCGACGCTTGGAGAACCGAATCGTTCAACGCACGCGTCTACTAAAGTGAAGTGCTGAAGGTTTTGCAGTAACTGGCGCCGACAGACTTGTATGG
>CAYYHB010000190.1:0-9385 GCA_964471395.1 uncultured Burkholderiales bacterium | reverse complement strand
GACTCGAGCAGGGCCGGGTGGAAGGAGTGCTGGTGGAGCGCCCCCTCACCTTGTGCACGGCCGACAACCTGCCCGAGTTGTCCGAGCCGGTGCTGCTGGACGTGGACGTGGACTACTTGCTGGATCCCGACGATCGGCTCTGGCAGTCGCCGCTCGAGCTGGCCGCTTCGCTTGCGGGTGTACAGCGCGACCTGACCACGGTGGCCTACTCGGTGAATGGCGGCTATACGCCCCTCGAGCATCGCTGGCTGGGCCCGGCCACGCTGGAGGCTCTGACCGGGAGGGGCAGGCCGGAGTGGGTGGCGGCCCGGATGGGACGGGGACCTGAGCCTGCGGGAGAGCCGCCCTCATGGTACGGTGAGAAGGTGGAGGAGCGGGCTATCAACCGCGGCTGCCTGCACTTTCGTCGGCAGGAGTATGCTGAGGCCCGGCGCTGGTTCAAGCAGGCCCTCCCCGAGGACGGGCCGCTGGCCGCCTACCTGCTGGCCCTGACCGACAGCCGCTCGGGACGCCGTGAGGAGGCCGTGGATGCCTTTGAGGAGCTGGCCCAGGACCGCCGTTTGAGCCCCCGCGAGCGAGGCTACGTGCAGTTCTTGATGGCCCGCGACCTGCACCGGGAGGGTCGCCATCCGGAGGCGGCCGCTGCCTTCGAGAAAGCCGCCGCGGCCGAGCCCGACAACCCCGTCTACCTGCACCACCAGGGCCTCTGCCTGATCGATGGGGGCTGGGTCGAGCAAGGCACCCGCACCCTGCGGCGAGCCATCCGGCTGGGGCCCGACCGCCTGGCCGCCCTGGAGCTGCACTACGAGCTCTTTCGGCTCTATCGTCAACTGGGCCAGACCGCTTTTGCCCAGGCCGAGTTGCGGGCGCTCAGCCAGAAGGATGTGACCGGCCTTTATCACCTCAAAGCCATGGCTCAGAGCGGGCGATGATCAAGGTGCGCCCGGCCGCCTGCTCGGAGGATTATACCTGGCTGGTCGAGCTGGCGGTGGGCTCGGTGCTCTTCGGGGTGCCCTCCAGCCGGCCGGCCTCCCAGGTCGAGGAGAGGGCCCGAATTAACCTGGCCGAGTTGGAAGCGGCCTGCCTGGACGGCTCGATGCTGGCCCTGATCGCCTGGGAGGACGAGCGCCGGGTGGGCTACCTGATCTTGCAGCTCGAGGAACGGGATCGCTTCACGGGGACCGCTCAGAGCTTCATCTACGACCTGGCCGTGGAGCGCGACCGGTGGGGAGCCCACGTGGTGCACCGCCTGGTCGCTCAGGCCGCGCGCGAGACGGCCCGGCGGGGCCATCGCTTCATGGTGGGCGAGGTTACCTTCGACAACGAGCGCACCCTGGTGCAGGCCCGCCGCCTCGGCTTCGTGGTCGAGCGCGTGCGGCTGGGCATCGGCTGCGGACCGGAAGGAAGGGTCCCCCTGCAGCGCCGAGCCGACACCGCCTACACCGCCAGCCGGCAAAAGAAAACCCGGCCCATCTGAGAGCCGGGTTTGAGGTGGTCGGGGCGAGAGGATTTGAACCTCCGGCCTCATCGTCCCGAACGATGCGCGCTGCCAGGCTGCGCTACGCCCCGATAACGAGGATGATTATAGCATAACCCTCGTTTGTGTCAAAGGGAAAAATTCAGCGACGACAGGAGCGGTCGACCTACTTGACCTTCTCGGCAGCGTTCGTGAGCGGTCCGTTGGTCTCGTAGATGGGATCGCCGTCCACCTGGGTCAGTTCGTGGAAGGATTTCAAGAGCTGCTTGAAGATCGGCCCGGGATGACCCGAGCCGATGCTGCGGCCGGCCACTTCGACCACCGGGATCAGCTCGGCCCCGGTGCCGGTGACGAAGCATTCGTCGGCGGTGTAGAGATCGTGCATGGTCAAAAACGACATCTGCACCTGGAAGCCGAGCTGCTCGCCCAGCTCCATCACCACGCTGCGGGTGATGCCTTCCAGGATACCCACCACCGCGGTGGGGGTGAACATGACCCCGTTCTTGACCAGGAAGATGTTCTCTGAGGTGCACTCGGTCAAGAATCCGTTGCGATCCAGCATCACCGCCTCGGCACAACCGGCCTGGATGGCCTCGATCTTGGCCAGGATGTTGTTGAGGTAGTTCAGCGACTTGATACGAGGACTCAACGTATCCGGGGCATTCTTGCGGGTGGAGGCTACCATCAGCCGCAAGCCGCGCTCGTAGACCTCGGCCGGGTAGAGCTTGATCTTGTCGGCGATGATGATCACCGAAGGCCGGGCGCACTTGCGCGGGTCCAGCCCCAGGTCGCCCACGCCGCGGGTCACGCACAGGCGAATGTAGGCGTCGCGCAGCTCGTTCTTGCGCAGCGTGGTGAGCACATCTTCGCGCATCTGCTCGATTGGCATGGGCATCTCCAGAAGGATGGAGCGGGCTGAGGCATACAGCCTCTCCAGGTGCTCCATATGGCGAAAGACCCGGCTGTTGTAAGCGCGAATGCCCTCAAAGATTCCGTCACCGTAAAGAAGGCCGTGGTCCCAGACAGAAACGCGGGCGTCTTCCTTCTCGTGATACTTTCCGTCGATATAAACTAAAGGCATAACGCCTCCTCTTCGAGACTTGAAACGGAACCCGACCCCCCACCCTACTCGCCACGGGGTCCGGAAAAGCACAGGCTAGGCCCTGGCGAGTTCGCTTTCTACATCGGGGCCCGAGGGTCCTGGCGGGCAGGAATTGCGCACCCCGACGGCCAACCTTCGTTCTCATGGCGCGGCTCTGGCACCCAAGCTCCGCTTCCGAGGGAGCAATCTCCAGGCTCTGGCCGCAGGCCATAAAAGCCTGCCTCCTCCTCTGCCTCAGCCTCATTCTCCTGTGCGCCACCGCACTCTACCTGGCCGATGGCCGCCGTATTCCCATCGGAAGCGGCGGCATCACGGTGCTGCGCGACGGGGCCGGTCAACCGTACCTGGTGGTCGATCGGCGCAAAGCGACCGGCGTTATGGTCGCGCTCGATCGCGCAGGCGGCGTGCAGGTCTACACCGGAGCCATCAACTTCTAGAGTCGAAATGAAGGTTACCTGTCTCCCCGAGGCGGTGGTCGATGCCGCTCACCGCACCAGACTGCTGGACACTCCTCCCGAGGAGGCCTACGATCGGCTGACCCGGCTGGCCTCACGCCTGCTGGGGGTGCCAGTGGCCGTGATCACCATTCTCGATCACGACCGCCAGTATTTCAAGAGCTCCTTTGGCCTGTCCGAGCCGTTGAAAACTCGAGCCCAGACCCCGCTCAGTCACAGCTTCTGCCAGTATGTGGCCATTCGCAAAGAGCCTCTCGTGGTGGAGGACGCTCGCGAGCATCCGCTGGTCAAGTGCAATCCGGCCATCGACGACCTGGGCGTGATCGCTTACCTTGGCGTGCCCCTCCAGCTCAGCGGAGAGGATCCCTTCGGGGTGCTCTGCACCATCGACCAGAATCCGCACTACTGGAGCGAGGACGATGTGCAGACGCTCACCGAGCTTGCTCACCTGGTGCTGGGTCAGGTCGAGCTGCAACTTATGGCCCGCCAGTTGGGCGAGCTTTGCGAGCGGCAGAGCGAATTTATCGGCATCGCGGCCCACGACCTGAGAAACCCGTTGACCGTGATCATGGGCTATTCGCGCTTTCTGCAAAGCGACAAAGCCCATATCGGTGAAAAAGAGCGCCCCATGGTCGACAGCATCGTAGAGAGCAGCCGCTACATGCTCAGTCTGGTAGAGAATCTACTCGACCTGGAGGCTCTCAAGGGCGGGCGGCTACGTCTCGAACTCGAAGAAGTCGACCTGGCCGAGCTGCTGACCAGGATTTCGCGCCAGCAGGCCCCCATCGCCGAGGCCGCCGGTCTCACTCTCGACCTGGCCGTCTCACCGGTAAACGTGCGCGGCGACCGGGCCAAGCTCGAGCAAGTTGTCAATAATCTCCTTGGGAACGCCGTCAAGCACTCGCCGGCCGGTAAGACCATCCGGCTGGAAGTCAGCGCTGAGGAAGGGAAAGCCCGTCTACGCGTGCGCGACCAGGGCAGCGGCATGGACGGCGAGACTCTCGGCACCATCTTCCAGCCCTTTACCCGAGGCAAGGAGAAAAAAGGTCGCGGAGCGGGCCTGGGTCTGGCCATCGTGGAGAGCATCGTGGGGGCCCACGGGGGTCGCATCGAGGTGGAATCGACCCCGGGTCAGGGGAGCTGTTTCACGGTCCTTCTTCCGGCACTGGCGTGAGAGTCGGAATCTTCACCAACGCCTATCGGCCGATCATCAGCGGCGTGGTCAACTCGGTGGATCTGATCCGCAAGGGCTTGCTCGCCCAGGGCCACGTCCCCTTCGTCTTCGCACCCCGTTTTCCGGGCTACCGCGAGTCCCACGCGGGGGTATACCGCTTCTGCTCGCTCTCGCTCTCGCACCAGGTCAAGTTTCCCCTCCCCTGCCCCTATTCGCCCGCGCACTTTGCACGCATTCCTCGTCTCAAGCTCGACGTGCTGCATACCCACCACCCCTTTCTGCTCGGACGCACCGCAATCGGCTTTGCTGACCGACTCAGAATTCCGCTGGTGTTCACTTTCCATACCCAGTACGAGCAGTATGCCCACTACATCCCCTTTCAAAAAAAGCTCGTCCAGGCCGTGGGCCGGCGGCTGGTGATCGATTACGCCTCCCGCTGCGATCTGATTATCTGTCCTTCACCGGTGATGCGCGAGGTGATCGAGCGCGACTATCGCATTTCTACACCACTTGAGGTGCTGCCCAACGCGATCGATCTCTCGTCTTTCGAGAACGTGGAGGGAACGGCCAGCCGCAAAGCGCTGGGCTTCAGCGACCAGGAGGTGGTGGCCCTCTATGCGGGGCGTATCGGGCTGGAGAAGAACCTCGAGTTCTTGCTGCGCTCCTTCGCCCGGGTCGACTGCCCACGGGCCCGATTGGCCATCGTGGGGGACGGCCCGGTGCTGGGCAGCCTGCGCAAGTTAGCCAGCGAGCTGGGCCTGACAAATCGGGTGCGCTTCACCGGCCGGATCGACTATGCCCAAATGCCCGGCTACTATGCCGCCGCCGACTTCTTCGCCATCACCTCCACCACCGAGGTGAAGCCCCTGGTGGTGCTCGAGGCGTTGGCCAGCGGCCTGCCGGTAGTGGCCGTGGCCGCCTGCGGCACTCAGGATACCCTGACCCACGGAAGAGACGGCTTGCTCAGCGAGTGCGACCAGCCCGCCTACACGGCCTTGCTTCAGCAGGCCTTCAGCCAGGCCGAGCAGCGCCGGAAGATGGGCGAGCAGGCCCGGCTGACCGCCCGCGAGTTCGCCATCGGGCCCTATGTTCGCCGCCTGACTGACCTCTACGCCGGCCTCTCGAGGAGACGGTAGGGGCCCCTCCCCCGGGGGGCGAAGCCGACCCTCAGACGAGATCGAGAGGAGCCCCTGGCTGTGAGATTGATGTTGCCCTTCGTGGCCTTGCTTTGCCTGCTGGTTTGGCCCGCCCTGGCCCAGAACACCGAGCTGGCCGAGAACAACCCGGTGGCCATCGTGACCCAGGTGGATGGCAATACCGCCGAGATCAAGCGCGCCGACAGCGAGTGGCGACCCCTTTACTGGATGGAGCTGCTGCGCCCCCAGGATCAGATCCGCACCGCTTCTCCGGGCAAGGTCATCGTAAACTTCTTCTTTGACGACCACCTCGAGATCGTCGACCCGGACACGGCCGCCGACGTGGCCTTCAAAAACCTGGTCAAGGCCAGCGAGGGCGGCAGCGTGCGCCGCGACCCGGCCCGCGACCGCTCCCGAGCCACCATCGACATCCCCTACATGTTCCTGCGCAAGCTCAAAGGGGTCGACTTCACGCTGGCCGAGGAGCCGGGCGCGCGCGAGAAGGAGCAGCTGTTCTTGCAGTCGAGCGTCGCGAACTGGGCCTATCCCCCCGTCTTCCAGTGGGGCTCGGTGGCCGGCACGCCCCAGTACCGCGTGCAGATGTTCAACGAGTGGGACGAGTTCTTACACGAGTTCCCCAGCAAGGAAACCCGCTGGAAGTTCCCTTACCGGGGGCCGTTCACCATGGCCAAAGCGGGGCTCTACCAGTGGCAGGTGCTCACCCCGCAGGACGAAATCGTGGTGCGCAAGTACAAGTTCTACGTGCTGACCGCGCTCCAGGCCCGCGAAGTCGAGGCGGCCAAAAAGAGGTTCGCCAACCTGAAGGCGGCAAAAAAAATTACCCGCAGCAACTACACCGATTTGTTCTTGATCTACAACCGGCTCAGCATGGTGGATGATCGACTCAGGCTGCTCCAGGAGATGTCCGCCATCGATCCCGAGAACCCCGTGATCTACCGGGGGCTGGTGCGCGCCTACCTGGATAAGGGCTGCCCCGCCCACGCCAACGAGGCGCTTCAGCGCGAGATCCAGCTGGGAGGCGTGGACCCGGTCGAATAATCGACGGTCAGTCGCGCAGCGCCAGCGCCGCCCGCACCACGTCCGCCACCTGCGGCAACACCTGCTCTTCAAGCTCGCGCGCCGCTGGAACGGGCGTGTTGCGGGCCGCTACCCTGCCGACCCGACCCCGCAGCCAGCCTCGCTCGGCGCATGCGGCCACCACCTCGGCCCCCCATCCAGCGGGCAAAGTGCCCTCTTCCGCGGTCAGAAGCCGCCCCCCGGCCCGGACCAGGGACGCTTCCAGGCAGTCCGGATCGAAAGGGGCCAGCTCGGCAACCACGACCACCTCGACCGAAAGCTCATGCTCCAAGAGCAGCTTCTCGGCCGCCTCCGCGGCGATCTCGGCCATGCCGCCGTAGGTCACCAGGGCCAGGTCGGCGCGACGAAAGCCCGTGGGGGAAAGCCGGACAGCCGCGTAGGGCAGCTCGTCGGTCTGGACGGCGAAAGAGCCGCACCAGCCTTCGGAATCGCTCAGCTGAAGCGGCCGTCCATAGAGCGCCTTGTTCTCCACCAGCAGGACCGGCGCCTCATCCTCCATCACGGCCGTCAAGAGCAGCGCCTCCGGATCGTGGAACGGACTGAGCGCCACCACGCGCAGGTCGGGGATTCCGAGCAGAAGCTTCTCCAGGCTCTGGCTGTGGGTCGGCCCGTAGCCCCTTCGCCCGCCCATGGGCGTGCGGATCACCACCGGGCAGCGCACCTGGTCGTTGTACATGGCGCGGTACTTGGAGATGTAGTTGACCAGCGGCTCCACTCCCAGAGTCAGAAAGTCGCCGAACATGATTTGCAGCACCGGATGCAGGCCACGCAAAGCCATTCCCCCGCATAATCCGGTCAGGGAGGTTTCACACACCGGGGTCGGGATCACCCTCTCGGGGAACGCGGTTGACAGGCCCTTCTCCACCTTGAAGGCGCCGCCATAGGGGTCCAGGATGTCCATGCCCACCACGACCGCCAGGGGATCCTCGCGCAATAAGCGGTGCAGAGCCCGGTTGAGGGCCTGCACGACCTTCTCTCCATTCTGCGAGCTGCCCGAGATCATCCGGGCCGGGCGGGCCAGGCGCACCGGTGGCAGGCTGGCCGGCAGGGGAGCGCCTTCTGCTTCAGCCAGCACGGCCAGCAGCTCGCGCTCGACTTCCTCGCGAATCGGACCGCACAGGTCGGTCAGCTCCGCCTCGCTCAACAAGATCGGATCGCGAAGCCTCCACGGCTCGATCACCTCGGGGCTTCGCCCGTCATCGCTGCGCGAGTGCGAGCAGAGCCGAAAGGTGTGGTAGATGAGCGCCATCGGCTCGCGCTGCTCGCGCACCCGATGAACGGCCGCGCCGGCCACCTCATAGCTCTCCAGCACCCGGTTGGAGGTGACCTGCAATACATCGATGCCGAAGGCTCCAGGACGCGCCTCCACCTGGCCCGCGATCTGAAGTCGCGAGGGCGTGCTCTGCGAATATCCGTTGTGCTCGACCACGAACAGCACCGGAAGCTTCCAGAGGGCGGCCAGGTTGAAGGCCTCGTAGACCTGCCCCTGACCCAGGGTCCCGTCTCCCAGAAAGACCACCGCGATCGCCTCACGCTCGCCCTTGAGTCGCTCGGCCAGAGCCATCCCCACGGCGGCCGGCACAATGCCACCCTGCACGCCATTGGAGTAGAAGTTCCCCCGATGCAGGTGCTGGCTCCCCCCGACGCCCCCACAGGTTCCGGTCGAACGGCCCAAAAGCTCGGCCATCAAACCCTGCTGGTCCTTCTGGTGAGCAAGGTAGTGCCCGTGGCAGCGATGGTTGGAGAAAACCACGTCAGCTCGACTCAGGTGCGCGAACAGGCCGGCCGAGATGTGCTCTTGCCCGATGCACGCGTGGGTGGTGCCGTTCAGCTTGCCCTGGGAGAAGAGCTCCAGCACTGTTTCCTCGAAACGCCGGATGGCCAGCATCTCGCGATACAGCTGCAGCTCAATCGTGGTGGCTGACGATCTCATGCTGCACCCGAAGCCGGACCACGCCGTGGTCGGGCACGTTGCGAAGGATGACGGCGCCGGAGGCTACCTTGCAGTGATTTCCCACGCTGATGTTGGGCTGGATGATCACGCCTGAGCCGAACAGGCACTGCTCGCCCACCTTGACGCGTCCGGAAAACAGGCAGCCGGGTCCGAACAGGCAGTGGGAGGCGATCTCATTGTGGTGATCGAGCGAGGAATGCGCGGCCACAAAGTTGTTGTCGCCCAGGCGCGCTTCCACTCCCAGGTGGACGAAGCTGCACAGCACGTTTCCCTGCCCGAGAACCGCTCCGCGGTTGATGCGAGCGGTAGGGTCGATGGCGTTAGCCAGGCGGATACCCGCTTGCTGGCAGCGGTCGAAGTAGCGGCGTTTCAGCTCAAGGTTCAGGCCCAGCGTGATGATGGCCTGATCGAAGACGCCGTCTCGATAGAGCGACTCGAGGTCGGCCAGCTTTCCCAGCACCCGCAACCCGAAACGCTCGGCCACGGAGGGATCATCGTCGAGCAGGCCGACCGGCTGCAGAGCCGGGTCGTGGAGCAGGATGTCCAGCACCTGCATTCCCACGCTTCCGGCCCCGACCAGCAAGACGCGTGGCACACCGGCCGAGACTCTGGCCGGAGGGTGCAGGGCCTGAAGGTCTTGCAGGGTGACAATGCCCCGGTGGGACAGTCCGGAAAGGTCGAGCTGATGCTGAGCTGCGTAACGCTCGGCCTCGCGGGTCAGCTTGAAAGGCCTTTCCAAGGGAGTCTCGGCTTTGTCGGCAACGGTCGACTCTTCGCCAATCTCGGCCAGAACAGCTCCCACCGGCAACTCCTGGCCCTCGCGGGCTCGTCGATGGAGCTTTCCGTCGGCGGGGGCGGTGACCTCGAAAACGGTCTTGGACGTCTCCAGCAAGCAGAGGGGCTGGCCCGCCTTCACCTCTTCCTGGTCGTTTGCCAGCCAGCGCTGCAAGGTGGCCGAGTCGTCATTGACGTCCTCGCGCGGGACCAGC
>CAYYHB010000189.1:2171-9403 GCA_964471395.1 uncultured Burkholderiales bacterium | reverse complement strand
GGCCGTCGGTGGAGAGGTGGAACGTGCCGGCCCGGGTGAACTTGATGCCCTGAGGTGTCTGCAGCGTGAAGAAGCCTTTGCCGTTGTCGCTCAGGGCCATGTCGAAGGGGTTGCCGGTTTCTTTCAGAGCACCCTGAGCCGAGTGAGTGAGCGACTGGTGGAACAGGCCACCCTGCTTCTCAAGCCCACCGTTGGTGAGCACTTCACCCGAGGTCTGGCGCATCCCCTGCATGCCCAGCTCGCGGTTGAGCACGTCCGAGAAGGACGACACCACCATACTCTCCTTGCGGAAACCGATGGTTCCCGCGTTGGCGAGGTTGTTGGTGATGATGTCCTGCTTCACGGACATCGCGATCATCCCCTGAGTGGCCATTTTCATCCCATCAAGCATCGACCGGCACCTCCACCTGTTTTCCCCTGGAACCATAGAAATTCTAGGTTCTCAGGAATCAGACCTTTCTCTAAACTTCTTCAAATCCGTGCTGCTGAACCCAGGCGTCATTCAACTCCTGAGCAAAATTGACGATCGTGGTCATCAACTCGTAGATCTCCGAGTCGATGCGCGTGCCCGGGTCGGTTTCGTCCCGCAACAGCTGCTGCACCATCTCGGCGTCCTGGCGAACTGCCACCCCCGAAGCCTGGGCTTTGGCCACAATCTCGTCGGCCACCGCCCCCTGACCCGCAGCGACCACTTTGGGGCGCCCGTCGGCGCCCATCCGCATGGCCACGGCCCATTTGCCCATCTCCTCAGGCCTCGACACTGAGACGCTCCATCTGGTCGAAGTCCTGTCGCTCAACCACCTGGCGGCGACCGGTAAAGGGCCGGTAAGTGGCCCCGATCTGGGTCACGTCCCAGCCCAGCGCCTGCACCCGCTCGGCCAGCACCGGCAGAAAACGCTGCACAAAGTTGCGTACGTCCTCGGAGGGCGTGCCCACGTCGATCATCGCGCTGTCGCCGTAGAGCTCCACCACGAAGGTCAACTCGCCCAGGTGCTCGGTGCAGACCAGGAACTCGAGCTTGCCGTCCTCGCGGTCGACCGAGCGCGAGCCGTCCTCTTCCTGGCGATAGCGAATCCAGATTTCGGCCGTATCGCCGGCCACCAGCGGCAGGGGAACCTGCAGGTAGAAGTAGCCGTAAAGCTCGTGGGTGCGCGCCTGGTTGATCAGAGTATGGGCCTGCAGGTTCTCTTCCAACTCCTGCATCATTGAGAGTGCTGTAGAGAGATGAGCCGCCTCAGGATCCTTCTCCAGGCCCTGACGGATGTGCCGCAGGGCCATGGCCAGGTTCCAATCCTCCTCGTCGGCTCCCCCTCCGCCGGGGCCCACGCGTGCCTCGATGCCCATGTCCCTGGCCAGATCCTTGAGCCGCCTGGCGGTCTTCTTCTGGCTGGCCTGGCGATTGGGGTCTATGACCACCTCGCCGAGCAGGCCGGGAACCTCGCTCAAGAGCTCCAGGGCCTTCGTGCTTTTGGCGCTGGGCGACTCGGCCATCTTGCGGAACTCGGTCTGCAGAGTCATCAACTGGCAACCCACCTGGGGGTTCGTAGTCAGGAAGTTGGCCAGGGTCAGAACGTTCTGGGGCGTCACCGGAATGTTGTTGGACTGCAGAAAGAAGGTTGCTCCCACCTTGTTGGGCGTGGAGGCCTGATTGGGGCTTGCGTTCTGCTCGGCGTGCTGGCTCACCTGGGCCAGCACGCTCTTGAGAAAGGTCAGGTTGTCCCGAGTCACCGGCACAGAATGCTCCACCATCGAGTGAGCCAGGTTCAGGTTCTCGTCGCTGGGCGGCAAGTGGTCGTGCATCAAGGCCTCGGACAGGTCGGTATGGCTCATCTGCTGAGCCGGCTTGGGAACGACCGTCAGGTGCAGTTGGCCGCTTT
This sequence comes from uncultured Burkholderiales bacterium, assembly GCA_964471395.1. GTDB lineage: Bacteria > Vulcanimicrobiota > Xenobia > Xenobiales > QWHO01 > QWHO01. Next base: position 7,526 of record CAYYHB010000189.1, on the reverse strand, counting down.
TCTCGCCCTGGACCTGGACGAGCAGCTTTTGACCCACCTCCAGGGGCACCTGAGCCTGGGCCCGCAGCGTGTGCTCGCCAAAGCGCAACAGGAACTGGCCCTTTTCCTTGCCCGTCACCTCGCCCTGCAACTTGGTGCCGGGAGGGAACGAGAGCCCGGGGGGAAGGCGGGCCGTGAGGCCCATCCCGGTAGGGGCCTGAGACTGAGGGGGAGCGAGCAAAGGACGACCACCGACGTTGACGCCGGTGTTGAAGCCGCCAGGTCCGGGCCCGGTGGGGCCACCACCCCGGGTAGGAAACCCTCCCGGAGCGCCAAGCATGTTCATCCCTCTGTCGTTCCTCCTGATGCCATAAAGAAGGGCTTTAGAAGCCTCTGTTTCTATGGTTCATTATAGGTCTGGCTTGTTACTCAGATGTAAGCAGCTTGTAAACGCGATGTTAACTCACTCGACCTAAAGACCGCCATTTCTAGGTTTTAAGCCCTTCCAGAATGGATCGGGCTAAGCCTCGTCGTATAGGCCGCCGTGCCGGTTTGCGGATGGTGCGGAAAGTTCGACAAGAAGGTCGAGACGGTGAACAACGGAGCCACCGTTCTCTACCTGTGCCCCCTCTGCCATGCCCAGTATGAGCTAAAGGAGGGCAAGGAGCTGACCCCGACCGAGCTGACCCATCCCCCCAGCCTGGTGGAGCGCCTCAAGCGTTGGTTGTTTCGACACTGACCAGCCGCCCCCCGGCTCAGCGTCTGCTCGCCCTGGCCCTGCGTCGCTGTCGCGATGCCGAGATCGCCTGGGAAGAACGCATCGACCTGGACCTGGCCGCCCCCGACACCCCCCGACGCCTGGGGGGATGGGGTCTGCGCGTCAATTACGAAGGCGGACTTGGCTTTGCCTGGGGTGACCTCCAGGAGGCTCCCGAGAACTTGCTCGAGCAGGCTGTGGAAGCCTCCCGCGAGCAGCCCGGACAGGGGGTGCTGTTCAGCCACGGGCTACCCTTCTCGCCCGCCAACCAGTTGCTCGAGCCGGTCGACCTGGGCCCGGTGGCCGAAGAACTGCAACGCCTGGTGGCCCGCATCCAGTTTCTGCTACCCTCGCTTCTACCCGCCTGGAATACCCGCATTCGCGGCGGGGTGCGCTTCCAGCGGATGACGCTGACCACCCGCTCGGGCGAGCAGACGGCCCACCGCACCCTGGTCTACCTGGCCGTGCACGCCGATGAGCCGGCTCCCATCCACGCCTCCTTCATCGCCCGCCAGGTGCCCGACCACCCGGGAGAGCTACTGTGCGAGCTAGCCTGGCGGGCGGCCCACTCCAAGCCCCCCAAGAAAGGCTTTGAGAGCCTGACCGGATCCCGGCCAGTCCTGTTCAGCCCGGCTGCCACCGCTGCGCTGGTGCGCGACCTGGCCTCAGACGTGCTGGACGCCCGCAATCGAGGAGAGCTGGAGGGCCTCTCGCCGCGCATCACCCTGACCGACGACGGCCAGCAACCCGAGGGACCGGGCTCCACGCCCTTCGACGCCGAAGGCCAGGCCCGCCACCCGGTGGTGCTCCTGAGCGGCGGGCTCGTGCAGAACTTCCTGTGCGACCGGCTGCACGCCCGCAAACTGCAACAAGAGCCACAGCCCCTGGCAGTGCGCGACTGGGGGCGAGCCCCCCGACCGGGATACTCCAACCTGATCCTGGGACCGGGCGACAGCTCACTGCCCGAGATGGCCCGAGAGCTCAAGGACGGGGTCTTACTCGAACACCTGGTGCCCTGCGATGCCCTGCGCCAGCCGGGAGAATTCTGCCGCCTGGCGCAGCTGGCATTCAAGCTCAAGAACGGACGACCGGCCGAGCGACTGGCTCCGGTGCTGGTGCGAGCTGGTTACGCCTCGGTACTGGGAAGCGAGTTGAGGGATCTGGCCCGCGAGACCAGCTGGCACGGGCGCTGCCTGACTCCGGCACTGAGCTGCGCCAGCGTGCAGCTCGAATCGGCCGAGGGGGTGCAGGAGTCAGGCGAAGACCCGGGGACCTGGTGGTAACTGGGAGAACCCGCCGGCCTAAGCGGTCAGCTCGGCCCAGGTCTTGCCGTCCGCGACCCGATCACCTGCCTTGTAGCCCACCCGGGTGAGCAGCACTCGCGTGACGTGCAGGGTATCGTTGTTGAATGCGAGTACATCCCCGGGCTCGCACTCGAAAGTCTGGCCGGCCTGCGGACGGAACAACCGCCCCCCCAGATACAATAAGGCCCCACCGGAGCGCACGAAGCAGATAAAGATGCGCTGCTCCTTGTGGCTGTGGGGCTCGATCACTGCTCCCGGCTGAAGCTCGAGCATCTCGACTCGGGTGGTGGCCTCTTCGAGCAGCACACAGTGCGCGCCGCACTCGGACGGTTGCCAGGACAAATTCTCGGGCACGATGGCTTTCATGGCGCGCCCCTTCGCCTTGCGTGGCGGCCCTCCTTCGAGTGGCAGGGTGGCTCGAACGACCGCCGAACGGCCGGCGAATGATGCGTATTTTACGATATCTCCTGCTGCTTGGCTGCGTGCTGCTGACCTGGGGCTGCGGCAACGAAGTCTCCTTCACTCCGGTCGACGGGGCGCTGCCCCCGGTTTCTCCCAGTTTCATCGACCCCACCGCCGAGCTCGGCGAGCAGGTCCAGCTCGGGCGTCAGGTGCTGATCGCTCCCTTCGCCCGCGTCCAGGGCCCGGTGACGGTGGGCGATCGCAGCAATCTGCAGGATAATGTCATCGTCGAAGGCCAGGTGGCCATCGGCGATCAAGCCATCCTGGCCCACGGTTGCGTGGTGCGAGGTCCGGCCACCATCGGGGCGACCGGCGGGGCACCCTGCTTCATCGGCTTCAACGCCCTGGTCGAAGGTGGCGTGGTGGAGCCCGGGGCCATGGTCAGCATCCTGGCGCGCCTGGGCCCGGGAGTGACCCTGCGCCAGGGAATGCGCATTCTCGAGGGCAAGAACGTGACAACCCAGGCCGAAGCTGACGAGCCCGCCCTGGGGAAGGTCACCCCCGTGACCGACAACGACCGACACTTCATGGAAGACGTGCTGCAGGTCAACTTCGACCTGGCCGCCGGCTACGCCGCGATGGAGGTGGAAGACGCCAACCTGGTGCGGGGCATCGGACCTTCACCGGTGACCTCGCTGCACAACGTGCGCCACTTCCCGACCCTCGAGGGCGTGCCCACCAGCGACCCGCTCTTCTCCAACCGCATCATCGGCCAGACGCTGCTCTCGGACACCCTGGTCGAGCTTTTCCAGAAGCTGGGCCGGCGGGTCAGCATCCGCTCGGACGAGGGCTCCCCCTTCCAGATCGGTCGGCTGGGATCGATGGACTCCGAAGTCACCCTGCACGCGCTGGAGCACAGCTCCATCACGGTGGGCGAGAACTGCCAGTTGGGCACGCGGGTCGTTCTTCATGGCGGCGAGGACCGCGCCAACGTTCCTCAGTCGGTAACCCGCCTGGGGAACAACGTCACCGTGGGAGCGGGGGCGGTCGTCTTCCGAGCGACCGTCGAGAACGGCTGCACCATCGGGGCAGGGGCCCTGGTGGCCGGCTCGCAGCTGGCTCCCGGCTCGGACATCCCGGCCCGGACGATCCTGATCGGCAACCAGAACCTCGGCGAGGTGGAATGGTAGGTCGGGTCCTCCTGCTCGAAGACGACGCCGCGCTGCGCGAGTCGCTGGCCGAGGTGCTCGAGGACCAGGGCTACGAGGTGGCCACCGCCGGAGCCGGCGCCCAGGCCGTGACCATGGCCGCCGAGCAGGGCTTCGACCTGATCGTCACCGACATCCGCATGGAGGGGATGAGCGGCTTGGACGCCCTGGAGAAGGTCAAGCAAGACCGTCCCGACATCGGCAGCCTGGTGATTACCGGCTATTCCACCGAGGCCGACTCGATCCGCGCCCTGCAACTGGGGGTGGGGGACTACCTGAAGAAGCCCTTCCAGGTGAGCGATTTTCTCCACGCAGTCGAGGTGCAGATGGCCCGGCGCCGCGAGGAGCAAAAGCTAGTGCGGCGCGAGCGAGCCCTGCGACAGACAGCCCTGTGGGCTCTGGAGACGGTAGCCCGCTCGCTGGACATGGCCGGACCTCCGGGGCCGCTGGGGGGCCTGGTGGAGGCCGGAAGGCTGGCCGCGCGAGCTGCCCTGGCCCTGGGTCTGGGGGAAGCCCAGGCCGAGGAAGCTCAGCTGGGCTTCCTCATGGCCGCTCTGACCCGCTCCGAGCACGCTATCCTGCCCGAGTTTCTGACCGCCGGCCTACCCGAGTCGGTGCAACGCCTCGCCAGCGAGGTGGAGCTTCGCTACGACGAGCACGGTCAGCGCATCTCCCTGGCGGCCCGGCTGGCCGGCTACCTGCTCAGCCAGGTTCGCGAAGAGGAGCGAGCCGACCCAGAGGTGGCGGCGGCCGTGGAATCGGCCTTGAAAGGGCCGGCGCTGGCCGAGGAGAGCGATCTGGCCACCGCCTTGGAGCAGGCCCGCAAGCGGCGCGGGTTGCTCTCGCTGGGACGGGCCCTGGTCAGCGGGGGGGATACCGCCTCAGCGCGCCAGTCGTTTCAGAGCGTGCTCGACCAGGAGCCCACCGCCAGGCCCACCCGCGAGGGGGTCGAGGCCATGCTGGCCCTGGCTCGCCTCAGCAGCGAGACAAGTCTTTGCCGAGAGGCAGCCAGCCGGGCCCGCTCACTGGCCCCCTCGGCCCGGGGATTGAGCCAGTTGGAAGCTGCCCTGGCGCTGCTGAGGGCAGGCGATCCGGAGGGCCCCGGCTGGCTGGCCGAGGCGGAAGGGGTGCTGGATTCGCTGGGCCCCAGCGCGGGGGCTTCCTGCGCCCACCTGGCCCGTCGCCGCCTGGAGGGCCCGGCGCGCCCGGCAGAGCTGCAGGACGACCTGAGGTTGCTCTTGCTGCCCGAGCACCTGGACACCCTCTATGAATCGGCCGGCTGGCTGTTGCCCTGGCTGGTGGAGTCCCCCGACAGCTTGCAGGACGCTACCCTCAGCCGGGCCCTCTTGCTGCTGGCCCGCGAGTGCCCCGGGGCCTGCGCCGCCGTTCTGGGCGGCAATCTGTCCGCCACCGGCCGACGCAACCTGGCCGAGGTGCTGGCTCGCTGCGGCTCGGCCCCGGCCCGCGAGCTGTTGGAGCGGTTACGAGGGGATGCCGACGAAGAGGTGCGCAAAAGCGCGGCCGAAGGCCTGACCCGGGAGGAGGAGAGCGCCCTGCCCTTGCTGCGCCTCCATTCCCTGGGCCCCTTTACGGTCTACCTGGGCGAGCGGCGCATCGAGGAGTGGCACTCGCAAAAAGTGCGCTACCTGCTGGCCTGCCTGGCCGCCCATCCCGGCCGTCCCGTCAGTGAGGACGTGTTGGTGGA
>CAYYHB010000189.1:0-2071 GCA_964471395.1 uncultured Burkholderiales bacterium | reverse complement strand
AGCGCCGCCCGCCTCTACCGCGGCCCCTACCTGGAGGGCTGCTATCACGAGTGGGCCATGGTCACCCGCAACCGGCTGGAAGTGCGCATGCAAGAGACCCTGGTGTCGCTGCTGCAAGCCCTGACGGCTCGCGAGCGCTGGTCGGAGGTGCTGGAATATTCCCAACAACTGCTCGAGCTCGAGCCCTGCTCGCAAGAAGCCCACCTGGGCGTAATGAAGGCCTACCTGACCCAGGGCCAGCCCGAGCTGGCCCTGCGCCAGTTCGAAACCTGCCGGGTGACCCTCAAAAAGGAGCTTCAGCTGGATCCTTCGCCGGCCCTGCTTCAGATGCGCCAGCGCTGCTTGATGGCGTAAATGTTCATTCTCGGCCCGAAGTGAGGGCGAATCGGCAAAGATTGTTCGTTCTCAGTTCATTCTCCGGCCTGCGCCAACTGTTAGGATCGTTCCAGGAGGTGCAGCATGAACGTCGTCATCCAGCCCTTTCACCCGCGACTCGACCTGGAGACCCAGAAACGGGCAGCAGCCCTGGCCGACTACACCGACCACCTGATGACCGTGGTGGATCGGCTTGACGAGACCCCCCAGGACCGGGCTTCCGGCACGAAGGGGAGTGTGGTGCTGGCCCAGCGGCTCGATCTGGGGGAACAGGGGCATATCAACCGTGCCCAGCTTAAAAGCCGTGGGGAGAACCAGCGCGAAGCCCGCATCGAAACCGACCTGGCCCGCTACGAGGTCAAGGACAGGGGGGACCGGCGCGAGATCCGCATCTCGACCCACGACCGAGAAGGACACCGCAACAGCTTGAGCACCATCACGGTGGACACGGAGAGCGGGCAGTTGCTGGGATTCGGAGAGCATGGCTACGCCTTCGGGCGCCGGGTAGTCGAGGGCCTGAAAGACCCCCTGGTGTGGGTCCTTGGAGGACCCTTTGCCATGACGGCTGGCGCGGTCGCCCTGACCGCCACCGGCAATGTCGTGGCCGGACTCGCGGTCGGAATCGCCTCCATGGTCGGCATTGGAGCCTTTGCCCACTGGGACAGCATGTCGCGGCCGTACGACGGACGCGACTGACCTTCTACACTCTGTTGAACGGCACCGCTACTTTCCTGACATGTTGAACGCACGGTGCCTTGAGAGCTGATTGGGACCCCTCGAGTGCGCGCCCCGGGGTAACCCGGGGCCTTTTTTTTCCTGGCTAAACATCTGCGAAAGGTCCGACCCCTATGCTCGGGCCACAGACTTCTAGCCCGACAGGGAGGAACAACCAATGAACGGCAACTTCCTTTACAGCTCGCGGGTGGACGGCGAAGTGCTGCGCCGCCTGCACTCGGCCGGCATCCAGACGGCGCTGGTGGACCTGCGCTCGTTTCGGGTGCGCAACTACTGGCGCCAGCCCCAGCTGATGATCCGGGACGGCTGGCAGATCGACCCCGAGGTCAACACCAGGCGCGAGCATCCCCGCTCGTGGATCCTGGGCGATCCGCGCCAGACCGGCCAGAAGCTGGTCTTCGACCGCAACCTCGGGCGCATCAAGCTCACCAGCTACTCGCGAGGGTTGGCCCAGGAGGTGGTGCTCGACTTCAACACCGACCAGATTCTGGCCAATCGGATGACCGGGTAAGCCCTCCGAAAGATCCGCGAAAGGTTCACCGATTACGCTGCCCTCAGAGAATCGAAAGGAGCCCATCGAGATGCAAGTCAACTCCACCACCGGCCAGAACGCTCCCACCTTCACCGTCGACCAGCTGGGCGCGCTGCTCACCCTGCTCAATGCGCTCAATGGCTCGAACGAGAGCCTTCCGGGAGGGGGTGACCTGTCCGGGCTCCCCTTCTTCCCCGGCACCCCCACCCCGACCCAAATGCCCGGTCAGGCCAACCAGGCCGCCTGGCAGCAGATGATGCTGGCCGATCAGATGCAGGCCCAGACCATCATGATCCAGTCTCTGGCCGAGTTTCAGAAGCACCAGGCCGAGCGCAACCGCATCCTGCGCGACACCCAGACCAAGATCTTCGAGCTGCAGCAAGAGTCCACCAACCAGTGGATCGGCACCTGCGGCAAGGTCAACAAGGA
>CAYYHB010000188.1:0-9480 GCA_964471395.1 uncultured Burkholderiales bacterium | reverse complement strand
CACGATCGATGGCCGCGATCTCGATCTTAGCGTCGTCCAGGGCGCGCTTACAGGGGGCGGCGCAGCGGTCGAGCAGATCGTGGGTTAACTCTTCGAATTTACTGCGACTGAGCGTCACGTCCAGGTGTTTGGGCCCGGAGGCGTCAGCGGTGATGAAGGGCAGGTTGATGTTGGTCTGGGAGACCTGGCTGAGCTCGATCTTGGCCTTCTCAGCGGCGTCGCGCAGGCGCTGAGCGGCCATCTTGTCTGCCAGCAAGTCGATGCCGTTCTCCTTCTGGAACTGCTCGGCCACGTACTCCATGACCCTGTGGTCCCAGTCGTCGCCGCCCAGGTGGGTGTCGCCGGCGGTGGCTTTCACTTCGAAGACGCCTTCGGAGATCTCCAGCACGGAGACGTCGAAGGTGCCGCCGCCGAGGTCGAACACGACCACGGTCAGCGATTCGTCCTGCTTATCCAGGCCGTAGGCCAGGGCGGCCGCAGTGGGCTCGTTGATGATGCGCAGCACGTCCAGGCCGGCGATGGTGCCGGCGTTCTTGGTTGCCTGGCGCTGGGAGTCATTGAAGTAGGCCGGAACCGTGATGACCGCTTGCTTGACCTGCTCGCCCAGATACTGCTCGGCATCGTGCTTGAGCTTCTGCAGGATCATGGCCGAAATTTCCTCGGGCGAATACTTCTTTTCGTCGATTTCAACGCGAAAGTCAGTGCCCATGTGGCGCTTGATCGAACGGATGGTGCGGTCGGGGTTGCTGACCGCCTGGCGCTTGGCCAGCTCGCCCACCAGGCGCTCGCCCGACTTGCTGAAGCCCACCACCGAAGGAGTCGTGCGGCTCCCCTCGGCGTTGGCGATAACGGTGGGCTTACCACCTTCCATGATCGCCACCACCGAGTTGGTGGTGCCCAGGTCGATTCCTACCACTTTAGCCATTGGGTCAAGCCTCCGTTGTCGCTTGGGGTTGATTGTTGCTGGCCACCTTGACCAGACTTGGCCGCAGCACACGGTCAGCCATGCGATAACCTCGCTGCAATTCGGCCACGATGGCCTGATCGGGCACGTCGTCGCGCTCTTCGAGCATCATGGCCTCGTGCAGATTGGGGTCAAACAATACGCCTTCGGTCTGAATCGGCTCAACGCCGTGATTCTGCAGGAGCTTGTGATACTCGCGGGTGACCATCTCCATACCCTGGGTCAGGCTTTCGATAGAGGGATTAGCCTGGGCGGCCGCCAGGCCGCGCTCGAAGCTATCCAGAATGGTGAGCAGCTGGCGGAAGAGGTCCTCCTTGAGGTGCTGCAGTCGGCGCTTCTGCTCTTCTTCCTGGCGTCGGCGGAAGTTCTCAAAGTCTGCCGCCACGCGCCGAACTTGCTCCTTGAGCTCCACGATCTCCGCGTCGCGGGTACGCAGCAACTCCGACAACTCGGCCACTCCCGAGCTGGAATTGGCTTCCTCGACGGCTTCGGGTTCTTCGAGCTGGACTTCTTCCTGACTCAAGTCCGCTGGCACCTCATCTTCTCAAAATGGCGTAGCATGGCCATCTGGTAGCTTAGCGGCAGGTGCGTGTGAGCTGAGTTTGCGAACTGTTAGAGAAGTGTTAGAGTTCCCTGTTCAAAATCAGAACGCGCGGGACTCAAGACAATTTGGTTGAACGGCGTCGCGCTCATTGTTGAGGAGTTCAAGCGCGGCGCCTCAGAGCTTGCGCCAGCGGCAGATCGTGTAACAGGCCAACAGCCGGGGTAGGATGCGGTTGAGCAGCGACTCGAGCTGCATGGCCGGGCCGGCATAGTACTTCTTAAGACCCACGGGAAGCCGCAGAACCATCGAGTTCAGCACCACGATATATGCCACATTGCCCACGTATCGCTCGATCTCAAAGGAGAATCGATGCTGGTTGGACCCTTTAAGCTGTCGTACGTCGATGGCGGCCTCGTTGGCCTCAAACAGGGGGTCGAAACGATACCAGAGTTGGCGCAAAACATCCGGAAGCGAGCCGGCATGCGGCTCGGTAAAGCAGAAGTAGCCCCCCGGACGCAACAAGCGGTACACCTCGTCGATGGCCGCGAGCACGTGGGGGTGCAGGTGGTGCAACCCTCCGACCACGGCGATCAGGTCAAAGCTGGCATCGCTCAGGCCGCTCTCGAGCATGGAGCCGCACACTGCCTGGCAGCCAGGCAGTTTCTCCTTATACATGGCGATCTGGGTTGGAGAGATGTCCAGCCCCGTGACCTGAGCACCGCTACGTTGCAGATAGTGTGACAGCGAGCCGCTGCCGCTCATCGCATCCAGTGCTCGCATGCCGTGAAGGTCGAGCCCGGCAAAGAGGGGGGCGTGTAGGAACCGGTCGCGATACTCGCGACTGGTGGGGTCGGAGTAGTGCATCTCATAGGCGGCGCCGATCTGTTCATAATGCGCCCTTTGGGCGGCTTCATGGCTCACGCTCGAGGCTTTCGCAAGGTACATAGAAAACCCTCGGTCTGGTGCGACCGAGGGTCTGGTGGCAGGAAGGCCCCTCTAGGAGCTGGGGCATACCACCCTCCCCGCCCGAATCCACCAGGGCCTGCTTCCATTCAGCCTTGCAGACCTTCGGGTGGCCGGTTGCTCCCGGGCTCAACCTCGATACCTGCATATTACCTCGGAGCACTTTGGGAGGCATTTCAGCAGTGTTAACGAGTGGACAGAATTTTCACCCGCTCAATCACCATCTGGCCGTTCTCCCAGCGGACCACTCCGGTATAGGGCTGGCCGTGGGGGTCGAAGAGGTCCTTCTCGCTGACCGGCTTGCCGGGGTCGGTGTACAGGATACGCCCGGCCGCGATCAGGTGCTTGAGGCTATCCTTCACCCGATCGGCGCTCTCGGCCTCCTGGAACAAGGAAGCGCTCTTGTCCACGAGGTTGTCCACCACAGCGCCATCGAACTGGCGGAACTCTGGTCCCTGAAGCAGCACGCGCTGGGGACGGGTGCTCTCCTCCTCGCTCTGGTAGATGCGCGCATCAGCTGAAGCGAAGGAGGGGTTCTCGGCATCCTCGCGTCCGTTCAGGATGCGACGGTCGGTGAAGACCCGGGTGATCAGCTCGGAGCGAGCGCCGTTGTTGTACTGACGGTCGGCTGCCACCAGCGCCCGGGCCATGTCGCGATAGGTGTGGTCTCCCCGAGGGGCAGTCTTCATCAGGCCTCCGTAGAGCTTGAGGGCTTCGGTGGAGGCGGCCCGGATGGCCTGGAAGGGCTCCATCCCTTGCTCGCGGTTGGAATTGACCATGCCCTTGAGGACATCATAGAAGGATCCCGTCCAGAGGCGCGAGTAGCTGTGTACGGCCCGTCCGAGCTGATCCGGGCCCCCCTTTTCGGGCAAAGTCTTGGGATCTTGCCAGACGAATCGGTTGATGGCCGTGCGGGTGTAGTTGCCACCGGTCACGTTCTTGCCGGTGGTGTTGTTGATGGCCGTGCCCAGCTCTTCGCCCAGGTTGGAGGCCAGGTTAGGGATGGACAGGTCGCCGCCCGTCTGCTCCACCACCCGCTGCAGGCAGCGGTCGTCCTGCAGACAGACCAGCATGGCCAGCACGTCGCCGAAGGACTCGTGGAAGCCACCCGGGTCAGGGGACCAGGCTCCCAGGTAGCCGGGGCGCAGGCCATCGAGGATGGCGTGTCCGGCTTCGTGGGCGGCCACTTCGCCCGAGCCGCCCGAGTAGACCACCTGCCGCGTGACCGGGTCGGTCTCGTGGAAGAAGTTCAGGCTCTTGCCCTGGCGGCTGTAGAAGGCGTTCAGGTCGCGCCCCGCGTCGGCGTTGATGCGCAATTGCGTGCCGTTGAAAGCCCAGCGGATGGGCTCGCCCAGAGCTTCTTCGAACACCTTGATGGTCCTGGCCACGCTTGAGAACGCCAGGGCGCCCACGAAGCCCTGCTCGCCAGGGGCGAAGACATACTTGCCGTCCTTGGCGGGGTTGGCGCCGTTGAGCTTGGCCTTCTCCACCGTGGGCCCGGCCCCCACCCCGCCGATGACCGTGGTGCCCGCCTCCAGAACGCTGCGATCCTGAGGGTTGTAGCTGAACTCGATGTCCCCGGTGGGCGGGGGCGGAGCGGGCGGGTCGGGCTTGGGCCAGGGCCAGAACTTGCACAGGGTCTGGTTGGCGGAGCAGGTGGTGGTGGTCATTGGCTACCTCCCGGAGATGCTGGGGTGTCCAGGGGGCATCATGACGCAAACGGTGTTACCGATGGGTGAACTCGGGATGAACTTCTCGACCGCTCGTTCTTGAGGATTTGGACCGCTTCTGTCTCCTGTCGTCGCTGAGAAATATTGTTCGAAGGATTACCCCCGAGGCTTGTGAAATTTTATATCCCGGGTTGATCGGATCGTCAGTCGGCTTGCCGGGAGAGTTCGCCCTGCGGAGCCAACAATTTTGTGGCTCGGCCTGTTCGGCCGGGCCCCTTTGTCGGAGAGGAGGGAGTGCTTTCAGGAAGCCCTGGCGTGATCTTTTGGTGGGTGGCACGTTTGTGTTGTTGATGCTGGGCGCTTTCACAGGCAGCCTGGTCTACCTCGAGCAGCGCGCTGAACGAACCGATTCTCTTCCGTTCTTGCACTACGAGCAGCCAGTCTGGTCGGAGGATGAGTCGCGCCTGGCCTACTTTCGTCTATTGATGCCTGCGGGCGGTGGTGCTTATACCTGCCGCCAGCTCTGGTGGGCGGACCGGGTCGGCAGTGAGCGTCGGCTGGTAGCTGAGTTCCCCCCTGGAGAGCTGCGCATCGCCGCTTGGATCGAGAACGACAGCAGCATCTTGCTGCAACCTCCGCAACCGCCCGGTCAAGCCCCGGTTTTGATACAGGTGGCGACCGATGGCAGTTTTCGACGCACGGTTCGTTTCGAGCAGGCCGATCTCCAGTTAATCGGAGTGCGGGGGGGCGAAGTGTTCTTCCAGCGCAGTCAAAATGGGGCCGTGACACTGCTCTCCTGGTCGCCCGGCGAGAGGATATTCCGCCCCGTGGCCCGCTTCCCCTCAACCAGCGCCGAGAAGCTGACCCTGGAGGAAGTCTCACCCTCCCCGGATGGCAGCAAGCTGGCCGTGGTGGTGGCCAGCGGCTCCACTCGCGGAGTCTGGATCTATGATCGCGATACCCGGACTCTGCGCTACAGTTTCGTTTCCACCGAGGGAAAGTCATTGCGTACGACCTGGTCGTCTGACTCTCGGGGCCTGGCGGCTGCCGCTGAGCTGGGCACACGCTGCGAGCTCTACATGCTTAACGACGTGGAGGATGGCCAGTTCACCCGGCTGTCCACGCCCTCGACTTGCGCCTGTCTCCCTTTCTGGCCCCGTGACTCGGATCGACTGCTGCTGCTTCAGAGCAATACTGTCCTGGCCTTCCACCCTTACAGCCTGGTGGCCGAGCGCATCCTCGACCGGGTGCGAGCGGGTCGTCTCATCCAGGGCCTGGCCGTCTCGTCGCGGGGCAACTGGGCGGCCTATCACTCGCGGCAGGGCGTCGACGACGACATTTACATCGTCAGCCTGAAGACCAGCCAGAGCCGGACTTTGCTTCCGCCCGGCACCCGTCGCGAGTTGCAGCAGACGCTACTTTACCAGATCGGCTCGGGAACGCAGTACGCCGTCAATCACTGGACGGGAGGCGGCGAGCAGTAGTGATCAAAGCGCTATTTTTTGACGTGGGCAACGTGCTGCTGACGAACGGATGGGACAAAGCCGCCCGCTCGCGCGCTTGTGAGCACTTCCGGCTCGAGAGCGCGGAGGTGGATGACCGCCACCGCATGACCTTCGACACGTACGAGGAAGGCAAGCTCACGCTGGACGAGTACCTTGCCCGCACCATCTTTTATGCACCCAGAAAGTTTACACCGGCCGACTTCAAGCAGTTCATGCTGGAGCAGTCCAAGCCGTTCCCTGAAATGCTCGAGCTCTTGCGCCGCCTGCGCCAAACCTATGGGCTGCGAGTCACGGTGGTCTCCAACGAAGGCCGCGAGCTGACCCTGCATCGCGTTCAGGCATTCCGCCTGGGCGAGCTGGTGGACACCTTCGTCTCCTCCTGCTTCGTGGGCATGCGCAAGCCTGACCCGGGCATCTGGAAGCTGGCCCTGGATATCTCCCAGGTTGCCCCCGAGGAGGTCATCTACGTGGACGACCGCTCGCTCTTCATCGAAGTGGCCGGCGGGTTGGGGATTCGTGGAGTGCACCACACAGGCTACGAGTCCACCCGCGCCCGCCTGGCCGAGCTGGGCCTGGCCGTCTAAGCATCCGGCAACATGGGGGCGATTCGCTCCCGCTGGTCATTACGCACAATGTCTCGATCCATCAACTGGAACTCGCGTTCCATGAAAGAACCTCAAAGCATGCTTTTGACCCAACGACAGTCTCCGCGCTGTGGTTCTTCTTCGAGGCGGAGAGGGATCTGAATGTCAACAGACTCTATACTCCCTCGCATAGACTGTGCGACGAATTCTCAACAGGTTGAGCTTCGTCGCATCGCCCGTGCCACAACACTTTGGAAGCGGTTCGAAACAAGTTTCTCACCGCACGTTTCGTGGCACGGTCAATGCGACGAAGTTTAGCTCTTCAGGTGCAGTTTGAGAAACTCCAGCATGTCGCGCCAGGCCAGCTCGGTTTCAGTGCGCTCTTCAGGCTCCACGCCGCTTTTCAAGAAGGGCACGTAGACCAGAAAGCCGTGCAGGCAGTTGGGATAGATCTTCATGGTCACCTGCTTGCCGTGCTTCTCCATCTCGGCCTTCATCTTGCGGGCCTGGTCGGGCGGCACGATGTCGTCCTTGGCACCCTGCAAGATTAGCACCGGCGCCTTCAGGCGGGGGACCCGCGTCAGGGCCTGGCGGGCGGCGAAGTTCTGGGGCTTGTCCTGGGGGCCGTCGCCGTAGGTCTTGCGGGTGAGCGCGTCTCCGCCCAGCTTGCCTGCCTTCTTGAGGTAGTCGTACCAACTGTAGATGTCCATCACCCCGTAGGCCGCCACGACCGCGTCCACGGTGGGATGATCGGCCGCCGCCAGCACGCTGATCAGGGCTCCGTGAGAGGCCCCCACGAAGGCCAGCCGCTCGGCATCGATCCCCTTTACCTGAGCCAGCAGCGGCACCACGCTGAGGACATCCTGCACCTCGCCGGCGGCGATCTCGATCTCGCCCTGCGAGCCGTCTTCGCCGCGATAAGAGGGCGAGAAGACGGCGTAGCCGGCTTTGGCCAGCCGGGCGCTGGCCAGCTTGTGCTCACGGGAGATGCCCGAGGTGCCGTCGTGGTTGAAGATGACCAGCGGCAGCGGCGTCTTGGAGGCGGGCAGGAAGAGCAAGCCTCGGACTTTGAGGCCCTGGCTGGGGTAGACCCACTGGTAGACGCTCACCCCCCCGATGGGTTTGAGCTTCTTCTGGATGACCCCTTTGGGCTGAGTCCAGGCGGGCAGGGCCAGGGTCAGGGCCAGGCAGAGAGCGAGAAGGATGCGCATCAGGAGGCCTTCTCGCCGGAGGACATCCAGCCCTGGCGGGGAATGCAAGCTTCGCCTACCGCCCCCCCAAACTTTTCCGAGGAGTTTTGCTTTGAGCGAACACAATGTCATCATCGCCGGATCGGGCTGCGCCGGCCACACTGCAGCCATTTACGCGGCTCGCGCCGACCTTGCTCCGCTGGTGTTCGAAGGGGATGAGCCGGGCGGGCAGCTGTCGCTCACCTCCGACGTGGAGAACTTCCCTGGTTTCCCGGACGGAGTGGGCGGCTTCGAGTTGATCGAGCGCATGAAGAAACAGGCCCAGAAGTTCGGTGCCACCTATCAGTACGGTCGCATTCGCGAAGTCCAGAAGGAGGGCTCGCATTTCATCGTCACCATGGAGGACGGTCAGGTGCACAAGACCCGCACTATGATCGTGGCCACCGGCGCGCGGGCCCGCAAACTCGATGTGCCGGGTGAGGCCGAGCTGTTTGGCCAGGGCGTATCCAGTTGCGCCACCTGCGATGGGGCCTTTTACCGCGAGCGCGAGGTCGTGGTGGTGGGAGGCGGCGACTCGGCCATGGAAGAAGCGCTGTTTTTGACGCGCTTTGCCAACAAAGTCACCGTGATCCATCGGCGCGACACCCTCCGGGCCAGCAAGATCATGCAAGACCGGGCTCTCAACCATCCCAAGATTGCCTTCCTGTGGAACAGCTGGGTGTCTGAGGTCAAGGGTACCCCCGAGGAGGGCGTGACCGGAGTGATGGTCTCGAGCAAGGACAGGCCCCCGGAGCTGTTCAAGACCGATGGCCTGTTCCTGGGCGTCGGGCACGTGCCGAACTCTGACTTCGTCAAGGACCTGGTGGACCGCGACGAGGACGGCTACATCCGCACCATCCCGGGTCACACCCCCACCGAGATCGTCAAGACGCGCACCCCTGGCCTTTTTGCCTGCGGGGACGTGGTCGACCGGCGCTTCCGCCAGGCCATCTCGGCGGCCGGAATGGGTTGCATGGCCGCCATGGAGGCCGAAGAGTTCCTGGCCAGCCACGCCCCCGCCAGCGTGGGGAACTGAGCCCTTACTGTGCGACGCTCTTGCGCCGCACGGAGATCCCTCCAGCACCACCCGCCCGCCCTTCTCCTCGACTCCCTGAGCGCCCGGGACCTCGCCCGCCAGAGCGCGCTCAAGCGCGTCGGTGGCGCGACCGAGAAGGCTTTTGCCGCTCAGGTTGGGTTGGCTGAGGCGACTTGCATGGTCGCCAGCTCAAATCGGCCTGAAAGGGCCGACATGATCTAAGTCATTTCGTTCTTGCTCGCTTCTGCTACATTGGTGGAGTCGAGGAAAGGAGACTGTTCCGCTGGATCCGTGCGCCCCCAGCTGTCATCTTTGCCATCGTGAGGGCAAGGGCATTCTCTGCGGCGCGACCAGCGCCGTGGTGGATGCCTTCGATTCTGGCAAGAGCTCGGCTCGCTACAAGCGGGGGGCCCTGGTCTTCCGACAGGGCGAGCTGGGGCGCGGCCTCTATTGCATCAGCTCGGGTCGTGTCAAGCTTTACCGCGCCAATCCCGCTGGACAGGTTCAAGTGGTCAGTCTGGCCGGGCCGGGCGACTTCCTGGGGCACCGCGAGCTTCTGACCGGACAGCCCCTGGCCAATACAGCTGAGGTTGTGCAGGATTCCCTGATCTGTCTGGTGGATCGCGAGGTTTTGCTGGCATCCCTGCAAGAAGACCGCCAGGTGGCTCAGAACGTGATGGCGTCGATGGCCCATGCGCTCGAGCGGGCCGAAGCCCGCATGCTCGAGCTGGCCCGCCTCAGCGCCTCCGGGCGCATCGCAAGTCTACTGCTCGAATGTGAGGACGGGGGCCAGGTGGCTCCCCTGACCCGCGAGGAGCTGGCCCAGATTGCCGGCACCACTATCGAGTCAGTCTCGCGCACCCTGCGCAGCCTGGGGCGCAAGGGAGTGCTGGGGCTGAAAGGCCGACGCATCCGGATCGTCGACCGCGCCGCCCTGGAAGAGCTTACTCTCGGCCGCGCTCCCCGCGATCTTCCGTGTTGAAGA
>CAYYHB010000187.1:0-9486 GCA_964471395.1 uncultured Burkholderiales bacterium | reverse complement strand
GAAGAGGGTCTGGCTCGCCTGGAAGCGGCCACCCACAAGCTTGGCTCGGCCCGCGAGGCCTTGAGCCTGGGGCCCTCCCCTGAGAGCGAGCTGGTGGGCCTGGCCGGAAGGCTGGGAAGCCGGGCGGCGGTCGAGGTGTGGCCTTCGGTGGCGGCTCTGAAAGAGCGTCCCCGGGCCCTGGCCTGCCTCGACGAGCTGCGCCGCCAGCACTCCCCGGCCGACGTGGCCCGGCTCTGGAGGGTGCTCGCGCCGGCCGGCGACTCACCCGATTTTGACCGCCTGAAGAGCTCGCTGACCGACCTGGCCGAGCATGAAGGCGTCAGCGCCGCCGTGCGCCGCTTCAGCGGCTTTGCCCTGACGGGTGTGGCGGCCGTGGAGCGCTCGGTCAAGCTGCACGAGCTGGCTCGCCGGCTCGAGCCGGGTCGCTCCGAGAAGTTGTGGGAGGAGCTGCAGAAATCGCTCGTCGACCCGCAGGTGCTCGAGAAGCTCGATCAGCACGTGCGCGACTTTAGCCCCGAGGGCACCTGGGCCCGCGTGCGCCCGGCCTCCTGGGCCTTCCGCGAGGTGTGGCAGGATAGCCCGGGCGCCGACTACGAGCCGCGCGCCGATAGCAGCCTGACCTCGCCCCCGGTTTCGCTGACCCAGCTCTCCGAGCCGGTGCTGCGATTCACCGAGCATCACAATCTGGAGAGCGGCTACGACGAGGTGCGGGTCGAGGTGAGCGCCAACGGCCAGCGCTGGAGCGAGCTCGAGAGTATTTCAGGCAAGAACGTCTTCTCGCGCCACAAGCTCGACCTGAGCCCGTTCGCGGGGCAGCGGGTGCAGGTGCGCTTCCGGCTGACTTCCGATGGCAGCACCCAGCGCTCGGGCATCAGCCTGGCCAACCCCCGCATCGAGGGCACCGATGGCAAGGGTGACAGGGTCGTGCTGCAACTCGACGAGCTGCCCCTGGAGGAGGTCACGCCCTACCTCGACCTGGCCGTGGATGGCCAGCACACGCCCTCGCAGCGCCGCAGCTACCTCGACTTCATGGCCGGATTGCCCGAGCCGGCCCGCCAGGAGCTGCTGGGCTTCTGTCGCGAGCAGCGCGTCAGCCTGTCGCGGGCCATTAACGCGCTGCTGCAGGTGCGCCTGACCTCCGATCCGAGCGACAAGGATTGGCTGCGCAAGGCCCTGGCCAGTCTGCCCGGCCTTCTGACCAGCGAGCAGGCCATCGGCGAGACGGCCGAGCGGGTGACCATCGGGGGCGTGGTGGTGAAAAAGCGCGAGAACGAATAGCGCGACAACGGTCGAACGGATTGACGGCCATCCGGGTGGAGTGATACATCTAGATGTATGAAGACCACCGTAGAGATTCCAGATTCGCTTCTCGAGCAGGCACGCAGACAGGCCGCCCGCGAGGGAAGCACGGTGCGGGCACTCGTCGAGGAAGGCCTGCGCAAAGTGCTCGAGGAGCGCCAAAAGCAGGCGGCAGGCTTTCAATTGCGCCAGGTCACCTTCAAGGGAGAGGGGCTCCAGGCTGAGCTGGTGGACGCCTCCTGGGATACCGTTCGCGACTTGCTCTATGAAGGGCACGGAGCTTGATTGCGGTCGACACGAATCTGCTCGTCTACTCCCATCGAGAGGATTCGCCTTTCCACGAGAGAGCGCTCCAGAAGCTCGCAAAGTTGGCCTCGAGCTCATCCGCCTGGGCGATCCCGTGGCCCTGTGTGCACGAGTTCCTGGGGATCGTCACGCATCCGCGTATCTACAGGCCCCCCACGCCCCTGGCCGTCGCACTCGACGCCGTCGATGCCTGGCTTGAATCCCCCGGTCTGGTCCTGCTTGCAGAGGGTCCCACCTACTTTCCAGAGCTCAGCCGCCTCCTCCAGGCGGGGAAGATCGTGGGCGCCAGAGTCCACGACGCTCGAATCGCGGCGCTCTGTCTCTCCTCGGGTGTGCGCGAGCTGTGGAGCGCTGATCGGGATTTCAGCCGCTTTCCCAGCCTGAAGGTCCGCAACCCGCTCTGAGCCCAGGCCAGGGCAGGCCCGAGCGAGAAGTGCCAGCCAGGCATGCGATGTCAATCCTGTGGCTTTGAGCCGGACTCGGGTCACCTTTTCTGCGCCATGTGCGGCCAGCGCCTGGCGGGCGGCGAGCTGGCCGAGCGTCGCTCGCTGACCGTTTTGTTCTGTGACCTGGTGGGCTCCACCGCCCTCTCCACCAGGCTCGACCCCGAGGACCTGCGCGAGCTGGTGCGCCAGTACCAGCGGGCCGCGGCCGCCGTGGTGGAGCGGCTGGAGGGCTACATAGCCCAGTTTTTAGGCGATGGTCTGCTGATCTACTTCGGCTACCCCTCGGCCCACGAAGACGACGCCCAGCGGGCCGTGCGCTGCGCCCTCGAGCTGCTCGAGAGCGTGCCGTCTTCATTGCAGCTTCGCCTGGGAGCCCATACCGGTACGGTGGTGGTTGGCGAGATGGGCGGCGGCTGGCGACGCGAGCGCCTGGCTATCGGGGAGGTGCCCAACCTTGCCGCCCGCCTGCAGAGTCTGGCCGAGCCGGGCACGCTACTGGTCAGCGAGACCACCCGCGAGCTGTGCGCCGAGCAGTTTCACACCGAGAGCCTGGGCGAGGTTGCCCTCAAGGGGCTGGCCCGCGAGGTCAGGGTGCACCGGGTGCTCGGGCGGCGCTCGGCGCCTTCGAGGCTGGCGCCCACCTCCTTCGTGGGACGCGGCCGCGAGCTCCAGGTGCTGGAAGCACTCTGGGAAGAGGTCCAGGCCGGCGGCTTCCGGCGCGTCAACCTGGTGGGCGAGCCCGGACTGGGCAAGACCCGCTTGCTGCGCACGTTCTGCGAGCGCTGCCAGGCCCCCGTGCTGCTGGCTCAGTGCTCCCCTTACGCCGTCGACCACCCCTTCTTCCCCATCAAAGAGTGGCTGCGCGCCATCCTGGGCCTGCCCCTCACCCCCACCACAGAGCAAGTGCGCGCCGCCCTTCCCCCTGGACCGCTGCTGGAGCTGCTCTCTCCCGAGCCCTCCACCCGTTTCGAGCTGGGTGAGATCCTGACCCATCTGACCGGTTTCCTGAACGATTTCTGCCAGCGCGAGCCCGCTCTCCTGATACTCGAGGACGCCCACTGGATCGACCTGTCCAGCCGCCTGCTGCTTACCCGCCTGGGCGCAAAGAGGGCCCTCTTATTGGTGGCCGGGCGGACCCTGCCCGACTCGGACGGGGAAGTCATCCGCTTGCAGCCCATGGCGGTGGAGCAGATGGAGGTCTTGCTGCAGACCCTGTTGCCCGACCTGGATCCGACCAGCTGCCAGGCGCTCGCCCGCCGCTGCGACGGCAATCCGCTCTTTGGCGAAGAGCTGGCCCGCTCGAGTCTGGCCGGCCAGAGCGAGCTGCCCACCTCGCTGCAGGGCCTGTTGCTCTCGCGTCTGGATCAGTTGCCAGCCTCGCGCCGACAGGCCCAGGTGGCCTCGGTGATCGGTCGTCACTTCCCCCTGGACGTGCTGGGAGCCCTGTGCGAGGCCCCTCTGGAGCCGGCCCTCTCCGAGCTGGTGGAGGCCGGGGTGCTGGAGCGGTGGGGCGAGAGCGCCGGTTTCCGTCACGCCCTGATGCAGGAGGCGGCTTATCAGACCCTGCTCCATCGCGACCGCCAGAAACTCCACCTGGCCCTGGCCCGCCTGCTGGAGAGCGACTTTCCGGCTCTGGCTCAAACCCGTCCCGAGATGCTGGCCCATCACTATCGCCAGGCCCGCCAGCTGGATCGGGCCAGCTTGCTCTGGGAGGAGGCCGCCCGGCAGTCGGTGCGCCGGGGCGCCAACGTCGAGGCATTGCGGCACCTGGACCGGGCCCTGGAAGGGGTGGAGCAGCCCGAGCGTGAGCTCATCCTGATCAGCCAGCGCATCGCCCCCCTGATCGGGACCGAAGGCTACGCCAGCCAGGAGGTGGCCGAGATCGCAGCCCGGGCCCAGGAGCTGAGCCGGTCGCTCGAGCACCCCCCCTTTGCCGCCCTGCGCGGTTTGTGGGCCTACCACCTGGTGCGCGCCGAGCTGAAGGACGCCAGAGACCTGGCCGCGCGCCTGCGGGCCATGGCAACCGAAGGTCCGCCCGGCTGGGCGGTGGAGGCCGAGCTGGCCAGCGGCATCACGGCCGCTCACATGGGCGCCACGGATCATTCGCTGGCCCATCTGGAGCGCTCCTTGCGGCTTGCAGGCCGTCCTGATCCCGAGGCGGTGCGCCTTTACGGGCAGGACCCGGTGGTGCTGGGACGGGCCCACCTGGCCTGGCAGCTGGCCCTCCAGGGCCGGGCCGAGGCGGCCCGGTTGGAGCTGCGACGTCTGCGCTCGCGCAGCTTGATCCACCCTTTCAGCCACATCATTGCCCGGGTCTTCACGGCCACCGTGGCCCACCTGCTCGAGCAGCCCCGCACGGCCCTGCGCGCCGCCTCCGAGGCCCGCGAGCTGTGCGCTCGCCACGACTCGCGCCACTGGCTGGGCCTGGCTACCGGGTTGGAGGGCTGGGCCCGCTCTCGCCTGGGCCAGCCCGAGCAGGGCCTGGAGTTGGTGCGCGAGGGCTACCGCTACCGGGCCGAGTCGGGGGCGCAGGTCAGCCTGGCCCATCTCAAGCTGCTGGAGGCCGACTGCCTGCTGCTGCTGGGACGTACCGACGAGGGGGTGGTGGCCGCCCGCCAAGGATTGGAGCTGGCCGAGTCGCAGGCAGAGCCGGCCTATCGCAGCCGCCTGCAGGAGTTGATTCGCTCGCACGGGTGAGTCGTGGCCCCGGGGCCCGCCGGAGGGCACCAGAGGAGCCCCGCGGGGCACGACACACGGACAACCGCCGTCTATCTCGGGAACTGGACGGCCATCGGGGTCAGTTTAGCAGGTTCTCGTAGCGTTCGCTTTGACGGCCGTCAAGCCGGGGGCTGGCCGGGCGCTTCGCCGGCCACGAAGACCACGGCCGCATCCACCAGCCCTACCGCATAGCCGGCCTTGAACGTGGCCAGCAGGAAGGTGCGGAACTCATCGGCAGAGCCCCGGGTTGCGGCCTGCTCGGCTTCGGCCTCGGTGGCCTGGTTCTGGTGTTTGCCGTAGCCCGACAGAAGCTGCAGGTCGTCGGCCCCCATGCCCCGCCAGCTCTGGTCGGCCACCTGGCGGGCCTGGCCCAGGCCGCGCAGCAGCTTGCCTTCGTCGCCGGCGCGGTTCTCGGCCAGCGGCTCGAGCTGCCCGGCTTGATACAGGATGGCACCGTCCAGGGCCCCGCACAGCAGGCCTTGCGAGAGAGCCTGCAGGCTGAGCTGGCGGGCGCTGGCGCGCCAGTCGGCCGGCAGCGGCTCGAGCGCTCGGGCCAGAGTGTCCGACGAGAGCTGGGCCAGCGAATCGGTCTCCTGGGGGCTTTCCTTGAGCTGGAGCAGGCGGGCCTCATTCTGGAGGAAGGCCTGGGTAACGGTGCGGGGAGTGATCTGCATACCCGCATTCTAGCCCGGTTGCGGCCCCGCGGTTGTGAACAGCAGGTCAAAGGTTCTACAAAGGCGGACCGGCTAGGCTCGAGCCATGGATCGCCCGCTCCTTTTCGTGCCCGGCTACCGGGGACAGGCCTCGCACGGCCGCCAGCTGGCCCGTTCCCTGGGCCAGGACGACTTCGCCGCCGTCTATCGCGAAGGCCATGAAGCCGCCTTCCGGGCCGCCGTGCGCTCGAATCCGCCCGGGACGGCCTATGCCATCCAGTTTTCCGACCGTAAGGGCAGCTTCACGGAGCAGGCCGACGAGCTGACCGCCGCGCTGCGGATCCTGCACGAGGAGACCGGCCTGGAGTCGGATGTGGTGGCCCACTCCATGGGAGGTCTGGTCACCCGCGAGCACCTCGACCGGGGAGAGGATGGCATTCACGACCTGGTCATGCTGGGCGTGCCCAACCACGGGGTGGCCCTGGCCCGGGGGGCCGACTGTCTGCGCCTGGGTTGGCTGGTGGGGGAGGGTCCTGACGGCTTTCGCGACGACGCGCCCGAGCTCGAGCGTCTCAACGCGCGTTGGGACGAGCAGCGCAACAAGCTCGACCAGGTGGTCTCGGTCAGCGGCACCCGCCTGCCGGTGGTGGTTTCCCGCTTCCCCTTCGTGGCCGGCGGCGACGGAGCGGTGGCGGCCGAGAGCGTGAGCCTGCCGGGGGTCGAGCAGTACTCCGTGTCCGAGCTCGACCCCGACGTGGGGCGACTCGGCGAGCACCACCGGGCCCTGCTCAGCAATCCGTGCGTGCTGGCCCTGGTGGAGGATGTGTTGACAGGGCAATGAGTAAGTATTTAATGTATACTCATGGAACGTAAACTCGTGCAGATCGGAAAGTCCCTGGCCGTGACACTGCCGGCCGAGGTGGTGCAGGCCTTCAAGCTGCGCAAGGGGCAGGGCGTGGATGTCTCGGTCCACCCGCTTACCGGGGCCGTCATCATCCGGCCTGGCATCAAGTTCTACGAGGACGGTCAGGTGACCGACAACTTCCGCGCCCTGGCCGAGGGAGTGCGCGAGAAGTATCACGCGGCCTTCCAGGAACTGGCTCGCTAATTGGTACTCTACCTGTCGGTGGCACAGCTCGACTGGCTGCACCAGTTTCAGCTCGAGCATTACGGGGGCGGTCAGGGCGTGCGCGACCGCGGCGCCCTGGAGGCAGCTGCAGCGCGGCCGGCCATGACCTACGGGGGAGAGGACCTCTATCCAGACTTACCTGGTAAGGCAGCCGCCCTGATGCACTCCCTGGTCAAGAATCATCCCTACGTGGACGGCAACAAACGGGTGGGAGCCCACGCCGCGGTGGTGTTCCTGCGGGTCAACGGCTGGGACCTGGCGGCCGAGTCCGACGACCTGGAAAAGACCACCATGGCGCTGGCTGCCGGGGATCTCGATGTCGAATCGCTGACGGTCTGGTTTCGCCAGCGTGCCTTCCAACGGTCCACCTGAGCCACTTCCTACAGATTCTCCCATCCGTTCGGCTCAAGCAGGAAGAACTGATTCTCGTGCTCGCGCAAGAACAGGCGAACCTTGCTCTTCTGAGGCGGAATCTCGTTCTGGCCTTGAGGTCCGGCCCAGCCCTCGGGTCGCCGGCCGGTCTGGCGACAGAGCACTTTCAGGGTCAACCCGGGACGGAGCATTCCCTTCTTGGCATCGTCCACTCGGATGCTCAGCTCAAAGATGATGTCATCGCCTCCCTGAACCTCTTCCACTTTCTGCTTGACGTTCATGACGGTTGCCACCACGATGTCGCTGGCCTGGTCGTTTCGCTCCTGCGGCGAGAGGGGCGGCAGGGCGCCACGGGCCACCAGCATCAGGCTCAAGAAGAGTAAAATGGTCACTACCTGTCTCATCGTTTTCCTCCGCGTGTCTTCAGGATCATCAGGCCAGAAATCAGCACCAGTCCAGAGCCGAGCCCTACAAACGCCTGGCCGGCCCGGCCTTGAAAGACGGATGCCTGCCGGTAGTATGCAACGCATTCTTCACGGTTGCCGGGATAGAGCACCAGCATGTTCAGGTCCGGGTCGGCCTGCAACCGTCCGTCGGTGCTCAGGCTGGCGGCCACGAAAACTGACTGCCCGGGTTTGAGACAGGCTTCCTCAACTCGAAAGGCCGCCTTGGGAGCCCGCCGCTCCGGTGCCGGGGAGAGCCAGACGGGCGCCTCGCTGCTGGTCTCGCTGACGAACAGGTCCGGCTCTCGCCAGAGGGCAAGGGGGAGACGGACGACGCTCCCTGTCGAGGTGGACAGGAAAAGCTCGGCGGGCCCACGCTCTTCCTGAAAGACGATTTCGTCGCTGCTCTCGTCCGGCCACTCCGAGTGCATAATTACCCGCGTTCGGTAGGCCACGCAGTCCACCTGGCCGTGTCGGCTGGTCAGCAGATCGCCGGCGGACACGACCAGCTCCTCCCGGAAAGCCCCATCACCCGGAGGGGCGGCCACCAGGTTGGCGCGCCGCGCCTGGACCCCCTGGAACCACAGTAGCCCGGCCCCTGTAAGAGCGAGCACGAGGCCGATAGCAAGCAAGCTCAGGCCTACCGCTCTCAAGGCGAGGGGCGCAGACTCTTGCAGACGGCTTCAGCCAGGGAGTCGAGCTCTTCCTGCGGAGTGCTCAGAGGACGTCGAAAGGCCAGCAGCAGCTCGCGTCCGTCGGGCAACACGGCCCAGTGGCACTCGATGGCATATTTTTTCAGCACCTGCGGGTAAAACTCGCCGACCGAATCTCTTCCCAGGAGGGTTCGCTTGACCAGACTGGAGGCGGGCCCGTTTACTCCCAGGTAGACGGTCTTCCCGTTGGCAAAGGGGTCGGCCCCGGAGGCGCGCATTTCGGCAGCCACGGCAGCCGGCAGCGTGTGGACCAGAACCTCAAGTCGCGCCCCAGAAGCGTCAGAGCCCGGAGGGGCGTAGAACGAAAAGGCGTTGACCCCGGCTTCGGAGGCCGAGCTCAAGGCCACTGGGGCATCGAAGGCCAATCCCAGAGCCCGGCTCTCCGGCAGGCAAGGCAGCGCAAGCAACCAGATTGCCAGCCCAAGGTACGACCACCGCGCCCAGGGCAATGGGTTTCGCAACATCCGCAGGCCTTCTAGGGCAGTGCCAACCTTCCCTTGCTGGTGTGCAAATGAGTTGCGTAGCTGCCGACCTAATACTCGACGTTGGCCTGGGGAATGGCCGCCTTCAGCGCACTGACCTCGGCGGCCGGGATGGGATTGCCTCGCAGGGTGACCTGGCTGAGCGAGCTCAGCCCCCCCAGCCCGGGCGGCACGTGGCTGAGACTGTTGCCCTCCAGGCTGAGCACGCTGAGGTCGCGAAGGGTCTTCAGGTCGGGCATGCTGGTCAGCTTGTTGCCGTCCAGGTTCAGAGTGCGCAGCTCGGTCAGCTTCTTGGGGGCTGGCACCTCGGTCAGGCGGTTGCGCGCCAGCAGCAGGGTGCGAAGGGCGCGGAGCTTACCCAGGGTGGCTGTCACCGCTGTCAGCTGGTTGTCCGAGAGATCGAGGTAGACCAGCTGGGTCAGCTCGCCCAGCCCCTCGGGGATGGTGCCCAGGTCGTTGCCGGAAAGGTCCAGCCCTTTGAGCGAGGTGATCTGGAAGACCACCGCGGCGTCTCGGGTCAGGCTGTTATCCGAGAGGTCGAGCTGCTCGAGGTGCAAGAGGTCCGCCAGCGAGGCCGGCAGGCCCGTAAGACCGTTGCCCTGGAGATAGAGCTTCTCCAGGTCGCTTAGCTGGCCCAGCTCGGCCGGCAGCGTCTTGAGCTGGCAGTTGCCCAGGTCGAGCGTGTCCAGCTTCTTCAGAGCGCCGATTCCCGCCGGCACCGCGCCCAGGGCGTTGCCCGAGAGCACCAGGCTGCGCAGGGAAGGAGATTTGAGGACCTCGGCCGGGAAGGCCGTGAAGCGATTGTGGCTGACGTCCAGGTCCTCCAGCCCGGGCATGGCCGTCACTGTGGTCAGCTGGTTGTTGCTGGCGCGCAGGTGGCGCAGGCTGCTCAGAGCGGGCAGCGAGGTCAGCTTGTTGTTGCTCA
>CAYYHB010000186.1:0-9507 GCA_964471395.1 uncultured Burkholderiales bacterium | reverse complement strand
GGGCAGGCCCAGGTCGAGCTTGTGCAGGCGCTCGAGGCGGCCTTTCAATTTGCGCGTCTCCTGGGGGCGCAGCTCCTTGAGGGCTTTGGTCAGCTCCTTGAGGGTGCGCTGGATCTTCTCGACCCGCTCGCCGAACGTGTGCAGCTCGGCCAGGGGATCGGATGTAACCGTGCTCAACTTGGTGGGTCCTTCCTGTGCTCAGTCGAACCCAATTCTTACCACGCGCGGGCCTCGGTCCCTGCTATGTCTGGAGGATCGTCCTCGCAAGCTCGGCGAATGAGCCCTCCATGAGGGCTAGAGTCTTATCCTTGTGCCTGCTCGGCCTGCTGGTCGGGCCCGGCTGGTCTCAGAGCATCCAGCTCAAGGTGAAGAGCCCGGCCAGCGGGTCCACTGTGCCGAAGAACTTTACCATCAAGGGTACCGCCTCGCCCGGCTCGCAGATCGTGGTGAGCGGCACCCTGACCGGCCAGGGCGGCACCAGCGGCACCGGGGAGTTTCAGGTCTCGCTATTCACCGGCTCACGGCCCGCCGGCACCGAGCTGGATCTGCAGGTCTACGCCATGAGCGATCGCGGCCATCGGTCCAACGCGGTCAAGCTCAAGCTCATCGTGGGGACCGAGCGGGGGACGCCCCCGCCTTCCGGGCTGCCGGGCGGGTTCTGACTTTCTTGCCAGGTGCGGTCACCGGTCCTGCTCGACGAGGGGTTTGGAGCAGAGCTGCTGGAGATTGTGTCGGAGGATATCGGTTCACGAGTGGCACTGATCACTCCAGCTCGATATCGCTCTCCTCCGAAGCCCGCCCATCGGCCAGCTCCACCGCGAAAGCCCGACTGAGCAGGCTCAAGAAGCCGAGCGCCGGCGGGCGGGGCTGAAGCTCCCACTCGGGCCGCTCCGCCAGCTCGGCCAGGCAGAGGCGGGGCATCCGGCGGGTCGGGTCGAGCTGCATCAGATCCCCGTCTTGAACCAGCCACAGCGTGCCATCGGGGGCCGAGGTTCCCTGCTCGGCCGGTGAGGCGCCGGGCAGCACCCGCTCCTCCTGCCCATCGAACACCAGCGCTCCCCCTTCGAGCAGCCCGGCCAGCAGGTGCGAGCCGGCCGCAAAGCAGCGGCCGGGAGTGCCTCCCAGCTCGTGGGCCAGCTTGAAGGGCTCCAGGTCGTAGAGGCTTGACCCGACCAGCAGCTGATCGTTCCAGAAGAACACGCAGTCGGAGGGCCCCGCCCGGCCGATCTCGAGCAGCTCGCTATGGAGCAGCTCGACCTCGCGCCACAGCACCACTGCCTCGGGGCCGCAGCTGGCCACGTATCTGCGCGCGCCGGGACGGGCTTCCAGTCGCTCCACCGGGCCGGGGTGGGAGCGCTTCTGCCAGCGAAACTCGCGCCCGGCGGCCCGGTAAATGCCCAGCGAGCCGTTTCCCATGCCCACCACCGCGCCGGGCGGGTCGAGTGGCACGTAGGCGCCCGTTTCGAGGGGCAGATCCACCTCGTCGGGGCCCGGCCAGAGCGCCAGGCGGACCGACTCGGGGCCACGTTGCAGGGTGGCCGGGCGGGTGCGCGAGTGGCGAAAGTCGTGGGCTCCTCGTCGCTCGTAGAGGAGCAGGGGATGGTCAGGTTGGGTGACCAGAAAGAAGCGGACTCCGACCCGGTCCTGCACAGCCACCACCTCGCCCGTAGGGTCGAAGGCCAGGCGCTCGATGCCGGCCAGGCGGCCCAGCGGGTTCACGAACCCCCACCCGAGGATGCGCAGGTTCCAGGTAGTGCCTTCCAGCCAGGCCACCCGGGTGCCGCAGGGGCTGAGGGTGAGCTGCTCGGGAGCGCGCTCGCGCCGCAGCACCAGGGGCGCGGCCAGCTCGGAGCGCAACCTTTGCCAGGGGGGCAGGGCGGCCTCTCTCAGCGGGGCCCAGAGCGGCTCGATGCGAGCCGGGGGGCTCCAGCCGAGTTCGCGCAGCTGTAGCACCGCCGCCAGCGCCTGCTCGGGGCCCAGGCGGGGCAGCAGCTCGAAGAGCTCGATCGGTTGGTGGCGGGCCATGCCTTCCAGGCGGGGTAGCCACTCGTCTGGCTCGAGCTGCAGCCAGTCCTTCACCGGGGCCACGGCGGCCCGCACCAGCTCGGGGTGACCGGTGCGGGTGAGGAGCTGCAGCGCCCGGGCCCGCACGGCCGGGCGACAGCGCTGCAGAGCCTGCTGGAGGTACTCCCGGGAGAGATCAAAGTCCAGGTAGTGCTCGAACTCTTCGGCCAGCAGGTAGAGCAGGGCCCGTGCTGCCGGATCGTCGGGCGGGTGTGCCTGCAGAACCATCCGAGCGCGCTCGGGCGCGAGCCCGGCGTAAGCGGCCGCTTGCCGCCAGGGCTCGCTGGCCAGGTAATCCGTCAGGTGGTCATGCAGGATCGGCAGGGCGAAGAGCTCGTGCCGGCGCTCTTGGGGCCACTCCGAGAGCACCTCGGGCAGGAGAGCGGGCAGACGAGCGGCCAGCTCGCCGAGCAGCGTGGCGTCGCAGGTTCGCCCGATTTCGCGGGCTGCCTGCAGCCTCAATGCCGCAGGCAGCAGGGGGGCGTACAGACGTAACCTGATCAGGGTGCGGCTCATCCGCCCAGCTCGCGCAACGAGCGGCTGATCCAGGCGTCCATCCAGTCAAAGAAGCCCAGCCGGACCCCCTGGACGACCTCGGGAGCAAGCTGGCCCCCCTGGTCGACCCAGACCTCGCCCGCAGCCGGGCCGCTGACCACCAGGAAGGGCTCACGTCGAGGGTGCGAGGCCAGGCAAAGGGTGCCCCGGCGGCCCTGGCTGGCCTCGAAGGCCTGGCGGAGGAAGTCCGCCTCCTGGACCTTCTGCCCCAGCACCCGATCCCACTCTGCCAGGGTCCCCAGGCCATCCTCCGGACCCACGCCGCCGTTGCCCACAGTGGTGATCCACTCGCGGTACTCGGCCGGCAAGCTCACCAGGTGGGCGACCTCGAAGGCCGCCACCTCGGCCTCGCTGAGGCGAGGGGCGGCTCGATAGCGATGGCTGGCTGCCCCCGCGATGCGGTAGGGCCGGCGGTTGAAGAGGCCTGGACCGTCACGGCGGCGCAGCAGCGCCAGCCGTTTGAGGAGGAGCTGTAGCCGTCTAGAGATTGCTCATCGGCAGCCCCAAGAAGCCGCGCAGCTCGTCGGGAGCGTTGCTCTTCATCAGGGCCGCGTCGGCCGTGATGGCGCCCGACTGCACCAGCGTCTTGAGGGCATGATTCAGGCTCTGCATGCCAACGCTCATGCCCGACTGGATCTGGTTGTTGATCTGGTGGGTCTTGCCCTCGCGGATCAGGTTGCGCACGCCGTTGGTGCCCACCATGATCTCCATCGCGCAGCAACGTCCCTTGCCCTCGGAACGGGGGATCAGGGTCTGAGAGATCACCCCCTGCAGGGTGGAGGAGAGCTGCATGCGGATCTGCTGCTGCTGGCCCGAGGGGAAGACGTCGATGATGCGGTCCACGGTGGTGGCCGCCGAGCTGGTGTGCAGGGTGCCGAACACCAGGTGGCCCGTCTCGGCCGCCGTGACGGCCAGGCCGATGGTCTCGAGATCGCGCATCTCGCCCACCAGGATGACGTCGGGATCTTGCCGCAGCACGTGCTTGAGGGCGTTGGCGAAGGACATCGTGTCGGCGTGCAGCTCGCGCTGGCGCACGATGCACTTCTTGTTCTTGTGCAAGAACTCGATGGGATCCTCGATGGTCACGATGTGGCCTTCATGGTTGCTGTTGATGTGGTCGATCATGGCCGCCAGAGTGGTGGACTTGCCGCTGCCGGTGGGGCCGGTCACGAGCACCAGACCGCGGGGGCGGTTGCACAGATCTTCGATGATCTGGGGGAGCTTGAGCTCGGCCAGGGTCAGGGGACGCGAGGGGATGGCGCGGAAGACCGCGCCCAGCGTGCCGCGCTGCCACAGGATGTTGCCGCGGAAGCGGGACAGGCCGGGCACTGAGACCGAGAAGTCGAGCTCGCGGTGATTTTGCAGCTTCTCGAGCTGGTCGGCGTCCAGCCGCGGGAAGAGGACTTTCTCCAGGGTGGCCTGGTCGAGCACGGGGAAGGTGTCGTTTAGAGTCACCAGTCGCCCGTCCAGGCGGGCGTGGGGCACGCTGGCGACGGCCAAGTGCAGGTCGGAGGAGCCTTTCTCGCACATCGTGCGCAGCAGCATGTCAAGGGTGATCTCGTCGGTGCTGGCGGGACTTTCGGTCTGAAGGGTCATCGTGCGGTCCTCCCCGGGTGAATGGAAGTAGCTCAGTTCCTCTGGCCGGCGCGCTTGTCCTGCACGAGGCTCTCGAAGCGATCCAGCTCGCGCTCGGTGGGCCGCAGCGCGGTGTGCCAGAACTCGGGCGCCTCGATGTCCACCCCCAGCGAGCGCCGGGCCACGCCCTCGCAGGTATCGCTGCCGGTCAGGCGTAGCAGCTCCTCATACCTGGGCAGGAAGCTCGGCCCTTCGGCGCGGGCCTTCTCGAACACGGCCGCGCTGAACAGCGCGCCGAAGCTGTACGGGAAGTTGTAGAAGCTGAGCTCGGTGATGTAGAAGTGGAGCTTGGAGGCCCAGAAGTACGCGTCCAACTCGTTGGGGTCGATGGCCTCGCCGTACCAGGCTCGCTCGGCTTCGAGCACCAGCTCCTTGAAGCGGGAGGCGGTCAACTCGCCCTCGGCGCGCTCTTCGTAGAAGCGCTTCTCGAAGTCGAAGCGCAGGGGGATGTTGAGCAGGTAAGCGCAGGTGTCGCTGAGCCGTTTGTCGAGCAGGTAAGCTTGCTCTTCACGGCTGGCCTGCTCAAGCATGCTCTCGCCATAGACGGCCTCGGCGAAGGTGGAGGCGGTCTCGGCCAGGGTCATGGGATAGCCGCGCTGCCAGGGACGCAGATCGCGCATCACCCACTCGTGAAAGCCATGCCCCAGCTCGTGGGCCAGCGTGCGCACATCGCCGGCGGCCTGGTTGTAGGTCATGAAGATGCGGGTCTGGTTGATGACCGCCGAGCCTGTGCAGAAGCCTCCCGGGCTGCGCCCGGGGCGGGCCTCGGTATCCAGCCAGCTGTGCTCGAAGGCGTGGCGGGCGTACTCGGCCATGCCCGGATAGAAGGCCCCAAACGACTGGAGCACCTGTTCTTTGGCCTGAGGCCAGGGGATGGTCTGCTCTTGCTGTACGGGCAGGGGGGCGTAAAGATCCTGAACGCCGAGCCGCTCCTTGCCGAGCAGGCGGGCCTTCAGCTTGAGGTAGCGCTGGCCGAGGTCGCGCCGCTCGCGCAGCACGCTCATCAGGGTGTCCAGCGTCTTGCGGCTGCAGCAGGCGTCCTCCAGGGCCACGTCCAGGAAGTGCTCGATGCCGCGCCGCTTGTAGAGCAAGAGGCGGGTGCCGGAGATGGCGTTCAGGCAGGCCACCGCCACCGTCTCCATGCGCTGCCAGGCGGCGTTGGAGTTGACCAGGGTGGCCCGGCGCACCTCCGGGTCGGGGTCTTCGAGCAGGCTGTTCTTGAGTGCCATCGGAACCAGGCCCCGACCCGGCAGCTCGAACTCCAGCCCTCCGGCGATCTGGGTATAGAGCCGGCCCCAGGCGTGGAAGCCGTCCACGCCCAGCTCGGCGGCCAGGGTCTCGAGCTCGGCATCCATCGTGTAGCGGGCCTGGCGGCGCATGCGCTCGAGGGCAAAGCGGGCCGTCTTCAGGGCTTCGTGGCCGACCAGACTCTCGAAGGCGCTGTCCGAGCAGGTCTTGAGAGCGGCTTGCAGCAGCACGTGGATCTTCTCCAACTCGGAGGAGAGCAGGCTCAGGGAGGATACTTCCTGGCGCACGGCCTCCACCGTGGTGTCCTCGGCCTGCAGGCAGTCGAGGTAGGCGTGCGCGTGGCTCAGGCGCGAGCCCAGCTCTTCGGTACGCTGGAAGAGGGGGGCCCAGCTGGCGGCGTTGCCATCGTCCAGGGTCTTGAGCTTGCCTGCTTCGTGCTGGAGGGCTTCCGCCTCGCTCTTGCACTCGGCCAGGAACTGGCGGTACTCGGGGCCCTGAAAGGTGGGGAAGAAGGGCGTCAGATCCCAGCGGGCGCCGGGGACTTTTTCTGCGGTGGTGCTCATGCCGGCGAGGTTCGCGCCGCCGAGATGGATTCCCGCCCCGCGTGGGGAAGGCTCGCCCGGTGAGGGTTCCCTTTGAACTGCTGACCCCCGACGAGGTGGCCGAAGTGCTCGAGCTGCCGCGCGGTGAGGTCCTGCTCCAGCTCGAAACTGGAAGGCTGCCGGGCCTGCGAGTGGGCAAGTCGTGGCGGATCAACCCCTGGCTGCTCTATCCCTATGTCCTGGCCCGGCTCGAGGAGAAGCTCGAAGGCAAGGGTTAGATGAGCTCGCCCACCAGCTTGCGCAACGACTCGGGCAAAGGCAGGCCGGCGTAGATCTCCTCGCCCCCTTTGGGGATGCGGGTGCAGAAAGAAAGCCCGGTGGTGGCCTCGTGGCCCGGGCCGGCCGTATGGGCCAGCACCGCCTTGCGCAGAGCCTTTTCGGCCTCCTCGGCGGGCAGTCCGAGAGCCTTCAGGCGCTTGAGGAAGTCGCCCAGGTCGGCGAAGTCGGCCGTGCCGCCCAGCTCATGGTCGATCTGGGGAACCTTGGCCGAGGCCTGCAAAGCCTCGCGCAGCGCTTCTCGCCTGGTCGGCAGCTGCTGCAGGGCAGCCTGGGCCAGGCCGTCCAGTTGGCTCAGCAGACCATCCAGCGCCTGAAGATCGACCGCCGCCAGGGTCGGCACCCCCGCCTGGCGGGCCACCGCCACCATGCGCTGGCCCATCTCCTGGGGAGTGCCTCCCTGGCGGGCCGCCTGGGCCAGCATGGCCTTGATGGGCAGCTGTCCCGCTCCCATCCCGCCCGCCACCATCAGCTCCTCCGAGACCACCGCCACGCTGGCCTTGTCGCGCAGCAGGCTGAGGGCCTCCAGGTTGCCCATCAGGCAGCTCTCGAACACCACCAGGTCGGGCCTGGCACCGGACTTCTCCACGGCCGCGGCCAGGGAGGTGGTGTGCATCGAGGCCACCTTCCAGGGCCCCCAGCCGTGTCCGGCGATGTAGAGCACGTTCGTCTGGCCGGGCTCGAGTTGCTCTTTGACGAAGCCGGAGAGCTCCTCGGGCGTGGCCGGGCGGACGGAGTCGCTCTGGGAGAGCACTCTGGAGTCGATGCCGTCGCTCTGATCGGGCACGATCTCGTAGGTGCGGGTGCCCTTCCAGAAGGGTCCCGGGCTGGCGAACGGCTGGTGGAAGGCGCCGCCCAGGTTCTTGCCCGCTTCCAGGGTGTAGCCCTGGTAGACCAGGTAGGCGCTCACGGCGCCCCCCAGCACCAGGCCCGGCAGCCCGAACAGGCTGTTCCCCAGCACGGGGGGAGCCACGTGCATGGCCAGATAGCCCAGCCCCCGCAGCAGCTTGGTGCCCGCCGAGGTGCCATTGCGCACCACGTGCGCCTGGATCTCCAAATTGGGCGCGGCCGCCACCGCCTTCTCGAAGGCGTCCACCCGGCCTACGGCGTGAGGCTCGAAGTGCTCCTCGGTGGCGTCCAGGTAGGCGGCAACGCGCACCCTGGGCGGGGTCTGAGGGGGGATCTCCATCGAGTTGATTCTAGCATGCTCTGGCCAGGGGTCTCACCCGGACAGCGCCGCCCCCACCACCGTGTCCCACGGCTCCACTCGCCAGCGGGCCACCACGCCCTCGGTGACATAGGGATCGGTGGTCGCAAAACCCTCCACCAGCTCGG
Source organism: uncultured Burkholderiales bacterium (assembly GCA_964471395.1). GTDB lineage: Bacteria > Vulcanimicrobiota > Xenobia > Xenobiales > QWHO01 > QWHO01. Next base: position 1,792 of record CAYYHB010000186.1, on the reverse strand, counting down.
GCCCGTCGCAGCGAAACAAGATGAGCGCTCCGGCCGACCCCAGATTGCCCCCCAGCACCAGCGTGCCGGCCTGGACGTAGCCTGCGATGTGCTCGCGGTGGGCCTGGGTAAAGGGCTGCTGGCGGGACTGGTAGTCCTCCACCTTCTCGTAAAACAGCAAGTAGTAGTGCATGCTCTGCCCATTGGGGGCGTTTTGAGGAAGTCCTCGTGGGTGAGCGAGTGGCGCGCTGCCACGGGATACCGCCCAAATTTTCCGGTACGGCCCTGGCAAGTGCGTATACGCGGGCGGGGAGCGGGTACGCGGGAATTCGGGGGTACCCCGCCCAGGCCGGGGTATACGCAGGCGGGGAGCGGGTACCCGGGAATTCGGGGGTACCCCGCCCAGGCCGGGGTATACGGGGGCGGGGAGCGAGTACCCGGGAATTCGGGGGTACCCCGGCAAGGGCGTATACCCCCGAGGCTCAGTCCTCGAACAGGTGGGTGGGCTGGCCGTCGATGCTCTGCTGGTTCTTCTCGCGGCGGTACTGATCCATCTTCTCTTCGCCCATGTTGCAGGCGAACTCGAGCAGGTTGTCGCGCTCGCCCTTGTACTCGAAGTAGGGCACTGCGAATCCGCAGGTGCTCATGATGGAGTCGATGTGCAGCACGATGATCTGGCGCTGCCCGGGATAGGTGGGAAATCGCTGGCGCAGCTCCTCGAAGGAGGCGTCGCGGGGGCGCACCACCTCGCCGCGACCGTAGAGGCGCACGATCAACGGCTTGTCCTGGAAGCTGCAGAACATCATCGTGACCCGGCCGTTCTCGGCGATGTGGGCGGCCGTCTCGTTCTCGCTGCCGGTGAGGTCGAGGTAGCCCACCGTCCGGTCATCCAGAATGCGGAAGCTGTCGAGCCCCTTGGGGGAGAGGTTGATGCGGCCCTGGTCGGGGGCCGAGGCGGTGAAGAAGATATGTTGGCGCAAGAGGAACTCGCGCAGACGCTCATTGAGTCGGGTATCAAACCTGGCCATTGCCCAGGATTCTGAGCCCGGCATCGACCTCCTGTTCGAAAGGAAAACCCGCCCTTTGCTGGAATTTCCTTCAGGAATCTGAGCAGGAGGTTGAATGCAATGCAAAACTGCAAGTGCGGAACCCGACTCACCCTCGACGTGCGCGAGAGCGGCCAGGGCTACTACCTCGCCTCGAGCTGCGGACAGTGCGGCCCCCACGAGTGGTATCGCGAGTCGTCCGACTACGCCAGCCTTGACGAGGCGCTCGACGAGCTGATGGCGGTGGCCTGAGGGCCTACCTCGACAGCTTGCGGTAGACCCCCAGGAAGTAGACCGCGAAGGCCAGGTCGATGGCTCCGTAGGCTGCGAAGAACACCCCCGCCAGTCGGTCCTGGGCGAAGATGGCCCCCAGTTGGCCGCCCGAGTGGGCCAGCCACCACAGCCATGAGGCCACGTAGACCAGCTTCTCCAGGCCGAACACGGCAACCAGGGCGGGCACCTTCGCATAGCTGCGGGCCACCGATAGGTAGGCCAGGCCCCACAGGATAATGCACACCAGGCCCCAGAAGCCGAACAGGCCCGGGAAGTGCTGTCCCAGCGTCGAGCCGACCAGTCCGCGCGAAAACACGAGGATGCCGGCGATGTTGGTCAGGGCGGCCAGGTGGAAGCCGTTCATGCGCTCTCGAACGTCCGCCGACCGTGCTCGGTAGCCATTGCGGCCGCCCCGGCGCCGCGGATGACGTCTCCCAGGTCTTCTTCCTCGCCTCCCACCAGCTGCACCCGGCTCGAGCGCCAGCCCCAGTCGA
>CAYYHB010000185.1:0-9515 GCA_964471395.1 uncultured Burkholderiales bacterium | reverse complement strand
CTCGCTCTACAGGCTCTGCGTGGCACGAGTGCTGGAGCGCCACGGGCGCAAAGCCGGCCGGTCTCCCTGTCATGGCGGCCATCAACCGCTGGGGACACCACGAGGCCCTGTTGGCCGTCAAGCTCGCGGTCGAGAACGAGGGCCTGAAGACCCCCGCCGAGCTGCATCGCCTGGGCGTCTCACAGTGCAGCGCCTACAGCCGGGAGTTCTGCCAGCTCTTGCTGCAAGAGCAGAAGGCGCTCGGGCCCGAGCAGGCGCGAGCGGCCGAGGTCGGCCTCGAGCTGATGGGCGAGCTGAAGTCCTTCGCCACCCGCCAGAAGCTGTGGGATCTTTGCACGCGCAACACGGCGCAGGCTCAGGATCGTGAGCAGGTCTACGCCACCTTGCTGCGCGAGGTCGATCGCAGCCGGGCCGACGAGGACGCCCAACTGCTGGCTGGCAAGCTGCGCCCGCTGCTGGCCGGCACCCCCGTGCTGCAGGCTCTGGACCGCTGGCAGCTCGGCCTGGACGAGCCGGCCTTGATCCAGCTGGCCCTGGACAACCGCAAGCTGACCGGTGCGCAGGACATCCACCGCTTCGGTGTCTCCAGGGCCTCTGTCTACCAGATGGACCAGTGCATGAAGCTGCTGCAAGAGCAGGAGGCCTTCGGCTGCGACCAGGCCCGCGCCGCCCGGACCGCCCAGGAGCTCTTGCCCCAGCTCAAGTCCCGCCGGGCCAAGGAAAAGCTTTGGAAGCTCGCCACCACGGCCGTGTGCGACCCGATGAAGCTCTATCCGGCCATGCTCGACGACCTGCGCCGCAACAACAGCGAGTATCAACGCGAGGCGCAGCAGGCCGACCAGAACCTGGTGGCCGCGCGCTTGCGCCCGCACTTGGAGTCGCACCCCCTGCTGGCCGCCCTGGACCGCTGGCCGCTGGGCTACGACGAAGCGGGCATAATGGCGCACGTGCTGGAGAACCTCCGGGTGCGCACTCCCGAAGAGGTGCACCAGGTGGGCATCGGGCTGACCAGCACCTACAACACCGCCATGTGCGAGGCGATTCTGAAGGACCAGGAGGCTTTTGGCGGCGAGCGGGCCGAGGCCGCCAGGCTGGCGCTCGAGGTGATGCCCCAGCTCAAGTCTCGGCGCGTGCGCGAGAAGGCCTTCGAGCTGGCCACCCGCCAGGTCACCCTGGTCAAGGACCCGCTCCAGGCTTACAGCTGGCTGCTCAAAGCCAGCGAGCAAGAGAGCGATTACCAGCGTGAGCAGATCCACAAAGACCACGAGCTGCTGGCCGGCAAGATGCGTCCCTTGCTTGCCGGCAATCCCGTGCTGGCGGCCCTGGACCGCTGGCCCTCCGGCCTGGACGAGGTGGGCCGCATCCACAAGACCCTGGACAACCCGCGCGCCCGCACCGCCGCCGAGGTGCACGCCGTGGGAGTCTCGCTTTGTAGCCACTACAACACGGCCCTGACCACCGCTCTTTTGGAAGAGCAGGTGGCCGCCGGGGGGCCGGCGGGCCAGGCCGCCGCTCTGGCCCTCGAGCTGGGCAAGCTGGTCAAGTCGCACACCGCCCGGGAGCAGATCTGGGAGATGGCCACCAAACGTCCGGAGCAGGCTGGAAAGCCGCTCGAGCTCTATGCCAGCCTGATCGGCCGCCTGCAAGAGGGCACCAGCTCGTATCAGGCTGACCAGAAGCAAGCCGACGCCCTGGCCCTGGCCGGTCGGGCCCGTCCGCTGCTGGCCGGCAACCGGGTGCTGGAAGCTCTGGACCGCTGGAATTACTCCGACGAGACCGGGCGCATCCAGGCCGTGCTGAAGAACCCCCAGGCCGACCCCCTGGCGCTGGGCGAGAAGCTGTGCAGAGACTACGACTTCGACCTGCAGACCAGGTTGCTGGCCGAGAAGGGCGCTCCCAACGCCCAGCGGGCCTTGAAGCTGATCGGCAGCTGCCAGGCCAGCGCCAGCAAAACCGCGCTCTACAAGCAGGGGCTGAAAGGGCGGAGCGTGGGCGAGTTCTACGCCGAGAGCCTGGACGCCATCACCAGCCTGAGCTCGAGCTGGCAGGCCGACCAGCGCGAGCGTGACGCCCAGATGCTGGGCCAGCAGGCCCTCCAGGACCTGCCTGGCGAGGCCGCGCGCCTGGCGCTCGAGTGGCAGCCGGCCGACAAAGTCCGGGCGGCGCGAGCGGTTTTGGCCGGTCCCGAGTTACGGGGAGCTGAGTTGGCCCTGGCCATCTGCCCTCCCGGCGATCAGGCCCTGCAGGACAGGACCCTGGCCGCCCAGGGCACCGACCTTGCTCGCCTGACCAAGACCCTGCGCGGCCAGGTGCAGAGCGAGGGGGCTCGCTACGCCCTCTGGCGCGGGGCCATGGAGCAACCCGAGCTGGGCGACGCCGAGGCGGTGCGCGGCTTCGCCAAGAACGTGCTCAAGCACTACGACGAGCACTGGAGCCGCAAGCCCAAAGAGCGCGAGACGCTGGAGAAGTTGTTGGAGACCTACCTGAGCGTGGTCACCCTGGTCGCCAGGGCCGCCCCCACCGGCGTGGTGGAGGAGGGGGAGCGCGTGCTGGTGGGGGGCGTGGTGGTGCGCAAGAAGGAGATGTCGGCTTGAAGGATTCTCAGCCTTCGTCGCCAAGAAGGGCCGTACGGAAGTAGTCTCCGTTCACTTCACCCGGACGAGCCGTTTTTGCCTCGTCCCGCCGGGGGGCAATCCCCGTGAATCACGACCAGGGTTTCAAGCATCTTCTGTCTGCCTATTTTCTCGAGTTCTTGGATCTTTTTGCGCCTGAGGTCAGGGCCTTTGCGGAGCCCGACTCGCTGGTGTTCCTGGATAAGGAGGTCTTTGCCGACCTGCCCGATGGGCAGCGGGGCGAGGCCGACCTGCTGGCCAGCCTGCGCGTTGCGGGCAGCGAGCGCATCTTTCTGGTGCACCTGGAGCACGAGGCCCAATACCGCAACGACTTCGAGCGTCGGATGTTCTTCTATTACGCCCGCTTGCTCGAGCGCCACGGGTTGGACATCTATCCGCTGGCTGTGCTCTCCTATCCAAGACGGCGCACCCTTCAACCCGATCGTTTCGTGGTCGAGTTCCCCTGCCTTCGGCCGCTGGTTTTTCAATTCCAGGTCATCGAGCTGAATGCTCTAAGATGGCGGGATTATCTTGAGAGCCCCAACCCGGTTGGAGCCTGCCTGCTGCCCTTCATGGGGCCGGCCCGAGGCCAGAGAGCCGAGGTCAAGGCCGCCTCCTTCAAGATGCTGGTCGGCCTTGAGTTGGAGCCAACTCGACTGGGCTTTCTCTTCCAGTTCGTGGACAGCTATCTGCCACTGAGAAGACTGGAGGAAAAGCGCAAGTTTGATGCCGAAATTGCTCAGATGAGCCGGAAGGAGCGCGAGGCGGTGATGCAATACACCACCAGTTGGGAACGTGAGGGTCTGGTCCGTGGCCGCCAGGAAGGCCGTCAAGAGGGCCTGCGCAGAGCCGTCGAGCTTCAGATAAAGGACCGGTTCCAGGCTGACGCCAGCAGCTTGCTGGAAGACCTGTCGCGTGTCCACGAAGAAAAACAGCTGGATGCAATTGTTCTGGCGCTGGGCCGCCAGGTCAGCCTGGAAGAGCTGAAGCGCTTGCTCGCCTGAGCAGGCCGCACTCGCAGGGCAGCTCCAGCCCGTGGGCCTCGAGCAGCGCCCCATCCCCCAGGAGCTCCGCTGTCGGAGCATCGGCCACCAGCTCGCCCTCGTCGAGCAGCAGCGTTCGGGGAAAGAGCTCGGCCACCATCGCAAGGTCGTGGGTCGAGACCAGCATCGTCTGGGGCAGCCCCGCCAGCAGGCGGATCAGCTCACGGCGGGCACGGGGGTCGAGGCCGGCGGTGGGCTCGTCGAGCACCAGGATGGGGGGGCGCATGGCCAGCACCGTGGCCACCGCGATGCGCTTCTTCTCGCCCTGGCTCAGGTGGGGCGAGGAGCGATCGATCAAGGCGTCCATCCCCACGGCATGCAGGGCCTCCTGCACGCGGGGCTCCACCTCGCTGGGGGTCAGCCCCTGACAGCGGGGGCCGAAGGCCACGTCCTCGCGCACCGTGGGGCAGAAGAGCTGGTCGTCGGGGTCCTGAAAGACCAGCCCCAGGCGGGCCCGCACCTGGGGCGCCGTGCCGGGCGAGAGGGCCAGCCCATCCACCTGCACCTGCCCCGAGTTCGAGCGCAGCACACCGTTGAGCTGCAAGAGCAGGGTGGACTTGCCCGCCCCGTTGGGGCCTACCAGGGCCACCTTCTCGCCAGCTTGCAGGCGAAAGCTCACCCCCCGCAGCGCTTCGCGGCCATCGGGGTAGCTGAAACTCAGACCCTCGACTTCAAGCAAGATGGAGGCTCCCGGCCAGCAGGGTGACCCAGGCGAGGAGCCCGAGCAGGTGGGCCGGTTTGACGGGGGTTGGCGGGGGAGCCGGGAAAGCGCCCTCGTAGCCCCGGCTCTGCATGGCCGCGTAGAGCCGCTCGCTGCGCTCGAGCGAGCGCAGGAACAGGTTGCCCACCATCGAGCCCGCCGTGCCCGCCTGGTAGAGAAGGCCCGGCGAGCCGCAGGCACGCGAGGTTCGCGCTCGCATCAGGCGCTGCGCCTCGTCAGAGATGACGAACAGGTAGCGGTAGACCAGCCCCATCAGGCTGACGATCGCTCTGGGGCAGCCCAGTCGCTCGAGAGCCTGGAGCAACTCGGGGAAGGGGCGGGCGGTGAGCCAGAGGAGGGCCGTCAGGGAGAGAGCCCCGCGCGCGAGGAGGAGGGCGAACCGGTGCATTCCCGGGTAGGTGATGCCGGCCTGCCAGACCGGACCAGGGGTCAGGAAGAGTAACGGCAGGGCCATCAGCACGAAGGGGAGGGCCAGCAGCGCCTTTTTTGGGCGCCAGGCTCTCAGGAAGGGCAACCCCAGCAGGGCCAGCAGTCCCAGCTCGCGGGCGTTGTGGGCCAGCGCCACGGCCACCAGGTAGCTCAGGACGGCCAGCAGCCTAAGCATGCCGGCGGGCCAGCGTGCGGCCCAGGGCCAGGCCCATCAGGCCCACCAGCACCGTGCCCAGAGCCACCGCCACCAGCGTGGTGGCCACCTCGTGGCTGACCCCGGGCACCGTGTAGTCGCTCAGCAGGCTGAAGGGTGGCTCTTGAGCAGCATGGAGAAACCCCTGCCGCTCGGCCACCGCCTCCAGCCCGTCCGGGCTGCTCGAGGCCAGGGGAGCGCACAGCGCCACCAGCAGCGCGACCGAGAGCCCGGCCAGGAAGACCGGCGCCGGGCCCTTCTGCTCGGCCAGGGCGTCGGGCCGCACCTTCATCACGTAGGCCAGGAAGAAGACCGTGATCAGCGCTTCGCCCAGCCCGATCAATGAGTGCACCCCGGCCATGGCCGGAAGGCCCACCTGGAGGGGACTGGTGCCCGAAGCGGCCAGCTCGAGAGCGCAGGCCAGCGAGCTGACCACCACCGACAGCCAGGCGGCCAGGAAAGCGGCCGCCAGCTTCAGCGCGGGGTTGGAGGGAGCCAGCCGGTAGACCGCCGACCCCACCAGCGCGGTCAGGACGCCCATGTTGACGATGTTCCAGCCCATCACCAGCAGTCCGCCGTCTTGAAAGAGCAGCGCCTGCAGCGCGATCACGCAGGTCATCACCAGCACGGCCGCCGCCGGCCCGGCCACGATGGCCGCCAGCGCGCCGCCCAGCAGGTGCCCGCTGGTGCCCGCCGCCACCGGGAAGTTGATGGCCTGGGCGGCAAAGATGAAGGCCGCCAGGATGCCCAGCCAGGGCGCCTGGCGCTCGCCCAGCTCGCTTCCTGTGGCTTTGAGGGCCAGGGCGATGGCCAGGATGGCCAGCAGCCAGCCCACCACGTCTACCGGCACGGAAAGAAAGCCGTCCGGGATGTGCAAAGCGAGAATCATATCAGGTGAGAATCTTCGCAACTGGACGGAGAAGTCCCCTGCCTTGTGTGTCGCACCTTTGCCCCGCGAGCGGGGGTGTGCGGTCGACTGGGGTGCACATGTGCACCCGACTTCAGCGCACCTCGCCTGGTGAGCGGGGATGTGCGGCGACTGGGGCGCACATGTGCACCCGACTTCAGCGCACCTCGCCCGGTGAGCGGGGATGTGCGGGCGACCAGGGCGCACATGTGCACCCGACTTGAGCGCACCTTTGCCCGGCGAGCGGGGATGTGCGGTCGACCGGGGCGCACATGTGCACCCGACTTCACCTCGCCTGGTGAGCGGGGATGTGCGGGCGACTGGGGCGCACATGTGCACCCCGACTTCAGCGCACCTCGCCCGGTGAGCGGGGATGTGCAGGCGACTCGGGCGCACTTTGCCCAACCGGGCTGCCGTCCCCGTGGCAGCTCAAGAAGCGCTGCGGGGCCCTTTGAAGCAGACCTTCCCCACGCACGGGTCGCCTTCGCCATCGGGCTCGGGCGCATAGCGGGTCTCGAGCTCGATCGTCTTTCTCGCGAGGTCGAAGCGCAGAACCCGGACCACCTCCAGGGGGAGCGTCCTCACCCAGAACTGGGGAATCGGCAACATCAGCAGCGCAAAGAGCCCCCGTATCCAGCGAGCCACGCGGGTGTAGGCGGTCACCTTCCCTCGCCCTTCGATTCGCACCACGCCCTGGCCCTCATCCGTGACCTGAATCTCGGAATAGACTCGAGGGAGAAATAGGTGCTTGCCTCGTCGGAGCCAGGGCAGCCATCCATGGCCCACCGGGCTTACCAGGGGCTCCATCTTCGACTCGCCCTGCCAGTGGTAGGGGACGGGGGACAGCAGGCACTTCCCGCCCTCCTCCCACCACAGGGGCTGCATGCCGTAGGTGCGGAAGTCACAAAAAAACGGCGTATTCCAGGGAGCGCTCTGGCCGCTGGTCACCACCGCCACGTAGGCGGTCTCGGATTGCAGGATGCAAAGTGGCCCCAGCTGCCGCACCGGAACGCCGGCAGACGGCTCGGTGGGCTCCGGCCGAACGTCCCCCAGCATCGAGAAAAGCGCGGCCGCATAGGCGTTGTAGTCGGGGTTGTTGACGTAGACGTCCCAGTCGAGGCGCTCGGCTTCGCCCTGATTGAGAACGCAGGGGATGTGCCCGTCGCTCTGGAGGAACTCGCCCATGCGCGCCACCAGCCGCCAGCCGGCCTGGCGCTGGGAAGGATTGCCGGCCAGGAGCAGGGCCAGAGCCGCCGCCGCGTAGCCGAACAGGGCGCCCCGGGAGCGGCCGTAGGGCACCAGCACCCCCGAGGGGCTGACCAGCGCCTCCAGGGCGTCGAGCCCTCGCTCGAGAGCTGAGGTGCGCTCAGCCGAGGGCTGCCCGAGCTCGCGAGCCTCCAGGGCCAGCGTGGCGCAGAACTTGGCGTGATACGTGACCGGCGCCACCTCGCCGACCGGTGAATCCAGAAACAGCCCCTCGGAGGTCTGCCAGGAGAGGACCTTCTTCCACAGTTGCTCGGCCCGCGCCGCGTCGGCCCGGTTGCCCGTCAGCCGGGCCCGGAGCGAGAAGTTCAGGGCCCGCATGGCGATCCAGTTGCGCGAGACCACGCGCCGCCCGTCGTAGACCCGAATGTCCGAGGGTCGCAGGTACTCGCCCGGTCGACGCAGGCAGAGCAAGAGCAGGGCGAGCTGGTCGAACTCCGAGTCGCGGGGGCGAGCCAGGCTGTGTCGCAGCGTCAGGCGCAGGGCTCTCTCCCGGGCCGGGTCGCCCCCGGGTTGAAGGGCCAGAGCCAGGGTGGCGAAGCCCTCGGCATAGGTTCCGTGCTCGTTGTGCACCGAGTCGGTCACGCGCCCCGTTGCCAGCACCCGGTCGCACAGCCAACCGGTCAGTCGGGTGGCCAGACCGACCGGCGTTTGCTTCTTGTCATCAGCCACCCGCGGCTCGCTTGTAGGCCAGCCGCCGCGCGCTCTGCGAGTATTTCACCGCCAGTTTCAGGCGCATCAGCTCGCTGAGGGAGACTCCCTCGAGCTGGGCCTCGCGTTTGAGAGCGGCGTGGAGGCTCTTGGGGATCACAATCGTGACCCGGCCTGAGAGCGCCTGGACCTCTTGCTCGAATTCGTTCACCTCGCGGCTGCGGAGGGCGGCCAGCTGTTGCTGGAGCCAGCAGTAGAGCTCGGAACGCACCCCCTGGCGGCGCTGTTCCGGGGTCGTCCAGAGGGCCCGGAGGCGGCCTGCGGGTCCGAAGAAGAGGCGGGAGAAATCCGGGGCGGTCACGCCTTGCTTGAGGAGCTTTTGGGCCTCGCTGCGGATGCTCTTCTCGGTCAGGCTCAACGTCTCGTCCTCCTCACAGGAAGCGGACCTCCACGGCGGCGATCTCCGACCCGAGGTCGCGGCCGTCGTTGTCCTTGACAGGCAGGAAAAAGGTGGCTTTCACGGGGGCCATAGTGTGCACCATTATATATGATGGCGCAGAGACCCTGCTGCTGGGCCTCGCCGACCCCGTCGAATCCTCCATTAGCGATCAAACCCACGCACGCGGTCGAGGCGAAACGGCGCCAGGACAGGCATGAGACGGCTAGATTGGGCCCGTGAAGCGGCATTCTGTTCACCGGCGGTTCTGTGCCGGAGGTGAGAACCCGCTACGTGCCCTGGTGAGTTGGGTCTATCAGTTGCGAGGCCCGTCGTAGACCCGGGGCTTGGACCACGGAGGGCTTGGTGGAGGAGAGTCTTCCAGGGAACCAATGGCTGACCGTTCCCGTCTCGAGTAGCAATTAATTTAACAGATCTTTCGGGAGGAAGTCTGGAATTCCCTTGAAGATAGGCCCGGGGAGTCGGGATTAGCAGAACATCCGGCCCCATTGGAGTGGCCCCTTCCAAACGAAGAGCCTGCGCGGGAACGCAGGCTCGGAAAGGAGGGGTCATCCTTCTCGTTCTGCTCATGGTGTTGCTGCTGATGCAGCCTGGTAGCGGATTGAGCCCCTGCCCGGTTCCGTAGTCCGACGGGGCCGGGCACCTTCACAGGATACCAGGTTCTCGGCTCTTTGGCAAACCGGCCAACCGCGGTCCGACCCCCCGCGCAAAGTCCGGGGGCGCAGTCACTCGCCCTCGAAGCAGACCCCGCGAACGGTTACTCGATAGCGCCGAGCTCGCGTAGCTTTTGCTCGAGAGCATCAGCTCGGCGGCGTTCCGCATCAGCCCGGCGGCGTTCCGCATCAGCCTGCCGAACAGCAGCTTCGTTTGCCGCAAACGATTCAGCCTGGGTGAGGTAGGGAACACGGCTGACCGGATCGACCAATCGCAAGAGCTCGTTCTCCACGACCAGCTCGAGCCCGAGCAACTGGCTGAGGTAGCGTCCCCTGGTCACGACGGGAACAAGATCCTGATTGTCGCGGCGGTAGACCCGCAGTTGACCGCGCAGATACTCTCCCAACGGGTCGAACAGGAAGTACTCCTCAACGCCCATCTCGGCGTAACGGACCCGCTTGGTGGTTTGATCGGTCCGGCGCGAGGTTCGAGAGGTAACCTCGAACACGGCCACGGGCGAGCCACCGTCTACCCAGGTGCGGAATACCCGACGTGGATGGTGTCCGCAGCCGAATGCAACGAATA
>CAYYHB010000184.1:0-9549 GCA_964471395.1 uncultured Burkholderiales bacterium | reverse complement strand
TAGACGGTCAGGGCGAAGGTGTAAAGGTAGACAAAATCGCCCCGGCCCTGCGGGCCCAGCTTACGAGCCACCAGCACATGGGTGAGCGTGACCAGTCCCAGCGCCAGAACCCGCGCCACGGCCACCCGGGTCACGTCGCGCAGGAGGCTGGTCAGATGTCTCAACATTTCCAGGTGAGCATTTCGCGTCGGGCCGCGGGATTCCTGACCTTGCCCTCAGCGCAGTGAATCTTGTCCTGGTGGTTTCGCAGGTCGGCAGAGAGTCGTACTGTCCGTCGATGAGAACGTGTAGTGAAAGATTGATCGTCTTTCACTACACATTCTCATGGGGTGGGCGCAGAGACGACTGCCCCTCCAACAACCGGGCCACCAGCACCCTGGGCTGCACATCCTGGACGGCATCCTGATAAGATTTCAGCGATCCCCGCCCCGGCTCCCGTCGCGTGGTTGCTCTGCGAGCAGGCACCAATGCAAGTAGCGAAAGTCTCCCACCCTTTCACTACACGTCCTGATTGACGACTCACAGACAGTGGACGAGGAAGAAGCCTCAAGCCGTTCGGTTGGATGTATCGGTCACGACCGGAGTGGCTCCGACCGGCGCCGCCTTGAGCGCAAAGAGCTGGAGCAGGCCGCAGCTCTCGCAGCGGTGAGCCTCCAGCATCCTGGCCTCGCCCACTTCGGTGCTGACCCCGGCGCCCGTGCGCAGGCGGTCGAGCACGGACTTCTGGGTGGTCGCCTCCCCGGGCAGCCAGACCGTCGTCCAGGTCGCGAACATGCCGAAATCCGGGATAAATCCAAGCGTCATCTCGCCCCCGCATGAACACTTCATCGCTTCAGAGCCCCTTTCATTGAAGGCAGAAGGGTTTCTCGGTGCAAGCGGCTATCCCTTGTGACATGCTGATTCGCCCCCTGGATCCAGAATCGTCCGTCGAGCGCGAGCTGGTGGCGCTCAGGATGCGCCTGACCCTGGAGGAGGTGCTCGGGATCGAGCGCGGTCGCGCCATGTACACGCGGGAATGGCTGCGCGAGCGAGTGGCCTTCCACCTCGAGCGCGGGGCGATCTTCCTGGCTCAGGGCGAGCAGGAAGTCATCGCCGGCCATACCATCCTGCGCCTGGAGCCCGAGGAGGGCCTGTTCTCGACGACCTACGTCGCCCCCGCCTTCCGGCGTCGCTCGGTTGCTCGCCGCCTGGTGGAGCGGGGCGAGGATTGGCTGCGCGAGCAGGGGGCGCTTCTGGCTGCCACCTACACCGATGAGCACAACCACGGGCTGCAAAGACTTTTTTTGAGCCTGGGTTACACTTTGGAGCCACGGCCTGACGCCTTCGTCCGGCTCTTCAAGCTCTTCGAAACTGGACCAAGTTTGTAACGATCTGGTAACATTGGTTTCAGTTTGTTCACCGTGGGGCTATTTTCTTGTGCTAGGATTGTCGTGATAGGAGTGCACAATGGCTTACGATCACATCGAGAAGATTGAAGACACCCAGTCGGTTTCGGGGTTCGCCGACCGGGGGATGGAGCGCCTGAAGGGCCTCCTGCAGCAGTCCAAGACCCAGTCGACCGAGCGCGCCGAGGCCCCGCGCGAGGCCGCTCCCGCCCGCGAGGCTGAAGAACCGCGCCAGGACACGGCCGTCAAAGTGACCACGGCCCCCCCGCCCGTGAACGACACGGTGACGCTGGGGCAGCACGATGAGCAAGACGATAATGGGATGGGCTGGCTCTCGAGCCTGACGCAGAACTACGGCGTCTGAAGCAAGCTCGCTCTCGGCAGGCAAACGGCACCCGCGACCGGGTGCCGTTTGCTGTCTCAGGCCCAGCTTTCAGGCCTTTTTGGGCGGGCGGTGGCACAATCGAGAGCATGCAGGTCACCCAGGCATCCCCCCGCCGTCTCGACGTGGCCGAGGCCATCCGCAAGAAGGCCGAGCCGCTGGAGGCGCACCTTTCCAGCCCGCCCACCCGGGCCGCTTACGACGAGCTCATGGCCGAGGTGCGCACCCTGGAGGGCGCGCCCGGCGAGACCCTGGCTGACGGGCGCAGAATTCTGGAAGAGCAGAGCGCCCATCTGCGCCGCAAGCGCAACCTGCTTATGGGCACCGGCGGCCTGCTGGTGGCCGCCGCGGCAGCCACCGCATTGATGCCTGACAGCAGTCTGGTCGTGGCCGTGCGACTGGCGGGCATGGCGGGCGGGGTGGGCACCTTCGTGTGGGGCGCCACCGTGGGTGACGCGGTTGGCCGCAGCGACCGTCTGGCCGGCTTTCTGGAGGCCTGGGAAGGGGAATACCCCAAATTGACCGCAGGAGCCCCCGCCGGTGGGGGCACCCTGGTGCGCTCTACCCTGGAGCTGGCGGCGCCCGAGAACATGAAGTCAGAGCTGTTGCAGGTCATGCAGGCCACCGAGGACTATCTGGCCGCCCAGCCGCAGGAGCCTTCGGTCCTGGCGGCGCTGAGGCAGGTGCGCAGCGACCGCGCGGTCATCGAGAAGGCACCCGGAGCCTCGCTGGAGGGTATGCGCGAGGTGGCCCGCCAGGATACCCTGCGCTCCAACCGGCTGAGCAAGAAGTGTCTGGTGGCCACGCTGACCGCCTTCGGGGGCACCCTGGCCAGCCTGGCCTTCAACCTGCCCACCGCGGTCACGCTGGGAACGACCTTCGGGGCCGCCGTCATGGCCATTCGGGCCGGCACGCTGACCGACCACGAGGCGCGCAACAACTACCTGATCGGCACGGTGAATCGCTGGGAGATGCAGCTCGATGGTCTCAAGAACGTGGCGCGCAGCGCCCAGGACGTGCAGGGGCTGGCTCAGGGGCTGAACGGCCAGAGCTCGGGGGTCCAGGAGCGCGATTCGCACGTACTGGTGGGGGGCATTCGGGTGCCGGTGCGGGTGAAGAACGCCGCCTCCTGACGCCGGGGTCAGACGCCTGGCGAGCTTGTCGGCTTCCTCGGGTGCTGGGGAGCAGGGGGAGCCCTACCCGAATCGCGAACCATGAAGGTCCGGAGGTGTGGCCATGGCAGATGGGATCAACAGCGTAGGGGTATCCAAAGCCCACTTGATGCACGGGGTTCACGCTCAGAACCTCAAGTCGGTGGCCACCAACCTGGCCGACAACGCGGCCGGAGTGACCGACGCCCTGGACAAGGGGGACAAGTCGGCCATGGCCGAGGACCTGGGGGCCCTCAAGCGGGCCGTCTGGGCTCGCGTCCCCGACTCGGGCTCGCCCGATGCCCGCAACTTGGCCCAGATGTCCAGCCACACGCTGTTCATGACCGCCGGAGCCATGCTCGGTCCTGTGGTGGGCGCGGCCGTCACCGACGCCCTGCAGCACAGGCTGCACGAGCTGGTCAGCTCACCCGAGAATCTGGATCAGTTCGCCGGCAAGCTCATCGACTTCCACAAAGCCGATCAGGGCATCACGGCCGACCGCTACGACAGCCTGACCACCCAGGTCACCAGCGCCGTGACCTACGGAGACTCCAAGGTCGGCTCGGCCAACGTGCCCACGGCCCTCTTCATGGCCGGCGTGCTGCTCGAGGCCGATCAGCGCAAAGGGCTGCTACCCGGTCAGGAAGGTACCTAGCCCCCCCGCCCGTTGGGCGGGCGCGTTCGATTCGAGGTTGGCAAGAAGAAACAAGCGCGGGTCCCGAGGTTAGATCGGGAGGAACACCCGGTAGCTGGTTTTGAGGTGCATCTGCTTCTTGAGCAGATCGCTGGCTTCGCGGCCGTCGCCCAGGGCGATGGAGATGTGCCCGTAAGGGAGGCCCGGCCCTTTGTCCCACACGATGATGGCTCCCGGAGGGAGTTTGTCGATCTCGTTGGGTGCCACCTTCAGCTCGCGGAAGCGGGGATCGCCGGCCAGCACGGCCGCCTTGGTCCAGGCGTCGCCCCGGGCCACGCCCAGCCCCACCGCCCGCAGGGCCTCGCCCACGTCGCGGGCACACCACCCGCCGTTGCTATCGCCGTCGGTGGATTCGCGCAGGGCTGCTGCAGCTAGCCGACGGCTCATCTCGGTGCCGCCCTGGAACTGGGAGGGATCGGCCGCCACGCCGCCAGGGGTATTGAAGGCGCCTCCGCCTCCGCCGCCCGACGAGCCGCCCACGCTGGGGGAGCCTCCCGCGTTGAAGCCGGGGCTTCCGCCCGCGTTGAAACCTGGGCTGCCCCCCGCGTTGGGGCTTCCGCCCTGGGCCAGGTTAGCCAGTCCCCCCGAGCCGGCCATCAGCTGCATGAGCAGGGTCAGTAGCTGCATCATCATCTGTTGCTGGCCCATCATCATCTGCTGGAGGTTGGCCATGGCGGCCATCCCCCCGGTGGGGTCGGCCATCAAGCGCTGGTTGGCGGCTCCGAGGCACCCGGGGCAAGAGGGCATCCCAAGGCCGGGGGTCTGGCTGGCGGGGCCAGCGGCAAAAAGTTGTGCGAGTGGATCCATACTCTGAGAGTAGGCGACAGGCTCGAGGGTCGGGAACCGGCTGAATGTTTCGATTCTGTAATCTGTGTGAACAGAACGTTGCCTGGCGTAAACATCATTCCTGGCAGGACTCCTCTGTGAGGAAGGAAAGCTGTTAGCCCATGACCAGACGCCTGCTGCTGGTGTTGCTCGTCTGCCTGACCTGGCTGGCCGGCTGGGCCGTCCCCGAGGTCGAGCCCCCCGATTGCTCCCGTGCGAGCCTGATGACTCGCACCCGGCAGGTGCAGGTGGCGCAGCGTCTCGAGCTGAGCTGCGCAGCGCACCCTCCCACATTCCAGCCAGTCGTGATCACGATCGCGTCCGCTGTCCCCCAGGTCGAGGCGACCGTTCAGGCCGGGCCCCGAGCACCTCCCATCTGATCCGGCCCAGGTCCGCATTTTTTTCCGGGAAGGGTCCGATGACGTACATCCTGATTATCTCCATGATCGCGCTGAACGCGCTCTACGTGGCCGCCGAGTTCGCCACCGTGGCGGCTCGCACGTTCCGACTCGAAGCCATGGCCGCTGCCGGCAACAAGCACGCCGCCCGATTGCTGCCCTATCTGGCCGACGTGCGCTCGCTGGATCGCTATGTGGCTGCCTGCCAGATCGGTATCACCGCCTCCAGCTTGCTGCTGGGAGCCTTCGGGCAGGGCTCGCTGACCGGCACCATGCGTGGCCTGTTGACATCTCTGGGCCTGGAAGGGCGTCTGTTGGAGTCGCTGGCCGCCGGATTGGTTCTTCTGGGCCTGACAGGACTTCAGGTCGTCTTTGGTGAGCTCGTACCCAAGGCCGTGGCCCTGCGCTTTCCCGAATCGGTGGCACTGGCCCTGACGTTGCCCATGATCTGGTCGCTCTGGATTTACACCTGGTTCATCAAGGTGCTGAACGGCACGGGGGAGCTCATTCTGCGCAAGTTGGGCGTGACCGCTCACGGCCATCGCCACGTGCACTCTCCCGAGGAGCTCGAGCGGATGCTGGCCCACGGCGTGCGGGCCGGCACTCTGGAGCGCGAAGAGCACGACCGGCTGCGCCGGGTGTTCCACTTCAGCGAACGGATGCTCAATGAGGTGATGGTGCCCCGTACCCGCATCCAGGGTCTGGAGGTTGGCAGCGACTGGCCCACTGTCGACGAGGTGCTTTCCTCTCACGGCTACTCGCGCTACCCGGTTTACGAAGGCGATCTCGACCACATCCTGGGCCTGGTTCATGTGAAGGACCTGGCCCTGCTGCCGCGCGACCGCTCGCCCGATTTGCGCCGGCTCTCCCGCTACATGCCCGTTCTTCCCGGTCCTCTCGGTCTGACGCTGGCCCTGGAGAAGCTCCGCCGGGCCCAGGCCCAGATGGCGGTTGTGCTCGACGAGTACGGCGGCACTGAGGGGTTGGTG
The DNA here is from genome assembly GCA_964471395.1 of uncultured Burkholderiales bacterium. Taxonomy (GTDB): domain Bacteria; phylum Vulcanimicrobiota; class Xenobia; order Xenobiales; family QWHO01; genus QWHO01. Next base: position 3,725 of record CAYYHB010000184.1, on the reverse strand, counting down.
ACCATGGAGGACCTGATCGAGGAGGTGGTCGGCGAGATCCACGACGAGTCCGATCCGGCCCGGCCTTCCCAGGAGGCGTTGGAAGGAGGAGCCCGCCTGATTCGAGGTGAGCTCTTGCTGGAAGACCTGGTTGCCGACCTCGGGCTGCGCACCGAGTTCCCCGAGGTCAACACGCTGGGAGGGCTGGTGATGCATCTGGTGGGCCGCCGTCCCGAAGTGGGAGATCGGGTCGAGGTGGACGGTCTCGAACTGGCCGTGCGCGAGACGCGCGGGGCTCGTATCGTGCGTGTGGAGGTGCGTTGCCGTGGCTGAGGCGCTCCTGGTCGCAGCGGTCTGCACCCTCTTGATCGTTTTGAACGGAATTTTCGTGGCTGCCGAGTTCTCCATTATCTCGCTACCGCGCACCTTACTAGAGAATGAGGCAGAGAAAGGGAATTCCTGGGCGCAACGCCTGCTATCCATCGTCTCCAATACATCCTCCCAGGATCGTTTTATCGCTATTGCCCAGGTGGGCATCACCCTGGCCAGTCTTGGGCTGGGAATGTATGGCGAGCACTCTCTTGCCAGCGGTCTCCAGCCCTACCTGACGGGCCTGGGTGGGCTCCAAGAAGGCGGGGCACACACCCTGGCCACCCTGATCTCGCTGGCGTTCTTGACTTTCTGGCACATCGTTCTGGGGGAGATGGTGCCCAAGAGCCTGGCTCTGCAATACCCGGTCGCCACGGCCACCTCCCTGGACGGGCCCATGAGGTTTTGCGGCTGGCTGCTCGCTCCCATGGTCTTCGTTCTCAACCAGATGGGAAATCTGGTGTTGCGCGTCCTGCGCTTGCCGATCTCGCAGGACACCAGCCTGGTCTACTCGGCCGAGGAGATGCGCCTGGTTTTTGACGAGAGCCATGATGGAGGCTTGCTCGACGACCAGGAGCACTGGCTTCTGCGGCGCGTTCTGACCTGGGGACAGAAGCGGGCCGACCAGGTGATGGTGCCCTGGGAGCGGGTGCAGACCCTGGAGGCCGGACTGATTCGCGAGGAAGTGGTGAATCTCGCTCGTCGGGAGCAGTATTCTCGCTATCCGGTCGTGGAGAATGGCCGGGTGGTGGGAGTGCTGCTGCTCAAAGACCTGGTGCGCCAGCCGGGGGCGACCCCGCAAGAGGTGCTGCGCACTGCCCTCACGCTCCCCCCCGAGCTGCCCCTGGACGAGGCCTTCGAGCGCCTGCGCGAGGCGCGCACCTACCTGGCCCTGGTGGTCGGTCCGCAGGGTGAGCCGCTGGGGCTGATCACCATCGAGGACCTGCTCGAGGAGCTGTTCGGCGAGCTGCAAGACGAGTTCGACACCGACGAGCGCCTGCCGCTCGAGCCCCGCCCCGACGGTTGGAGCGTGGCCGGCAGCGTCGCCCGCGAGGACCTGGCCCAGATCGGACCCGTGCCGGACTCTGAGACTGCCACGGTGGACGAGTGGATCCGCGAGCTCCTGAGCCGCGAGCCCCGCCCGGGGGACCGGGCCGAGCAGGACGGCCTGCTCGTCGAGGTGGAGCAGGTGGCCGAGGGCAAGGTGGTGCGGGCTCGGATTCGGCTTGAGGTCAGGCCGCGTTGAGCTGGTCCAGGTCGGGCGTGCCGCGCAGGTTGGACAGGTACTGCCCCTCGATGCCCCCGCTGAACTCGCCGCCGGTCCGCCAGAAGCGGTCCTGGCCCCCGGCATCCTGGCCCAGGTAGATCACGTTCCAGCCCTGGTTCTCGGTGGTGGTGTCGCCAGGGTTCTCGAAGTAGCGCAGCTCGCCCGGTTGCAGCTGGTCTCTGGTCGGGTCGAAGGCCCCCAGCTCGGCCCCGGCTCCGTAGTCGACCGACGGGCCAGCGCTGATGCGCCAGGCTCCGCTGTCCTGGTTGCCGTCCACGCTGTCGTAGTGGCCGAACAAGAACATGTCGGAGTGGGACAGGTTGAAGGCCTCGGAGCCCACCGTGTCGAGCTCGGCCTTGAGACCGACGGCCCGCACAGCGGTGGCGCAGTCCAAACCATAGCTCTGGCGGCTCTGGAAGAGGTCCTGGACGGCCTGGGAGGGATCGACGCCGGGCTTGATCTCGAGCACGTTGTGCAGCTGTCCGTCCAGCTCGCGGGTGCCCATCTGCCACGAGTCGCTCGGGCCCAGCAAGCGCGGGGTCGGGCTGGACTCGAAGGGCCAGCCATCCCCGGCTTGCTCGGCAGCACGCACCACGTTGGCGCGGTACTGCCCGTCGAGGTTGACGGGCTCGGTCGGGCCTGCCACCGGGGGCGCGGGTCGCTCGGTCGGGCCTGCCACCGGGGGCGCGGGTCGCTCGGTCGGGCCTGCCACCGGGGGCGCGGGGCGCTCGGTCGGGCCTGCCACCGGGGGCGCGGGGCGCTCAGTCGGGCCTGCCACCGGGGGCGCTGGGCGCTCGGTCGGGCCTGCCACCAGGGGCGCCGGAGCCGGGGTGGGGCGCTCGGCCGGGGCGGGTTTGCCAGGCAACTCCTGAGAAGCGGGCTGCGAGTTTTGCTCGGGGGGGGAGAGGCACTCCAGCCAGGACAGGCGCGGGCCCTCCTCTCCGCCCGATGGGCCCTCTTGTCGACCGGCCAGGCGGGCGAAGAGCTGGCCCAGTCGGTCAGCCAGCATCAGCCGCAGGTCGGGGCCGCGATAGTCTCGGTGCCGATGGCGCTCACAGGACGGAGCGTTGTGTCTCGAGCCATAGTGCCGGGCTCGCTCGGTCTCGCCTCCTCGGGCGAAGGACAGGTCCATGAAGCTCAGGCCGCGCATCGTTCCTCCTCAATCCATCTGGCATGGCTTGTCGCCCGGGTGGCGAAGTCAGCTCCACTGATAGCTCGAGCTCATGTCGTTGCGGTTGATCTGGCTGACGTTCAGTGAGGTGATCCCGTAGTCGGCCACACCCTTGAGCTCGCCTTCCTGAGTGACCCCGTCGGCGTTGCCGTCCTTCCAGACCGAGAGGCCCTGCAGCTCCTGCCCGTTTACCACGCCGTCCTTGTTCTTGTCGAAGTGGTGGGCCAGCTTCTGGTAGCCGTCCTCGAACTTCTTGCTGCCGTCCACGTCGAAGTTGCCGAACAACTCCTTGCCCGAGTTGATCTTGCCATCGCCGTTGACGTCCCAGGCCAGCAGCCCATCGCCGCCGTCCTTGGCCAGCCACTCGGTCTTCTCGCGCTTTTCCTCACGCCCGTAGTGCCACATCCCGTCGGCCTTGAGCTCTCCTTCGGGCAGCTTATCGGTCATGCCCATTTTTGCCTTCATCCCTTTGGACATGCTCTTCTCCGACCAGCTGCTCTGGGTGGGATCGAGGTCGAACATGGTGGTTGCCCCGTCGATCTTGCCGTTGCCGGTGATGTTGGCGCCGGTGATGTCGGGCCGACCGTTCCGGTTCAGGTCGAGCACGATGGGAGATTTCTGCTCGGTCTTCTGCCCGGCGGTGTGATCGAACCAGACATCCCACATTTTGTCGTTCTGCGTGGGGGGCGCCTTGGGCTTGGCCGGCGGCTCGTTGGCTTTGGGTGCCGAGTTGGCCGGCGGCTCGTTGGCCCTGGGGGCCGAGTTGGCAGGATGCTGGTTGGGCCTGGGTGCAGAATTGGCGGGCGGCTCGTTGGCCCTGGGGGCCGAGTTGGCAGGATGCTGGTTGGGCCTGGGTGCAGAATTGGCGGGCGGCTCGTTGGCCCTGGGGGCCGAGTTGGCAGGCGGCTGGTTGGGCCTGGGTGCAGAATTGGCGGGCGG
>CAYYHB010000183.1:0-9558 GCA_964471395.1 uncultured Burkholderiales bacterium | reverse complement strand
GCCCGGCCGCACCGAGTCGGCCCCAGGCACCCGCGAGGCGGCTCGCCTCGAGCAGACCCGCGAGCCCGGCCGCACCGAGTCGGCCCCAGGCACCCGCGAGGCGGCTCGCCTCGAGCAGACCCGCGAGCCCGGCCGCACCGAGTCGGCCCCAGGCACCCGCGAGGCGGCACGCCTCGAGCAGACCCGCGAGCCCGGCCGTGGCGAGTCGGCCCCAGGCACCCGCGAGGCGGCACGCCTCGAGCAGACCCGCACCCGCTCCGAACAGGGCCGCGCCGAGTCGGCTCCCGGCTCCAGCAAGGCAACTCGTGCAGAGCAGTCCCCGAATCGCACGGGGTTGCCCCCCGGCCGAATCCACGCACCCGAGGTCCGCGGCTGGGAGGCCGCCGCTCGAAGGCAGATCGAGGGAGGGGCGACCGAACGGCAGGGTCCGACCGGTCAGGTCCTGCGAGAGCCGGGGGTCCCACGCCCAGTTGTTCCCTCAGCCCAGGTCCCCAAACCGACCCCGCCCGAGCCGGTTCGAGCCCGTACGGAAGGCCATACCCCTCCCAACGAAGCCAGAAATGAGGAGCTGACCCGCCTTCAGGATCTGGAGTCCAGGCTGCGTGGGGAGGCTCCCCCGCGGCCCCGTCTGCAAGGGCCGGTGCGCACCGACTTTCCCCTGCAGTCGAGCCAGCGCGAGCTGGCCCGTCCGGCCGAGCCTGCCTCGGGCCCACGCGAGGATGCCCAGCACCCGGGGATAGCAGCTCGCGGGGCGCAACCACCGCCTCAGCCGCCACGCGAATTCCGCCTGCATACGCCCGACAAACAGCGGGTAGAGCCCATCGATCCCAATCGCTCTACTCGCACCGGCGAGCGCGAGGTGAGCGAACTTCAGAATCTTCATCGCCAGCGGCGGACCACCACTCCACCGATCGAGACCATCGTAACGCCCATCGATCCTGATCGGTCCTCACGAAGAAGCGACCTGGAAGAGAGGGCCGAGCGCCTGCTTCCCGAACGCGAGCGTCCTGTCGCGACCACGCGCGACAAATCGCAGATGCCCGTTCCCAAGAGCGACCCCCAGCGCCAGGATCGGGTCAACGAATCGGCGCCCGGTCAGGGTGGCGACACGGGTGGCTCCTCGGGTGGAAGCGATGATTCCGATGGCTCAGATCGACGCGAGCAAGCCCGCACGAACAGTGAGCAGCGTCAGAAGGCCGAAGCTCAGCTTTCGGCGGCCGGGAAGGAAAGCGAATCTCAGGTCCTCTCCTCCCCCGCCAGACGCATCGCCGTGAGCCGCGAATCCTTCCAACTGTCTTTGCGAAAGCTCGACTTGATGGCCGCCACGCGCACCACCGACGCCATGGTCAGCCGCCACGTCAGCCATTCCATGACCTCGGTGCTGCGCCGGGTCTATCGCCAGCAAGAGATCGAGAGCATGGACGTGGAAACCGCCGTCAACAGCCTGGGCGTGCTGCTGCGCCTGGGAGGCGAGTTCACCTTTGACCACTCCTCGCGGGTGCTCGAGTACGCGGTCGACCTGGCCGACCAGGTGGGGGTTACCGACCGGCGCACCCTGAGCCAGGTGCGCTATGGCGCCTTGCTCAAGGACGTCGGTGACGTGGGCCTGCGCTTTTCCTACCAGAGCGAGGAGACGCTCGACCAGGTAGGCGGTTTTCTGGCCGGTCAGGACGTACGCCGGGCTGGCATGCTGCACGACATCGGCAAGACCCGGATCCCCGCCAGTATCCTTCTTAAGCCTGGTAAACTGACCGAGCACGAGTTCCAGATCATGAAGATGCATCCCGTCTATGGCGAGGAGATGGTGCACCCTATTCCCTCTCTACGCCACCTTTGCCCGGCCATTCGCGGCCACCACGAACGCTGGGATGGCAATGGCTACCCGGATGGCTTGCAGGCCGAGCAGATCCCCCTGGCCGCCCGCATCATCGCCGTGGCCGACGTCTTCGACGCTCTGGCCGCGCCCCGCCCCTATAAGCCGGGGATGGAGGTCGAGCAGGTTTGGCAGATCCTTCGCGATGGCCGAGGCAGTCATTTCGACCCGCTGCTCGTGGATGCATTCCGGCAAGTGCTGCGGCGCCGCCATCCCCACAGCCACCTGCCTGCCTGACCAGGGTGTACCAGGAGTTTTCCCTTCAGTCGGGAAAGCGCGCCTATGAAGCTCTATTACTGCAACATCACCTGTTCTCGCGCCCCCCACATCGTGCTCGAGGAGCTCGGAATCCCTTTCGACTTGCACCACATCGACCTGCGTCGCGGCGAGGGCCAGTCCGAGGAATTCCTGGCCGTCAACCCCATTGGAGCCGTGCCGGTTCTGGAAATCGAGCCAGGTAAACGGCTCAAGGAGGTGCAGGTCATCCTCCAGTACCTGGCCGACCTCCAGCCGGAGAAAAAACTGGCTCCAGAGTGGGGCACGCCGGAACGCTATGAGCTGATGCAGTGGCTCAGTTTCCTTTCCACCGAGTTGCACCGCAACTTCTACCCGGTCTTCTTTGGGAATACCATGGTCTCGGACCAGAGCGCACAGCAAGAACTCTCCAATTACTTCCGCAAGCGCCTGGAGTTGCGCTGGGCGATCATCTCCGATCAGTTGCGCGACCGCGACTATCTGCTGGGCGACTACAGCATCGCCGATCCTTATCTTTACACGATCATGACCTGGGCGGAGCTTGTCAAAATCGATTTGAGCCGCTGGCCCAACCTGGTGAAGTTCCGGCAGCGCATGGAAACCCGTTCGGCGGTCCAGCGGGTCCTGGAGAAGGAAACGCCGGTCAAAGCCTAGGGCTGGTCGAGTGTTTTACCGGAGATTTTTTTCGGTACGGGGCTGAGAAGCCGGTTTACGCACTTGCCAGGGCCGTACCGAAAAATTTTGGGCGTAGCACGAGGCATAGGGGCGAGGTGCTTCGCGGCGAGAGGCCTGAGGGCCCTGATGTTACTCAGCGGCTTTGGGGCGCAGCACCACCGAGCCGATGCGCACGGCGTCGGGGCGCACCTCGAGAGCGCCACCCGGCCCTTGCAGCCCGCCGGCCAGGTTGTCCACCGCGACCATTGATCGCACCAGGCGAAGCACGTCGGGCGAGTCTTGCACGATGCCCAGGACGGTGCCCCAGCGCTTCTCGTCGGGCCCGTCGTGGGCCCGGCGGAAGACCTCGTCCAGGCCCTCCTCAAGGCTGGGACAGTTGAGGCTCTGCAGGCTCTGAGAGACGAGCTTGAGGTCGGCCGCGCGCAAGGGGTGCCCCTCAGTGAGCAGCTCGCCTTCGCGCTGAGCAACCAGGCGCAGGAAGTCGGCCATTGGCAACTGTCCGGTCCCCTGCTCGGGCGGAGTGAAGGACTGGATGTAGCTGAAGTTGCGCTCGATGGCTCGGGAGGTCTCGGCAGCCCGCTCACCGCGCTGGTATGCGAGCTCTGGCAGAAAGGCCAGGCTTAACCCTCCGCCGATCGCCAGCAGACCCAGTGGTAGAGCGATCTCAATGGGGGCATGGAAGCTCTCGAGGGCGATGCCCACCGCGGCGCCCAGTCCACCTCCCAGCAGGCCCAGCCCCATCCCGATCGGCCCCATGGGCCAGCCGGCCCGAGCATCCTTCGCCAGCACCGAGTTCTGCAGGCTGCGGGCCCGCTCTTGCGAGAACTGGGCCATCTGGTAAAGGTCCTGGCCGGGGGCGCGGGCGATCAGCCGGCGGTCTTGCTCGACTTGACGAGCTTCGTCTGGCTTGTCCTCGACGAGCAACTGGTTGCGCCGCGATTCGAGGGCGCGCAGGGCCTGGACGCGGGTAGGGATCACTTGCATCCCTTCCAGCCTAGCGCCAGGGGCTGAAAGTTCCCTAAAGGATGGCTCGGGCCACTTCCTGCACGAAGGCGATCTGCTCGCACGGACCCTGGCGCCCGGCTCCCATCGTGTTGACGCTCATGTGGCTGGCTCCCAGCGCCTTCCACTCCTCCACCTTAGCGCGCCAGTGCCCGGCATTGCCCCGGGCGGCCTGCAGGCGCGACTCGATTCCGAAGCTCTGCCAGCTCAGGCCGGCCTCCTCGCGCCAGCGTCGCAGGCACTCCAGGGTATAGCGCCAGCTCTTACGCAGCGGGACCAGAGTGAACAGCCCATCACCCAGCCGGGTCGCCCGACGCAGGGCTGGCTCGGCCACCGCTCCGAACCAGAGAGGGATGGGTTGCTGCACGGGCAGGGGGTTGAGCCCGGCGGCCTGGATGCGGTGATAGCGGCCCTCGAAGGTCACCGAAGGCTGGCTCCACAGGAGGCGCAGAACCTCGATCTGCTCCTCGAAACGGCTTGCCCGGTCGCCGAACGGCATCCCCAGGGCCTCGAACTCAATCCGATTCCAACCCAGCCCCACCCCGCAGCGGAATTGGCCCCGGGTCAACAGATCGATCTCGGCTGCCTGCTTGGCCACCAGAACGGCCTGGCGCTGGGGCAGCACGATGACACCGGTGACCAGCTCGAGCTCGGGGACCAGGGCGGCCAGATAGCCAAACAGGGAGAAGGGCTCGTGAAAACTGCTGTGCACCGTGTAGGGGCCTGAGAAGTCGGGATGCCCAGCCGGGTCGGCCCCCAGCACGTGGTCGAAAGCCAGGATGTGCGAGAATCCCAGCTCTCGGACCGCTGTGGCATACTCGCGCAACCCACCCGGGTCCGAGCCGATCTCCAACTGAGGAAAAACGACGCCAATCTTCATGCTGTGGGCTGCGCGCAGGGCTGAGAATCCCCTGCCCGGGAACGAAATGGCGTCACTTCGTCGTCTGGTGAATACGTGCAGATATTTTTACATGAAAGACCCCTCTTTGGGTTGCCAGAGGAGGGGGTTTCCTGCTACCCTGTCTGCGTGAAGCGTACGGCGCTCATACTTCTGACCAGCCTGAGCTGGCTGATCCTCTGCGGCGGTTTCCCCACCGGTCTCGTGGAGGAGCTGGTTCACGACCATACTGCTGTCCAAGCGCAGAACCTGGTCGAGCGGCATGGACGGATGACCGCCACCGCTACTCCTGCAAGCTCGGTTCGTTTCGCCGCCCCATCGTCTGACCGGCGCCCCGATCTCGAGCCCGGCTGCAAGCGCAGCCGTATCCGCACCCTCCCCATCGCACGCCGCGGCCCGCCCGCGTAGACCTCCGCACAGTCCTCGCCAGATCATCCATCTGAGCCCAATTTTCCGGAGGTCCCCTATCCATGCGTCGCAACAGCGAGAATCTCTCGCTTTTTCATCGATTTCTCTATTACATGACCCCTTGGGACGGCCGCTTTGAGGATCTCAAGCGCGGCTCGATCGCCCTGAACATCTTTCGCGACTTCACCGCCGGCCTGATCGTGGCCATGGTGGCCATCCCCCTGGCGATGGGTTTTGCCATGGCCAGCGGGCTGCGACCCGAGCAGGGCATCGTGGGTGGCGCTGTGGCCGGGTTGATCGGCGCTCTCTTCGGAGGCTCAAAGTATCAGGTCTACGGACCAACCGCCGCCTTCATCCCCCTGATCGCCGCCCTGGTGGGCACTCACGGATATGAAGCCCTGATCGTCTGCTCGCTTGCCGCCGGGGTCATCTTGATGCTGCTCGGCCTGGCTCGAGCAGGCAGCATCGTGGCCAAAGTGCCTCAATCCATCGTGGTGGGATTCACCATCGGTATCGCGGTGGTGATCGCCACCTCGCAGGTCGGTGAGCTGCTGGGCTTGAAAGCCAAGCTCGGGCCCACCTTCTTCTCCAAAGTCAGCGGCATCCTGGCCAACCTGGGCGAGCTCAACCTCTTCGCCATCGCTCTCGGCCTGGCCACCTTCTTCATGACCCGCACCCTGCTGCGCGTCTCTCCATTTCTGCCGGCTCCCCTGATCGCCCTGGGCGTGGCCACCCTGGTTTCGGCCACCGCCTGGGCCAGCAAGGGGCTGGTGCTGGTGCAGGACCGGTTTGGAGCCATCCCCTCCAACTTCCTGGTGCTGACTACTCCGACCTGGCCCAAGTGGAGCTTCGACCTGATTTACTTCACGGCCGCCATCGTCTTCGTGGCCGCTGTCGAGAGCTTGCTGTGCTCGCGCATGGCCGACCGCCTGGCTGGCAACAAGGGCCAGCCGTTCGACCCGAACAAGGAGCTGTGGGGACAGGGCCTGGTCAACTCCGCGGTGGTGCTGTTCAACGGGTTCCCGCACACGGGAGCGCTGGCCCGCACCGCGACCAACATCAAGGTGGGCGCCCTGTCTCCCCTGGCCGGTATCTTCAAGTTCGCCCTCAAGCTTGTCATGGCCGCCTACCTGGCCAGCGTGCTGCAGATGGTTCCCATGGCCTGCCTGGCGGGAATTCTACTGTTCGTTGCCTCCGGGATGGTCAAGAAGGCCGAGGTGACCGAAGTGTGGGCCGAGGGCAACAAGGACCGCACGGTCATGATTGTGACCGCCGTCATGGTCGTGGTGGTCGACTTCCTGGTAGGCGTGGTGAGCGGTCTGGTCGTCTGGGGCGTCCTGAGCCGCTTCGGGCGTAAGAGCCAGGCCGAGGCCCCTCAGGCCGAGGGCGAGGACGAGTGGCGCCTGCCCGATCCGGTGCATGCAACTCCCGAGCTCGTCGCTCTGGCAAGTCGCAACTGAGCTGTTCTCTCACGACAGGGCATGGGTCCCGGGCGACCGGGGCCCATTTTCTTTTGCGAGCAATCGTTCACAAGCCGGCTACAAAGGAAACACAACCGAAACATTCCACCCGGGTCAGAAGCGTAGCGGTTGCTCTATCCTGGCTCCAGGAGGATCAAACATGCTCAATGACGTGCGGGAAATTCAGGCTCTTCAGTCCGGCGACCCGGGTGCTCTGAACAATCTCAATTTGTCCGGCCTGGGTTCGGCCCTGGCCCGACTGCAGGGCAATCAGCCCGCTTCGGGTTGCAGCACCGGATGCTGCGGCGGAAACTGTGACACGAGCCTGTCCCAGGCGCCTTCCAATGGCGCGATTCCCAACCTGGGAAGTATGCTGAGCTGGTTGGCTCCTGCCAATGGCTCCAACGGGCCTCAGAGCGCGTCCCCTGCTGGTGCGCCCCAGAGCGCCTCTCCGGCCGGCGGGCCTCAGAGCGCCGCTCCGATGGGCGGCGAGGGCCAGTGGGGCCCGGAAGACGAGCAGATGCTCGAGAAGGCCATTTCCGACACGGGTGGCGGCCAGAACGGCGGCGGAGCTCCCGGTGCCGGCGCCGGGCCCACCGGCGCCGATGGCAAGGAGTCGTTCAACCACATCTTCGACCAGTTCGCTCAGAGTCAGGAAGGCAACTGCGCCTCCATCGCGGTCATCAAGGCCGCCATGGACAAGTATAAAGGCAAGGTCTTCAACTCGGTCAGCAAGTCGGGCGATGGTTACAACGTGACCTTGCAGGACGGGGGAAGCGTCCAGGTCAGCAAGGCCGACCTGGCCACCGCCGCCAAGCACGCCAAGTTCAAGAGCAGCAAGCCCAGCGAAGCCAAGTCGATGGCCATCTTGATGTATGCCGTGATCGGCAAGCAGGCGGCCAAGGAGAACGGTGGCAACTTCGAGTCAGCCCTCTCCAGCCTGGGCAAGGGAAAGGATCCCCGCCAGGTGGCCAAGTGGCTGGGCCTGGGTAGCAAGATCCGGGACGTGAACCCCAACGAGAAGGGCCAGGAGGCGGTGGTGGCCTGGAACGACAAGCACGCCGTCTACATCGATGATGGTACCAAAGCCGATGGATACGGTCAGGCCAAAGCTGCCGATGGGACTGATACCAAGGGCGGTCGGCTCACCCAGGCTTTCACCTTCGTCTAAGGTCCCTCTCTCTGGTCTTGCACATCAGCACGAGCTGACGAACCGTTGAGCTGTAGAAGTTAGGCTTGCTGTGGCATGAAGTGCAGCGCAGCGAGACTGACGCTCGCGGAGCGAACACAGTCGAGGCCGGGTCGTTCCCCAGCGGAGCCTTCCCCATCCGCTTGAGGACGTCCTCAGCTGTCTCGAGCGCGCCCTTGATCCAGCCCTGGCTCTGAGAGTGGGAATGTCCTTATCGGGAGCTTTCTGAGGGTGAGCCAGGGGCTTCTTCTCTGTCGTCTCCCAGGGGCGTGCCCGGCTTCCAGGTGTGAAAAGCTCCGCCATAAGCCGGGATGTCCGTGCGGTCGTGCATCTGGCCCAGCTCGCTCTGCAGCTCCTCCACCAGGGCAGGGGTGGCCCTGAAGCGCTTGGAGGCGTTGGGGTCGCCGGCGTCCTGGTAGCCGGCCCCAGTTTTTGACCTGGTAAAGACGATCGAGCTCGCTCCCATCCAGAGCGCTCGAGATGGCTCGGAGCCGTGGCTGTTTCGAGTCGAATTCTTCCGTTCGCGGTCCACCGGGGATTATCACCAGAAAGTAATGCGCTGGGAGAGCTCTCAGGTCCGGGAGGGCTGGTCCAAGCCGATTCTGGCTCGCGACGATACGCTGGAGTGGGAGCAAATGACCTCCCGATCCAAGGAAAAGCTTGATAAACGGGTGATCAAGGCCATCAAATGGGGGTTCCTCGAGGCAGGCACGGGAATGCGATAACCTTATCCTGTCGTCCCTTAAATTCTGGCTCGGAGATGTTAACCTGTAACCTCCCATTAACCTGTACCGACCTCACATGGCCTACCTTGAGCCGGGATGAGATGCGTATCTTGCAGGGTACCGGTTTACCAGAATCCACCAGGGCCCCTGGCTCTACGGACCGCTTCTGGTCTAAACGGTCCGCTCGACTCGGTGACCCTGTCTCAGAGCTCGAGCCAGCTCGATGTGCCCTTGCTGCGCCAGGACCGCAACCAGTGCGGGGCCACCTGTCTGGCCATGGTGCTCAAGTATTGGAACTTCCACGACGCCAGAAATCCGACCCGCACCAAGGACGAGATCGCGGACGTGATCAACCCCTTTGACTCCATCGAGTTTGAGCGCAAGGCCGTCAAGCTCGAGGTGGCTGGCCACCGGCTGGAGGTGGGCTGCGACGGGGATGTGGTCACCCTGGACATCGACCAGGATCGCAAGGTGCTGCACCTCGACGGTCAAACTCTGATCGGGATGAGTCAATACGCCCGCAGTCTGGGGTATGCCACCAGTCTGGTCAACCACGGCACCCAGGATGAGCTCAAGAGGCTGATCGATCGAGGCATTCCCTCGACCATCAGCACGGTCCTGAAGCCGGGCGACAGCTACTTCCACGATGTGGTGGTCTCCGGGTACAGCGCTGACGCCTCAGGTCAGGTGACAGGCTGGACCCTGCACAATCCGTGGGGCCGAGTGGAGCACATTACACCCGAGCAGCTCGATCAGCGCTGGCAAACGGTCGACCCTCTGGACAAGTGTCCCAGCCGTCAATTGCTGGCCGTCGCTCCCAGGAGCCAGGCAGCCGACCTTCCGGTGGAAGACAACCGCCACGGCGAGTTCGAGCAGATCGCCGAAGGGGCCCTTACCGTCGCCAGCGGAATCAAGCACAAGAACCCTCGCCGCCTGGCTCGCGGTAGCGCGCAGTTGATGAAGGGCCTGTCGCGCCTGGCCCTGCGGGTGGCCAGAAAGCTGCTCTGAGCAGCAAAAGACCCGCTCTACCGCGGGTCTTTCGGGTGGCTGACGCGCTAGGATTCGAACCTAGG
>CAYYHB010000182.1:0-9915 GCA_964471395.1 uncultured Burkholderiales bacterium | reverse complement strand
GCCGGCCTGGGGGTCGAGGTGGAGGTCGCCACCGCACCACTGGAGACGGCCCGTCGCCAGGAAGCAGCGCGACAGGCGGCGCTGGAGCGCTGGCGCGACGAGAAGCAGCAGGGCGCAGCCCGGCTGGAGGCCGAGCGGAGCCTGCTGCAACAGCGCCTGGCCGAGCTCGGAGCAGCCAGCATGGAAGAGCTGGAAAGACGAGGACGGGAAGGCGAAACCGGTCGCGTGCTGGCCGAGCGACAGCTCACGGAGGCGCTCACCAAAGAGCAGCGGGCCACAGAGCTAGATCAGGCCCTGCTTCCGGCCGAGCGCCTGTCTCGCAATCTGGAGTACATCCAGCAAACTCTGGGCAATCGCAAACTGAAGAAGCACCCGCCCTTCTCGCAGTGGCTGCAAGAACGACGCCAGCAAGAGCTGCTCGAGCTGGCCAGCACCCGCCTGCTGGAGATGACGGGCCAGCAGTTCGGCTTCAGCCCCAAGTTCGAGATCGTCGATCGCAGCACGGGCCAGGCCCGCAAGCCCGAAACGCTCTCGGGCGGCGAGACCTTTCTGGCCAGCCTGTCGCTGGCTCTGGCCCTGTCCGAGCTGGTGGGCCGCAAGGGTGGACGCCTGGAGGCCTTCTTCCTGGACGAGGGCTTTGGCAGTCTCAGCCCGGAATGCCTCGACCGGGCTCTGGACGCGCTGGAGAACCTGGCCGGCAGCGGTCGGCTGATCGGGGTGATCAGCCACGTGGGCGCCGTGGCCGAGCGACTGGAGCGCATTCTCCGCGTTAGCCGCACCCCGCAGGGAAGTGTGGTGGAAGAGGTCAGCGGCTCGGCGCGGGAAGAGGCCGCCCGCAGCGACCTCGACCCGGCCCGGCTAGCCGCGCTGTCAGCCGGGTAGCGCGGGGGTCACCACCACTCCATCGGGATCGGCCACCAGGTGCTGTCCCGGCTCGAAGCGCACCCCGGCAAAGCGCACCATGACATCGCTCTCGCCCCGGTCGCGCTTGACGCTCTTTCTGGGATGGGAGGCCAGGGCTTTGACGCCCAGCTCCAGTCTGGCCAGGGCGGTGGAATCCCGCACGCAGCCATAGATGACCAGGCCGGCCCAACCATTCTTGACAGCCAGCTCACCGAGCTGGTCGCCCACAAGAGCGCAGCGGAGCGAGCCGCCTCCGTCGATCACCAGCACGGCTCCCTGGCCGGGTTGCTCCAACGCCTTGCGAACCAAAGAGTTATCCTCGTGCACCTTGACGGTGCGCACCGGGCCCTGAAAGGCCAGCCGCCCTCCGTAGTCGCGGAAGACAGGCTCGGCCACCTGCAGGCCGGGCGGATCCTGGTCGCACAGGTCGGCGCAGTTAAGCATCAGAGCGGCTTCGGGTTGGGACGAAGACAACCTCTCAGCGCTTGAGGGCCAGGTCGAGCCAGAGAAGCAGCGCGGAGACCAGTCCCATGAAGAGGCCCAGCTCGAGGTTACGATGGCGCATGGGCACTTCAAAGAGCATCAACAGGCTCACCAGGACCAGTCCGATCACCAGCACGACACGCATCTCATGGACAGTATGCCTGACAGAGCCGCAGGGTTCAACCGCCTGCGAGTGTTGATCCGATCTCTCGGTAATAACTCTGGCCCAGTCGTGGTCGGCAATTTGAGCGACTCGGCCTGTGCAGCACCCCCCCGAGCATCGATAAGCTGCACACGGATCAGGCTCGCTCCAGAGTAAAGGAGAGAAGGAGAGGCTGGGGATTCGGAGATGAGAGACGCTTTGGCCTCCATCCTTCGAACATCAGCCTTTCAAGCGCCAAATTAGGCAACAGAGCCAACGGTAAGCCCGGTCGCCCTGCCCGTCAAACGATCCTCCCTATTATCCATCAACTCCTCCTTAATCTCCACGGTCTCCACCTCTCCTAAATGACTCCTTACGGAAGCCCGGCCAGTCAGACGATTGTCGCCACCGATTTGAGAGTCTCGAATCCGCATGGGTGCGGCGCGCCTGAGTTACCGATCTTTCGGGTCAGCACCCACCGCCTGCAACCGGAACACTGCCGCGTCGGTCGAGCTCACCTGGCACGATTGCCTGGCCCTGGCCACCAGGTCGCTGGTCCCCCTCGGTCTGGTGTTGGCGCTGGGCGCTCCCGTGCTGCGTCGACTGGGGTCAAGCAGCCGTCCGGATGGGATTCCTGCTTCACAGCAGCCGGGCGACCCTGGGATGAGGGCCCGGAAAGCGATCTACGATCTGCGGGTCATGTCCCGGTACCAGCAATGCCCCCCGGGCCAGGAGCCCCGGGAGCGTATCCGGGCCTACCCGAGAGGCGGGGCCGATGCCGCGCCGCTGCTCGATGTTAGCGAAGAGGTAAGCGTTGTCCCCGGCCAGAATCAAACCCTCCGGGCAGCTGATGGACAGCATGCCCGGGGTGTGTCCGCCCACCAGCTCCAGCTCCAGCTCCCCCACCCTGGCCCGCGTCTCCACCTGTCTCAGCGCTCGCGCCCGCAGCACCTCCAACTCTCGCCGCCGATAGCCGAGGTGCCAGTCTTTTTGAGCCAGGGCGGCCTGCATGGCCTCGAGCTCGGCCCGGGCAATGAAGACCTCGGCCCGGGGATACTCGCCAAGACACCCGGCGTGGTCGAAGTGAGCGTGGGTCAGGATCACGCGGGTCACCTGCGCTGCTCGCAGACCGAGCCAGCTCAGGGCCTGCGGTGCGGGCGTGAACTCGGTCAGGCGAAAACGATCCGCGGCCTCGTCATCGGCAAAACCGGTATCGATCAGGCCCCATCCCTCCCGATCGCGCCAGGCAAAGAAAAACCAGCCAAAATCGACCTCTTCCCCGGGGTCGGCCCCGTCGACCACGAGGTGGGCCGGGAAGAGCGAGCGCCCGTAGCTCAGGGCGTACAGCTCGAAACTCAGCCCAGCAGGCCCTCCAGGCTCTGCAGCACGTCCTTCTCATCGGGCCGGATCAGGGCCAGAATGGCGTGGTGGTGAACCACCAGGTAGGACTTTCCCTGGTAGGTGAACTCGAAGGCCTCCTTGCGGAGAAAGTAGGCCAGGTCGCCCCGCTCGGCCTGCATTGGCAGAAATCGAATCGACTCTTTGACCTGGGTCCAGGGCTCCTCGGTATAACGAGGGTTAGGCATGAGGTAACCGGGGCCGACCTGAATCACGCGCCCGGTCTGAACCCGTTCTCGCTCGGTGGCGGTGGCGGGCAGGATCAGTCCGGACTGGGTGGTCTGCTCGCCATCCAGAGGTTGAATCAGAACTCGATCCCCCACCAGGATGAGCTCGCCCACTACTCCTCAGCTTCTTTAAACATCAATCTCCCAAGACGAAGGCTACCCGCCAGACTTTTGCCCGCCTCGTGGCAAGTCCTCCGAGGAAGAGGTCAATATCCTCCCTCGCATAGACTGTGCGATGAATTCTCAACAGGTTGAACTTCGTCGCATCGCCCGTGCCATAAGACTTCGGAAGCGGTTCGAAACAAGTTTCTCACCGCACGTTTCGTGGCGGGTCAAGGCGACGAAGCTTAATTCTGCTGACGCTGCCACCAGGGAGTGCAGTTGGGAGTATCGCTGCTCGGCGCTGGCCCGAGCCGGTCGGGAAAAAGTGTGAGAGAATGCGGCAGCGGTGGTTACGTTCACGGGATAGCCCCTCCTGAAAACAGACCATGTCTTTGTTTCCGATCATTCTAGCCCGGGCAAAAGGAAAAGTGCTTGCCGACTCGTAAATCCTCCGCCCTCATGATGAGCTTGACCGCCCTGGATGCCTTTTTGGCCAGTGCTGCCCCGCGTCGCGCCGGTTTTGCCCGCGAGCTCTTGCTGAAGCTGCGCGCCGAGCTACCGACCGGTTTGCCGGCGGACGAGATCCAGTCCACCCTGGACCGCTTCGTGCTGCGCCATCCTCAACCCGAAGCGCGTCTGGTCTGCCAGCGCCTGCTGAACTGGGTGCGGCGGCAACGCCAGCCCCGGCTCGCCCCCCGGCTGCGCTCCCGGCCCGAGTGGTCGGGCCTTCGTCAGAGGCCCCCGGTCATTCGGCGCGGGCCCGACCCGCTGTCGAGGTAACCCAGGATGTTGCTGGTGTAGAGCGAGTTGACCGCGGCCACCCGGCTGCGCACGCCTGCAAAGCTCGAGCTGGCCCGGATCTCGCCGCCGTGATACTCGAAGAACATCTGCACCGGGAAGGTCTCCCACAGATTCTCGCTCCGCTCGTAAAGGCTCAGCACCCGCTCGATGGTGGAGTCGAGCGGGGCGTGCATGAGGGCCAGAGCCAGCACCGCCTGACGCCGCAAGACCACGTCCTTCTCGGAGGTCATCTTCTCCGCGACGAAGGCCTGCAGGCGCTGACGGGTGGGCAGATCAAGACCCGGATGCGAGCCCACCGCTCCCAGGAAGGCCAGAGCCTCCTTTCGAGGCAGACTCGCGTAGCCGCGCATCACGCTGTCGGAGGCTCGGGGCAGGCCGACCGAGGGAACCCCCAGTGCGGTGAACATCGAAGCTCGCTGGGACGGTTCGATCCAGGCCATGTTGCGGTCGTCGATGCCACGGTAGACCATCTCTCGCTGATTGGCGGGGTCCATCACCTTCAGGATTCCCCCCTGATTCCCGATGCGCAGCCGCTTGAGGTCCCGGCTGGCCTCGAAGGTGAAGGCCCCGGTCCACTCCTCGCCGATCGGGCCAGCGGTCGGCTCGGGGTAGGATACCGCCCCGGTCTCCACCGAGACCCGGGAGGCGAGGCCGTCATAGCGGACGCGCGCCCCCAGCGCCTCGGCCACGAAACGCAGCGGTACCAGGGTGCGCCCGTCCAGCACCCGGGCGGGCTCGTCGAGTCGAACCTCGCGGTCATTGACCCGGGCCCGGTCGCTGCCGAGCACAACCTCCACCCGATCGGGGCCGCGTTTCGCCAGGATGCGCTTTCCCTGCACGTCCAGAGTGGCGCCCAGGGCCTCGAACAAGGAGCGCATCGGCACCAGCACTCGCTGGCCGCTTCGTATCGGTCGAGCCTCGGCCAGAGCTCGGCCGTCCACCTCCACCGTGATCGGCTGGGCCAGAGCCCGGCCCGCCAGCAATATCAACACGACCATCGACCAGCGAGTCAATCGAATGTCCTCCATCCACCAGGGTACGACAGGTAGAACCGCCAAGACCCGTTCGGGTTGCTATGACCTTCCTTGAAAACCCCGAGCTGAGAGAGCCGCAGGCCCGGCGCGCCTTCCTCGAGCGCCTCAAGCGCCTGCTCCTGGCCGCCGCGGCAGGCTTCGCCTTCTTCGGCCTGCGCAACTTCTTGCTGGGATACCCGATCACATCCTCCATCAACGCCGTGGGAGCGGTGATCATGCTGGCCTGGTTGACCATGGCTCTGAAGGCCACCTCAGCCCGCGTCATCATGCTTACGGTCCACGGAGCCCTGCTCAGCGCCGCCCTCACCCTGTCGCTGGGGGCTACATTCTCGGGCCAATCCCTTTCTGTCAGCAGCTGGTTCGTAGCCGCGGCACTCCCGCTCTTCGCCTGTTTTCAACTGGGCGTCCGGTCCGCCCTGATCTGGACGGCGGCGGCACTGACCCTCATCTTCCTGGTCCACCTGGGGGAGATGCTCTGGCCGGTCACCCCTGAGTTCATTCCCCGGCGCTGGGAGGTTTACTCGAGCCAGGTCGTGCTGATGCTGCTGGTGCTTGCCTTCGGCATCAGCTTTCGTCTCGTCAGCGAGCGCTACGTGCGACAACTGCGCGAGCAAGCCCGCGAGCTGGCGAGCTCGCGGGACGAGGCGCTGGCTGCCGCCCGGCTCAAGAGCCAGTTCGTGGCCACCATGAGCCACGAGATTCGCACTCCGCTGGCGGGCGTGATGGGCATGACGGAGATCCTGGCTCAAACCGAGCTTTCCGGCGAGCAGCGCGAGATGGTGGAGGCTGTGATCAAGAGCAGCCAGCTGCTGCGAGCCGTGGTGGACGACATCCTCGATTTTTCCAAGCTCGAGGCGCGCTCGGTGGCCCTCGAGCAGCTCGTTTTCAACCCCGAGGACGCCCTGGACGACGTGCTGGAGCTCTTCGCTCTCACAGCCCGCGACAAAGGCCTGGAGCTGGCCCTCCGGGTGGGGCACGAGCTGCCCCAAACGGTGCAGGGCGACCCCCTGCGCTTTCGCCAGATCGCCTCCAACCTGATCTCCAACGCCGTCAAATTCACCCGCAAGGGAGCCGTGGAGGTGACGCTCGAGCCGGTCACTGGCGGGCTGCGCCTCGAGGTGCGCGATACCGGGGTGGGCATCCCCGCCGAGCTCTTGGGAAGCCTCTTTCAGCCCTTCCAGCAGCTGGACTCCTCCACCACCCGGCGCTACGGCGGGACCGGTCTGGGGCTGTCCATCTCCCAGCATCTGGCCGCCCTGATGGGCGCCCGGATCGAAGTGGAGAGCCAGAGCGGCCAGGGGTCCACCTTCACACTGATCTTCCCCTGGATCGGCCTCCCCCCCGAGCCTGTGACCTCCCCCCTGCAGGGCCGCAAGGCCGGCATCCTGGGGCTGGGTCCGGTCAGTCGGGCGGGAGTGGCCAGCCGGCTCGAGCGACTGGGGCTGGAAGTTAGCCCGGAAAGGCCCGAGCTCTGGCTGGTGGGCCCCGAAGCGACTCGGCCCGCCGAAGGCCGGAGCCTGCAGCTGCGCTGGCCCGGCCTGAAGGAGCAAGAGGGCTTTGCGGCCAGCCTCTGGCTTCCTCTGCGACGCAGCACCCTGGAGCAGACGTTGCTGACCCTCTTCGCCCCGGCCTCCCCGGATGGCACCCAGAAGGTCCTGATCGTGGAGGACACGCTGATCAACCAGAAGGTGCTGCTGCGCATGCTGACCCGCCTGGGCTACAGCGGCCATGTGGTCGAGAACGGAGCCCAGGCGCTCAGCTCTCTCCACGAGGAGAGCTTTCCCATGGTCTTGATGGACATCCACATGCCGGTCATGGATGGCGTGGAGGCCACCCGCCGCATCCGCCAGGAGCTTCCGGTCGAGCGCCAGCCTTTTATCTGCGCCGTCAGTGCCAGCAGTCACCAGGAGCAGCGAGACGAGATGTTCCAGGCCGGGGCCAACGCCTTCATCGGAAAACCAGTGGCCCTGTCCGAGCTGCGCTCGGTCATCGAAGCCTGGGCTCGAGGGCCGCTCACGGACCGTAGCGCAGAATCTTCAGGTAGTCTGCCTCCGGAAAGCCAGGCCGGTGATCCGATTCCGGCGCCAGGCGGCCCTTGAAGCTTAGAGGGGCGAGCACCGAGTCGAGCGCCGAGCGCAGCTTCTCCAGACTGACCCGCGAGGTGCAGCAGCAAGCCACCAGCTCTCCCCCCGGCGCGAGCAGCCCGTGGCAACGCCGATACAGCTTGCGATAGGCCGCCAAGACCCGCTCGACCTGATCGCTGCGGCCGGTCATCGGAGGCGGGTCAGCCACGATCAGGTCGTAGGGGCCGGGCGGCACCTCGCTCCAGGGACCGGCCAACAGGTCCTGGCGCACCCAGCTCTGGACGCCCCCCCCGTGATGCCGGCGGCCGAACTCGAGGGCGACGGCGGAGCTGTCCACGTTGACGACCTGAGCCGCCCCCGCTTGCTGGCAGGCCAGCCCCAGCGAGCCGGTATAACAGAACAGATTGAGCACGCGCTTGCCGCTGAGGTCGCGAGCGAGCATTTCGCGACGCAGACCGCGCAGGTCGAGGAAGGTGCCGCTCTTCTGCCCCGCCCGCAGGTCGGCCCAGAGCCGCAGCCCGCCTTCGAGAAAGCTGATCTCTTCGACGGGCGGTCCGAACAAAACCCGGTCGGGCAGCTCCTGGCCAGCCCGCCGCCGGGGTAGCTTCCAGAGCAGCGTCTGAAGGTCGAGCAGACGTCGAGCCAGGCAGCCGAGGTAACGTCCCAGGCCATCGACGGCAGTGGAGTAGGTCTGCAAGACGCCCACCGGGCCATAGCGGTCAAGCACCACCCCGGGCAGACCGTCGCTTTCGCCATTCACCAGGCGAACCGCTTCCGTCTCGCTGGAGAGCTTCTGGCGACGCTTCAAAGCCTTGCGCAGGCGTTGCTGCAGGCTGGCCGGGTCGGGCAGGCTTGCCCCCAGGAAGCGAATGGCCACCACCCCCTCTGCGTGGTAGATCCCGTAGCCAACTGTCTGGTTGGCCCCATCCACCAGGTGCAGCCACTGGCCATCCTCGAAGACCTGGGCGGCGCTGGAAAGACCTCCTCGAAAAACCCAGGGATGGCCCTGGCGCAGGGCCCGTGCGGCCGGGCTCTTGAGCTGGTAGCGGCGAGGCGTTCTCAGCGCTCCTCGCTCCAGTAATATTCCTCTGAGCCCTCGGTGCGCAGCTGAGCCCGCAGCCGGGCCAGCTCCAACTGGAGTTTCTGCACATGGGCGCGCTCGGTCGCGGGGTCGAGGCGCTTGAGCTCTCGCTCGATGGCCTGAATCTGGCTGCGAATCTCATCCATCCGCCCTTTATCCTACTCTCTCAGCCCTCAACAGGTTGAACTTCGTCGCGGGGCCCGTGCCCCATCACTTGAGCAGCGGTTCGAAACCAGTTTCTCACCGCACGTTACGGGGCACGGTCCACGCGACGATGTTAGCGGCAGGAGTTCCCCCTCCCTCCTCGCAGGTGGGCCCATGGGCAGCGCCTACATTCCCGGACTCAAAGTCAACCCGGCCACCGAGCTGGTGCTGGAGCGGCGCCTGCCGCTCAAGGGCGCGGTCGTTGTCGAGGTGGGCCAGAAAGTGGCCCACAGCGACGTGGTGGCCCGCACCGAGCTCCCGGGCTCGGTGGAGATGGTCAACGTGGCCAACAAACTGGGCCTGGAGCCCTCCGAGGTGCCCCAGGCCATGTTCGGCAAGGTGGGGGAGAGCGTCACCAAGGGCCAGCCAATGGCCCAGAACCGAGGCTTCTTCGGCTTCTTCAAGGGCAAGCTGGAAGCGCCTATCAGCGGTAAGATCGAGGACATCTCCGAGATCACCGGGCAAGTGGTGCTCCGTCGGCCGCCTGTGCCCGTCGAGAAGGTGGCCTACGTGGAGGGGGTGGTGGACGAGATCCTGCCCGAGGAAGGGGTGTTGATCCGAACCTTCGGGGCCCACCTGCAGGGCATTTTCGGCATCGGCGGCGAGACCACCGGCGAGCTGGTCATCCTGAGCCCGGCCCCCGACCAGCAGCTACACGAGCGCGACCTGAACGAGTCGCACCGCGGCAAAGTGCTGGTGGGCGGCTCGCTGGTGAGCAACACCTTCCTGCAGGCCTGTCGACGGCTGGGGGTGACCGGGGTGATCGTGGCCGGGATTCACGACCGCGACCTGTGCGACTTTCTGGGCTACGACCTGGGAGTTGCCATCACTGGCTCGGAGCAACTGGGCTTGACCCTGGTCATTACCGAAGGCTTCGGACCCATCCGCATGGCCGAGCGCACCTGGCGGCTACTGAGCGAGAACCAGGGCCGTCGGGCCTCGCTTTCGGGGGCGACCCAGATCCGAGCCGGTGTGATCCGGCCCGAGGTGATCATCCCGGCCCCCCGACCCGAAATCAGCCAGACCACCGACGAGAGCAATCTCGGCCTGGATGTCGGGGCCTCCGTGCGGCTCATCCGCCAACCTCACTTCGGAGCGCTGGGCAAGGTGGTGGAGCTACCCGTGACCCTGACGGTCATCCCTACCGAGGCCCACGTACGAGTGGCCGTGGTGCAGCTCGAGGACGGAGAGAAACTGACTGTGCCGCGGGCCAACCTGGAGCTGATCGAGAGCTGAGCTTCGTCCCCTTGACCGTGCCACAAGACGTACAGTGAGAAACCGCTTCGATGGAACGAAGCTCAACCTGGTTGCGTGGCCGCCAAAGGAGGATCTCCGGGGGCTGTTCGAAGAATAGTTCGATTGAAGTCCCTTAAACTTCGTGGCCAGACGCCGCGAAACACAAAGGTTGGAGAGCGCATGAAGAAATTGGGCGTGGCCCTGGCGGCCTTTCTTGTTT
>CAYYHB010000181.1:0-10283 GCA_964471395.1 uncultured Burkholderiales bacterium | reverse complement strand
CCAGGTTGCCGCTGGCATCGGCCGCGAACACGCGCTTCTGGAAGTCGATGAACTGGGGGGCGGTGATCACCAGCCGGCGTTGAGCCTTTCCGTGGAAGCCCGGGATCACCAGCCACTGCTTGTTGACGTAGAGGATGGTCAGCTCCACGTCGGGCTTTCCCTGGGGATCGAGCAGCGCCTCCTGCCAGTGCTGGTCTACCCGCAGAATGCGGCTGAAGGCGGGATTCTTCAGGATGGGCATCTCCAGCGCCGCCTTCAGACAGGGCTCGAGCAAGTACTTGACGATCCGGTACTCCTCCTCGGCGTCGATCTTGTCATCCGAGAAGGCTCCCGCCAGCCACTCCAGGTTCTCGCTGCCCAGAGGGATGATGACGTTGGTCTTTTTGTCCTTCAATCCCTCGTGCACTTCGAGCTTCTCACCTTTGTGAACGATGGTAAAGTGCTCCCCGGTATCCAGGACGTGCAGGTGGGCTCGCTTGACCACGCCTCGAAACCATTCTACGGCCGAGGGGCGGCGGGCCACCGATTGCAGATGCTCGAAATTCTTGCTCACAGCGAGCAAAGTTCGCACCAGGGCAAGGAGAATTCCTGCGCGCCACGTCGAAGCTTCCCTCATGGTCTCCAGCCGCCTGGAGGTGCAGGCTCAGACCGTGCTGAGGCTGCTCCTGGTCGAGGACAATGAGCTGGACGCCGAGCTGGTGGTAGCCACCCTCGAGCGCTCCGGTTACGAGGTTCATGCCCACCGGGTGGATACCCTGGAAGGGCTGCGCCTGGCCTGGCATTCCGGGGGCTGGGACGCCATCTTGTCCGATCAC
This sequence comes from uncultured Burkholderiales bacterium, assembly GCA_964471395.1. Classification (GTDB taxonomy): domain Bacteria; phylum Vulcanimicrobiota; class Xenobia; order Xenobiales; family QWHO01; genus QWHO01. Next base: position 9,468 of record CAYYHB010000181.1, on the reverse strand, counting down.
AGCCTGCCCGGTTTCACCGGCCAGCAGGCTCTGGCGCTGGTGCGCGAGAGCGGCGAGGACGTGCCCTTCCTGGTTTTGTCGGGCACCATCGGCGAGACCACCGCCGTCGAGTACATGCGGGCCGGGGCTCATGACTACCTGATGAAGGACAACCTGACCCGGCTCGGCCCGGCCCTGGAGCGCGAGCTGCAGGAGGCCCGTAACCGCCGCGCCAGCCGCCTGGCCGAGCGCTCTCACCGCGAGGGGCAACTGCGCTACCAGCGCATCGTCGAGGCCGCCGCCGAGGGGATCTGGATCGTCGACCGGCGCGCCCGGGTAACCTTTGCCAACCAGCGGCTGGCCGAGATTCTGGGCTGTCCCGTCGAGCAGCTGGTCCATCGCTCGCTATTTCGCTTCGTGGCGGCCGAGTCTCGTGAGCTGGCTCGGAGCATGTTCCGCGGGCCAAGCCCCGCCCCCGAGCAGTTCGAGCTGGCCCTGGAGCGGCCCGACGGCGATGTGGTCTGGGCCCTGGTCTCGGCCAGCGGCATTCTGGACGCCGAAGACCGCTGGACGGCCACCGTGGGTATGGTGACCGACATCACCGAGCGTCGCCGCCTCGAGCAGCAACTGCTGGCAGCCGAGCAGGAGAAGCGCTGGTTCTACCGCGAGGTGTTGCTGGCCGTGACCCAAGGTCGGTTGCACCTTTGCGAGGCCAGCGAGATCCCTTTGGAAGGCGAGATCCAAATCGCCCTCACGCTTTCAGAGCCCGAGAATTACTCTCGCTTACGCCAGGAGATGCGGGCCCTGGGCCCGCGAGTGGGTATGCTTTCGGACAGCCTGGAAGAGCTCTTACTGGCCGCCGGCGAGGCAGTGACCAACGCCATCAAACACGGCGTGGAAGGGTGCTGCGAGGTTCGTCTGGCCGGGCAGCGCCTGGTGGCGCGCATCTTCGACCGGGGTCCGGGGATTCGCCCCGAGGATCTGCCGGCCAGCATCCTCAAGCCCGGCTTTTCCACCAAGGTCTCGCTGGGAATGGGATTCTCCCTGATGCTGGAGCTGTGCGATGCTATCTGGCTGGCTTCCAGCCCCACCGGCACGGTGGTGCAGTTGGAAAAGTGTTTGTCGGCTGAGGAGCAGGAGGAGATGATGCTGGAGGCTCTGCTCGAGCGCTTCAGCTGAGCACGGCACGTTTGCGGGGCAGCATGATGCCGCCCACCCGCACCGCCGAGGGAGTCTCCTGAATCGACCCTCCCTGCGTGCTCTGGGCCAGTGAGGAGACCTCCTGGGCGTGCTCAGACATCGTGACGACCTGCTGCAACGTTTTGAGCGCTTGTTCGGCCCGTTCCTCGTGATCGGTCAGGCTGTTGAGCTGCGCTCGGGCATCGGAGAGGTAAGAGCGTGTCGTCTCGTCGAGCGGCATTTCGGCCAGGGCATCCAGCGCGGATGTGCCTGCAGTGGCGCCGTCGAAGGGGTAGGGGGGGTAGCAGGCGTCAACCATCTCGATACCCATGCGAGCGAAGGCACTGGGGCTGGCGGCGGCTGCCGATTCCAGGGCGATGGTGGCCAGAGCGCGGCGAGAGGTGGGGAACATGGTCTTCGGAGCGGCCTGGGCCGCCAGCACGATGGCTGGAGGGGCCTGGGGCTGGCGGGCCAGGTACTCCACCACCGCCAGTCCGGCGGCGCCTCCCTCCACGTGCGAGACAGGCGACGGGGGAATGGCCTGAAGCAGGCTCAGGCTGAACTCCACCAGGTCTTGATCGGCGCTCTGGCGAGCCGCCTTCTTGACGGCCGCTTGCGATTCGGGCTCGACGTTGGAGCGAACCAGCCGGGTGATGGCGCGGCGCTGAGCGGGATCGATCATGCTCGCATCATGGCAGGCCTGGATGAAAGTTGCCTGAAATTCAGCGACGACAGGAGCGGTCGACCTTTCAGCGACGACAGGAGCGGTCGACAATCGAGCACCAGAAGGTGGCTCCCTGACCAGGGCTCCCCTCGGCTCGCGTGTTTCCACCGTGGCGGCGTAGAATGCGCTGCACGGTTGCCAGCCCCACCCCGGTGCCGGGAACGTCGCGCTCGGGGTGCAGGCGCTGGAAGGGCGTGAAGAGCCGGTGGGCCTGCTCGGGGGGAAAGCCAGCTCCGTTGTCGCGCACGAAAAAGCTTTCCCCACTCTGGCCGCCCACCTCGATACGAGGCTGCTCTTGCCGGGCGCTGAACTTGAAGGCGTTGTCGAGCAGGTTGCGCAGGGCCACCCGCAAAAGCTCGCGGTCACCGGGAAGGGTGAGACCGGGTTGAATGTTTACTCTGGATGAATCGCAACCCAGCTCCTCGACGACTTCCCGGGCCAGGGCGCTGAGGTCTACCTCCTGGACGCGAAGAGGCGCTCGTGAGACCCGTGAAAGCTCGAGCAGGCTGCTCACCAGGCGCTCCATGCGCTCCAGGCTGAGGGTCACGTTGTCGAGATACTTGCGGTTCTTATCGCTCAGCTCCTGATCGCCGGTCAGCACCAGCTGCAGGAAGCCCTCGGCTGCCCGCAAGGGAGCGCGCAGGTCGTGGGAGACGGAGTAGACGATGGCCTCCAGCTCCGCATTGAGTTGCCTGACCTCCTGGTTCTGGCGGGAATGCTCCAGCAACAGTGCCACTCTGGCCCTCAGGATGGAGGGCTCGGCTGGCCAGCGCAAACAGTCCGCCGCCGCCAGATCGCAACTCTCCGCCTGCGAGGTCAATATCAAGATGGGGGTCATTTCGCCTCCACGCAGGGAGGGAGCCAGCTCGAGCATCGAGGCGGGCAACACGATGAGGTCGAAATCGCCTCCCAGGGCCAGGGCCTCCCGGGCCGAGCGGACGGCGACCACCTCCAGGTTCGGCAACATCTCGCCCACAGGGAGGTCACCCAGGACCAGCACGCGGCTCATTGCGAGTAGGCGTTGTAGGCCAGCTCGGCGATCTGGGCGATGAGGGTGGAGGCCCGTTCCGAGCTGCCCCGGGCCACGTCCTTCACCAGCACGACGACCACCAGTCCGGTCCCGTCTTCCAGGCGGATGATGCCAGCGTCGTTGACGACGCCGGCGATGGTGCCAGTCTTGTGGTAGACTGTGGTGCCGGGCGGCAACAGCCTTGGGATTCGGGTCCTGTACTTGCACTGGGCCAGGATGCCCAGAGCATACTGGGTCCAGCGCTTGTCCAGCAGCTCGTTCTTGTAGAGCCGACCGAGCAGATCGGCCAGGTCGTCGGGTGAAGCCAGGTTGTCCACCACGGTGGCCACGGCCACGTCGTCAGCATAGGCCGCCCGGGCGGCGGAAGCGTCCTCGGCGGCCTGGAAGCGACTCAGGGTGAGACCCTGGTTTTCCTTCAGAATGCGCTCGACCGCTGCCTGGCGCTGAGTACGGTCGAGCTTGCGCCAGCGGGCGGCGATCTCGCGCCCGCTCATCCCGCGCCACTCTTGACCCATTCCCAGGGCGATCAGGTAGGCCGCCCGGTTGGTCATGCCGACGTCCGAGTTCTGATAGCCCAACTCGGCCAGCATTTTGTTGACGCTTCCCGTGCCGATGCGATTGAACAGAACGTCGGTGGCGGTATTATCAGAGATGCTCTCCATCAACTCGACGCAGCGCTGGATCTTGACCTTACTGCCGGCTGTCTGGTGCTGCAAAGTGCCCGAGCCGATGCAACGGTCGGTCTCTTTCAAAGTGACCACCTGCTCCAGGCTCAGCCCTGCCCGCCCTTCCTGAAGCTGGCGCGCCAGCTCGAGCAAGACGTGCACTTTGAAGACGCTGGCCAGCGGATAGGGCCGCGCCCCGTCCACCGAGACTTTTTCGCCTGTAGCCAGGTGCACGATGGCTATCCCGGCCTTCATGCGTTGACCCTCCTGACTGATCAGGTAGCGCACGTCGTTGGAGAGCTTCCTCTCGCGTGGCGTCTGGGCCAGGCAGGGTTGCAGCACAATCAAGAGGACGACAAGCAGGCGTTTCACGGGCCTTGCTCTTCTGGAGCTTCGGCCGAGAACCTCCATTCGGCCCGCGGTTGCTGTTTCTTGAGGCGTTCTTGAAGCTCGCGGGGTATCGGGTTTCCCTCCACCTGCACCAGGACCAGCCGGTGGTTGGAGGCGGGATCAAAACCAAGCTCTCGGAGGCGGTTATTCTTGGCGATCAGCGTCTGTAGCCGATCCAGCTTGGAGAAAGCGACTGGAAGGCTCTGCAGTCGATTGTTGCTGACATTCAGCTCTTCGAGCCGGGTCAGGCTGGACAGCTCGTCCAGGGACTCGAGTCGGTTGTCAGCCAGGTGCAGCAGTCTCAGATGGGAGGGCAGGCTGGGAAGCGCCTGGAGCTGATTCTGACTCAGATAGAGCTCCTCCAGCCCGGGCGGCAGGCGCTGGACCGAGCCGATCTGGTTATCGGACAGGTAGAGCTTGCGCAGCTTCGGCATGGAAACCACCCACGGGGGAATCGCCTTGAGATGATTCGATCGCAGGTCGAGCAACTCGAGCTCGGGCAGCTCGGACAGAAATGCGGGCAGGGAGGCCAGCTCGTTCCCACTCAGATCCAGGCCTTTGAGGCCTTTCAGGCGGGCGATCTCAGGGGGAACTTCCTTCAGCTTGCACTGGCTGAGTACCAGCCCGGCGGCGTTGGAGGGCTCTCGCAGAGCGTCCTGAAGGCCGTGCATTGTGCGTGGCACGTCCGAGGGCACGCCGGAGCAGCCGCAAAGAAGGATGGCGATCAGGATCAAACTGTTAACCAGATCACGGTAGGGAACGCTCACGCATGGTATAATATGAGCTGGTCGGGTTGGAACCTTTTCGGCCCGGTCAATCTGAACCGGAGGATGACCGCGATGAGACTCGAGGCGATTTTTGTCGAGCTCGACTCCCTGGAGCTGCCCAACCAGGCGCTCGAGGCCGCTCCTGCGGATCCGGGCCCGTGGGGACCAGCCGTCGAAGACGTCTGGTATGGACCCTATCCGGCCTGAGCTGCAGGCCGACTGCACGATGAGACAGACGACAATGCGGGCGCCTTACGGGGCGCTCGCTGCTTGTACCGAGAAGGTTCTGCGGAAGAGCTCGAGGGGTTTTCCATCCATCGTGTGGGGCATGCTGAGGCTCACTTCGTAGTCACCCGGTTGCTCGGGGGCCACCAGCACCATATCGACGATGTCTCCACTTCGCGCGGGCAGCGGTGTGAAGCCGGCCAGCCGCTCCAGGGCCGGCTCCAGCGGTCGGCCCTCTTGATAGAGCTGCAGCCTGATCCATCCCAGCCGGCGCGTCTCGAAGGTGGCGTTGAAGAGCTCCAGGCGCACCGGTACGACCTGGCCCGGCAGGAAGGGGCCTGAGGCCAGTTGCAGGGCGCTGCGGAAGGGTGGCTGAGATGGGGCGGCGGCCCGGGGGATGGCCAGGATCTCGTAAGTCTGCAGCCCCTCAAAGGTCGGCCCGGCTCGCAACCAGCGTTTACATGACTTCAGCCCGCTTTGCATCTCGGGGCTCATCGCTGCGGGCAAGATGAGCCAGCGGCAGTCTGGCCCGAGCAGCTCCACCCGTCCTGTGGCCCCGAACGCCTTGAGCTGAACGGGATGCAGGCGAGGAGCTGGCAGGACCTCGTTCTCGGGCTGGCTCAGACAGGTTTCTCCAGGCACCAGCTGGCGGCGCACCCAGTCCAGCGCTCGAGCCTGGGGCTCGGGCAGCCTTTCCAGTCGCCGCTCGACCTCGGAAGGGGCCACCAGCAGGTAGCTCCCCCAGGCCAGCCCGGCCAGGGCAACCAGAAGGCCCAGCCAGCGGACCCGACTGCCAAGGAGCAGCGCCGCCAACCCCATCGCGGCGACGAACCAGATGAGCTCAGGAGACATTCGTGAAGATCCTTCGAGGAGTGTCCTGCCAGGGGGCGAACTAGAACTTCGTCGCCTTGACCGTGCCACGAAACGTGCGGTGAGAAACTTGTTTCGGACCGCCTCCAAAGAGCGCGGGCGAGGCGACGAAGTTCAACCTGTTGAGAGCCCTGAACCATGCTCGAGCCTGGCGCGTAGCATTCCCATGTCGGTTGCGGATGATCCTCAGGCGCTGGAAGAGGCAGTAGAGGGAGTCGTTCATCCGACCGCCCGCCACGGCCGCCGCCGCGCCCTCGTCAACTTGCTTAGAGCCTGCGTGGGGGTAGCTCTGGCCGTTTATCTCATCAGCGTGGTCATCTCAGGCCAGGACGTGGATGTCTGGCGGCAGACAGCCGACAGCATCAAGTGGCTCCTGGTGGTCGCACTGTCCCTCCAGCTCATCTCCATCCTCATCACCACCGTGCGCTGGCAGTGGCTGCTCAAAGTTCAGCAGATCGAGGTTTCGCTGCACGACCTGCTGTCGCTTACCATGGTGGGCATGTTCTTCTCCAGTGTGCTCCCGGGGGCGGTCGGGGGAGATGTGCTCAAGATGGTCTACATCAGCCGCCACGCCCCGACTCGCCGCACCGAAGCGGTGCTCACCATCATGGTGGACCGCGTCATCGGCCTGTTGGGCCTGCTGCTGGTCGCTCTGGTCTCGGTGATCTTCTCGCTCGACTTCATTCTGGGGGCCAACCGCCAGGTGCAACTGGCCACGATTACTGTGGGCCTGGGCAGCGCCGCCGGCATCGGCGGCGTGCTGGCGGTCATGTTCCGCCGGCACCTGACCGGGCTCCCTCTGGTCTCAGGGTTGCTCGCCTTCGGCCGCCAGCGCCTGCCGGCCGGGGTGGTGCACATTTTCGACCGCCTGGTGCGGGCGCTCGACCTCTACAAAGGGGCCCCCCGGGTCATCGGGGCCGCCCTGGCTATCTCGGCCTTTACCCACGTGCTGGCGGCCCTGACGGTCTTTTTGATCGGCCGGGCTTACCACGAGACCCACCTGGGCCTCTGGAGCTATTTCCTGGCCGCCCAGATCGCCAACACCGTGGCCGCCATCCCCATCACACCGGCAGGATTCGGGGGTCGCGACCTGGTGCTCAGCACCTTCTTCTTGGCCGGGGGCGCCGCCCGGGCCGAGGCCGGCATCATCCCGGTGTTCAACACCTTCATCATTCTTTTCTGGAGCTTGATCGGAGGGGTGTTCTTCATCTTCATGCGCCACCCCCGCAAGAGCGCTTAGCCCAGGACTCGCGTTAGGTCGGGGTAGTTTCGCATCATCCTGTTGATGCCGTCCTTGAGGACCCTGCCTTGAAGTTGAGCTTTACAACTCTCGCTTCTCTGTCATCTCCACGACCCCGAGCGCCCCATTTTCCAACACCCTTGCAACCCCGCCCGCCTACAAAAGAAAAAGGCCGGTCCCCTCGCGGGGCCGGCCTTCTTCCACCGATTGGGCTTACTTGCCGATCAAGGAGCTGAAGTCCCAGATCTGCTCGATGCCGCCCGGCACAGCAGCCAGTCCGCGCTGAATCACCGGGAAGGTGTTCGGCACCAGGAACTGGGTCGCCACAAAGGCGCCGGCCTGCAGTTGGCCGTGGAGGGTCAACTGGCCGCCCGGTCCGCCCTGGGCGGGGTCGAGCAGGTAGCCGTGCGAGCCGCCCTGCTCCTGGAACAGGCCCGAGCCGTTGAAGACCAGGGTGTTGCCGATGGGAGCGGGGAAGGCGAACGGCGTGGAGGCCGTCACCTGGTTGAGGGTGATGGCCGGCAGGCCCGGAGGGGTCACCGACACCACCTGCTTGGCGTTGACCTGGTTCAGGCCCATGGCGATGGCCAGATCCCTGGTGGCCGAGTTGGGCACCACCTGGTCGTCCAGCATCTCCTGAATCAGGATGGCGGTCGGCACATTGCCCTTGAGCGAGCCGGCCAGCATTCGGGGAGCGTAGTTGTAGGGGTCGGCGTCGTCGAGCACGGTCTGGGCAATCCAGAAGAACTGCCGGAAGGAGATCGTGCCAGGCTCCAGGCCGTTGGCAGCCAGGCCCGGCAGCAGCTGGGCACTGATGGTGGGAGAGTTGAGCAGCAGGTTGGTCAGGCGACCACCGGCCACGTTGAGCACGCCGGTGGTGATGTTTTCCTCGAGGGCGAGGAAGATGCCGCCCAGAATGCCGCCCAGGGACTGGCCGATGTAGACCGGACGGGCCGGCGGATTAGGTGCCAGGTCCGGGATGCCGTTGCCATTGAAGTCGGTGGCCCCCCGTGCGATCATGTGGGCCAGGGTCATCTGGTCGGCCACGGTCTGCCGCATATGGTCGCGAGTCAGGCGCAGGTTCGCCGGATTGATGAAGCCCGTGCCGCTCTGCCCTGCCGGCGGAGGCAGCGGGTTGAGGCCCGCCTGGGTCTGGCTGCCGTGACCCACGGCATCGATGCCGATGACCGCGAAGCCCTGCGAGCAGGCCAGGAAAGCCAGGGCAAGCATGTCTTCCTTACTGCGGGTGAGGCCGTGCTGGAAGACGATGGTCGGGCGCGGTCCGGGTCCGGCCGGCGGAGAGGCCGGCTGGCAGACCATGAACTGGAGGTTGAGGGTGCCCTGAGGGGTCGGGTTGTCGGGCGGGCCCTGGAAGAAGGTCTCGTTGGCGGTGTTGACGTTCCCGATGTACTGGGTGGCCGGGAAAACACCAAAGCGGATAGCACCCACCACGTTGGGGAACTGGGGCTGGGAGGCCAGGATGCGCTGACCGGTGGGCCCCAGGCTGTTGAGGAACGCCGTGACGGCGGCCGGTCCCACGAACTGGGCCTGCGGGATCATCGTGGGGGTCGGGCTTTCAGCCTCGACCCGCTGATGGATGACCGTAAGGGTTTGGAACAGTTGCTGGGTCGTGAAGGCGAAGGCGAACGGGATGTTCTCTCGCGGCTGGCCGGTGGCTGCCTCGGCTCCCTGCCAGATGGGCTGGTAGGCTGCCCGGACAGGCTCGAGGGCGTTGGCCTGCTGGTCGTTGAGGAAGGGGAACACCGAAGTGCCGGCCGAGTCAACCAGAGGGGTGGTGGATTTCAAAGCCCTCTCGGCGTAGCTCGAGGCCACCGCGTTCCCGTTGCTGTCGCGCACTCCGGCGGTGATGACCACGATGTGAGGCGCACCGGGGGAGAGCGGCCGCACCGGCTGGGCGATGACCAGCGACTGGTCGCCCACGTCGCCCGTGCCCACCTCGAAGGTCACGGGCTGCAACTGGCGGGTGGCTGCGTTGATGACCAGGATGGTGTTGTTATTCACCGTGGTGGCGTCGATGTTGGCCGTGAATGGGATGAAGATCGGGCCTGCCGTCGAGAAGCCCGCAATCGAGTTCATGGAGTCAAACGGCTCACCGGTGCCCGGAAGGGCGTTTTGCCCTGTCTGGGGGTTTCGAATGAGGTCGTTGGGAAGGGGAATTCTGAGCTGGAGCGTGGTTGAGGATGGGTCGAAAGTCACGTTCGTCGTGGTCGTCGGTGTCACCACCGGCGGCCCGTTGAATCCAGCGGGAAGGTCCTTTGTGGTCGTATCCCCGCCGCAGCCGGACCCCACGAAAAGTGTGGTCGCGAGCATGACACCCATCGGGACCTTGAAGAATTTTCTGAAGTTCATAGCAACTCCCGACTTGGTTTGGCGCTTCT
>CAYYHB010000180.1:0-10396 GCA_964471395.1 uncultured Burkholderiales bacterium | reverse complement strand
GCATTCGGGGCTCCGGCCCGGGGATGGATCATGATCCGCTTCCGAGCCCGATCACCACGAAAACGCATTCGGGGCTCCGGCCCGGGGATGGATCATGATCCGCTTCCGAGCCCGATCACCACGAAAACGCATTCGGGGCTCCGGCCCGGGGATGGATCATGATCCGCTTCCGAGCCCGATCACGAGGAAAACGCGCTCGGGGCTACGGCCCGAAGATAGAAGAGTTCCCAACGCTCAGTCGTTGCCAGCCACCACCACGTTGTCGAAGTAGACCCCGTCGGCGGTGATCGAGCGGTCGGTCTTGAGGCGGAAGCGCACCTGCACGTCCTTGCCGTCAAAAGCCGCCAAATCGATGGACTGCTTCTTCCAGTCCGACTCGCCGGTGAAGTTGGCCAGCGGGCTCCAGCGGCGGCCGCCGTCCTGGCTGGCCTCCACGAACAGGTTGTCGTGCCGATCCTCCATCTGGTGCTTGAGGTCGAAGTAAAGGCGCGACCCGGTCATCCCGGCCAGCGAGAAGCGCTGGCTGGTGACCGACCAGTCCTTCTTGTTCCCGTAGTTGCCGCCAGGGCTGTCGGTCCAGACCTTGCCGCGCCCCGGCATCTCGACCTGAGCCCAGGTGCCCTGGGCGGACCACTTCTCGGCTCCGCCATCGGCGTTGTCCTCGAAGGCCACTCTGGCAGCGGGAACCTGGACCCGGGTGGTGGACAGCTCCGAGCCGTTGCCGGCGTTGTCGACCGCTTTGAGGGCGAAGTAGAGGGTGCGCTCGGAGCCAGCCGGGGTGAGATCCACCCGCACGTTCTCCTCCAGGCCCGAGTTCTGGGGGCGTCCCGTCGGGATCAGGGCGGCCCGCTGGAAGGAGGCCTCGTCGGTGATGGGCTGGTCGGACATGCGCAACTCATAGCTCGAGGCGTTGCCCTCGGTGCCGTCATCGCCGGGAGCCACCCAGCCCAGGCTGACCAGGCGCGAGTTGACCGTGCGGCTGCCGAAGTTGGCCGGAGCCGAAGGCGGCGTCTGGTCGTTCTCTAGGGCGTTCTTGGCATTGAGCTTGCCACCGGTGACCGCCTTGCCGTTCAGGGCCGTGATCGGGATGGCCCCCCGCAGGATGCGGTCTTTGATCTCCTCGTTGGAGGCGTTGGGGAAAGCCGAGACCACCAGGGCGGCCACGCCGGAAACGTGGGGGCAGGCCATGGAAGTGCCGCTCATGGTGCCGTAGCGGCCGTCCTTCACGGTGGAGTAGATGTCAACGCCGGGCGCGCCGATGTCCACCGTGGTGGCGCCGTAGTTGGAGAAGGAGGCCAGGCGGTCGCGGCTGTCCAGGGCCGCCACCGAGACGATGTTGCCCAGGTCGTAGGAGGCCGGGTAGGCGGGGCTGCGGTCGTTGTTGTTGGACTCGTTGCCGGCCGCGAAGATGTGCAGAGCGGGCGAGGCTTTGAGCGAGTCGTAGAGAGCCTGGTTGAAGCCGCCACCGCCCCAGGAGTTGGAGGTGATGCGGGCGCCCTTCTCAGTGGCGTACATCACCGCCTTGATGGCCCCCGCCGTGGAGCCCGAGCCCGAGCCGGAGAGGAACTTGGCGGCCATGATCTGCCCTTCCCAGTTCACGCCCACCACGCCCTGGCCGTTGTTGCCCTCGCCGGCGATGGAGCCGGCGCAGTGGGAGCCGTGGCTGTGGTCGTCGAGCGGGTTGCCGTTGTTGGCGAAGCTGTTGATACCGAAGACGTCGTCCACCAGGCCGTTGCCGTCGTTGTCGATGCCGTCACCGGGAATCTCGCCGGGGTTGCGCCACATGTTGTTGCGAAGGTCGGGATGGTTGTAGTCCACGCCGGTGTCGATCACGCACACCACCGGGCCGCCCTCACGCTTGCCGGTGGTTACGTTCCAGGCCTCGGGGGCCTCGATGTTGCGCATGCCCCAGAGCCGGTTGTCGAGGTCGTTGGGGATCTTCTGCTCGGTCGCCGTGAGCACGTCGTTGGCGCAGGCGTAAGCCACCTGGGAATCCTTCTCCATGGCGGCGATAGCCTGAGCGGTGGTCATTCCGTCAGCCAGCTTGAGGTGCACCAGGTCGCCCCCGAACTCTTGCAGCATCTGGTCGGGCACCCGGAAGCGCTCGATCATGCTGGCGCCGTAACGCGAGGCGAAGTCCTCCATGCCCTGCAGGGTCATCCCCGGCTTGAGCTTGACCAGCACCTCCCCCTCGTAGTGCTCGGCCAGCTTGGTTTCGAGCGATGCGGCTTCTTCGGCCGTCTCCTGCAGTATCTGGGAGAGCTTGAGCTGCACCGAATCCTGGGGCCCCTCGTTCCTGGACGGCGCGGCGGCCGCGGCGGGGGCGCTGTAGGGGGTAACCGGGGACGAGTTGAGGGAGTGGATCATGATTCCTCCTGTGCTGATGGCCATTGCATCCTACTCGGTTCCCGTCTCGGTAGGGTGAACGAGTTTTGAACAATTCGAACATGGCAGGCCAGTGAGCTCAGCCTGCCCCTTTCGGGCGTGTCCGTGGATGGCTCTGAATAGGGCGCCCCATTCGGGCGCGTCCGTGGATAGTTCTGAATAGGGCGCCCCATTCGGGCGCGGCTGGATAAAACGAGAGAGAGCCCCGCACGAGCAGGGCTCTCTCGCGAATTCCAGCGGGCGGATCTTTCGACCGCTCCTGTGAACTCTACTTGATGCGGGCCAGACCGCCGGGCTCCAGGATGACCTGGGTGGCGGTGATCAGGTCTACGTCGTGCCACTCGAGCGAGTTGCCATCGGAGTCCTCGACCCGAATGTCCCAAAGCTCAGCTTCGGTATCGGGGCTGAAAACTACCAGAACGTCTCCACCGGCGATCAGCTGTTTGCCGCCCAGGAGGTCTTCTTCCCAGTCATTGGAGTCGGCCGGGGCGACGTGGAGGGCGAAGATATCCACGCCCGTGCGGTTGAAGAGCTGGAAGTCTTGATCGCCGGCCAGGGCCGGCAGAGCGAGGGTGATGAGGGCAACCAGGATGAAGGCATACTTTCGCATGCCCGCGCGCTTCGAGAAGAACCAAGATCCCCCTTCAGGGAGCCAGAACTACGAGGGGAGCGCCTGGCTGACCGACCTGGAAGAGGTAGGCGGGTGCCCTGTCGCCGGCCGTCTCCCAGGAAACCAGGACACGCTGGCCGTCGGGCGAGACAGCCCAGAGCTTCAGGCGAGAAACGTCGTTGCCCCAGCGCTGCACGGCCTTGCCTTCCGACCAGACGCCGGTGGCGTCGGCAGTGTAGAGCCGACCCTGGCTGTCCCACTGGACGGGTGAGTCCAGGCCCTTCAGCACTGTGGGGCTCTTGGGACGGGCCAGGTGCACGACGCGTGCCCCCCAGCTGCCGTTAGAATTGGGATAGTTTAGCAGAAGACTGTCCTCGCGCGGATGCCACTGTACTCCGACGTAAGAAGCGGGCACCCGCGAGACCAGCTGGGCAGCGCCGTTCTTGACCAGCCAGATCTCGGTGGTCCAGGTGGTCTTGCTGCGCACCGTGCGACGCAGCACCAGTTGCTTTCCATCCGGCGCCAGCGTGGCCGAGGCGCGGATGCCCTCGGGCAAAGGGGCCACCACGCGGGTCCGCCCGTTCAAATCGACGGCCAGCAGGTAGCGGTTGTCGGTGCTCAGGAAGAATGCCTCCTGCCCGTTGCAGCTCAGCGCGACGGCTGCGGCCGGCAGCTGGATGCGGTCCTCGGTGCCGCCCGGGGTCACGATGCGCACGCCGCCCAGTCCCTCGTCGAGCACGATCTGGCCCTTCGGCGTCCAACCGACCAGGCTGATCCCGCGCTGGGGAAGGGCCTGCTTGAACATCTGCCCTTCGCGACCGAGCACCCAGAGCTCGAGGCTGGCGGGACCTCCCACCAGCATGGCCAGGTGCTGGCCCGATGGCTCCCACTGGGCGGTCAGGACCTGCCGCTCGCTATCGGCTCGAGCGGTGGCCAGAAGCAAGGCAACCATCAACCCGGTGACAAGCTTTCGCAAGGAAAATTGCCCTCCAATCCTATTGTAGCAAGCCTGCGCAACTGTTGAAAAATCTTAACCTCTGTTCGACAGGAAGAGGGGTTGAAAGAAACTAACCATCCGGACGTGAGCACCCCCCTTTACCTCCTCAAGACCGTCTTCGGCTACGAGTCGTTCCGAGGATTGCAGGCCAGCGTCATCGACCACGTTTTGCAGGGGCAGGACGCCCTGGTCATCATGCCAACCGGATCGGGCAAGTCGCTCTGCTATCAGATTCCTGCCCTGGTCAAGCCGGGTCTGGCGGTGGTCATCTCTCCCCTGATCGCCCTCATGCGCGACCAGGTGCAGGCTCTTCGCCAGTGCGGCGTGGCGGCTGCTTACTTGAATTCAAGTCTATCCCTGGAGCAGGCGCGCGAGGTCGAGAGCCAGGCTGTCAGTGGCCAGCTCAAGCTGCTCTACGTGGCCCCCGAGCGGGTGGCCACCGAGCGCTTCCGCAGCCTGCTCAAGCGGCTCGACCCCTCGCTGTTCGCCATCGACGAAGCCCACTGCGTCTCGCAGTGGGGGCACGACTTCCGACCCGAGTACCTGGAGCTGAGCCGCCTGCACGAGGAGTTCCCGGCAGTGCCGCGCCTGGCCCTCACGGCCACGGCCGATCAGGCCACCCGCGAGGACATCCTGGCCCGGCTCGGGCTGCACCAGGCGCGCTCGTTCATCGGCGGCTACGACCGGCCCAACATCCGCTACACGGTGGTGCCCAAAGAAAACGGCAAGAAGCAACTGCTGCACTTTCTGCGCGAGCGACCGATCGACCACAGCGGTATCGTCTATTGCCTCTCTCGCCGCAAGGTAGAGGAGGTCAGCGCATGGCTCGTTCAGCAGGGGCGACGGGCGGTTCCTTACCACGCTGGCCTGGACACCGAAGTGCGCAACCTTCATCAGGAACGGTTCCTGCGCGAGAGCGGCCTGATCGTGGTGGCCACCATCGCCTTTGGCATGGGCATCGACAAACCGGATGTCCGCTACGTGGTGCACCTGGACATGCCCCGCTCGATCGAGGCCTACTACCAGGAAACCGGTCGAGCCGGGCGCGACGGCCTGCCAGCCGAGGCCTGGATGGCCTATGGCTTTGCCGACGTGGTGGCCCACCGCCAGATGAGCGCCCAGTCCCAGGCGCAAGATTCCTTCAAGCGCATCGAGCAGCGCCGACTGAACGCCCTCCTGGGATATTGCGAGACGGTGCGTTGCCGGCGTCAGGTGCTGCTGGAGTATTTCTCCGACAGCTGTGCTCCCTGCGCCAACTGTGATACCTGTCTTGCCCCGGTAGAGAGCTGGGACGGCACCGAGGTTGGCCAGAAGGCCCTGTCGGCCGTCTATCGTACCGGCCAGAGGTTCGGAGCCGGCCATCTGATCGACCTTTTGCGCGGTCACGAAACCCCGCGGATGCGCTCATTGGGCCACGTGTCTCTGCCCACCTTCGGGGTGGGCAAGGAGCTGGACGAGAAGCAGTGGAGCTCGGTTTTTCGACAACTGGTGGCGGCCGGCTACCTCACGGTCGATCTGGCCGGCCACGGCAGCCTGACCTTCACTCCGCGCAGCCCGGCCCTGCTCAAGGGCGAGGAGCGCATCGAGCTGCGCCGGGACCGCAAGCGTCCGAGCAGGTCGGCCCCCCGGTCGAGCACGCTGGACGTGGACGTGGACGAAGCCCTGCTGGCGCGACTGAAGGCCAGGCGGCGCGAGCTGGCCCAGGAGCAGAACCTGCCCCCTTACTGCGTGCTGCACGACTCCACTCTGATCGAAATGGCTCGCTCGCGCCCCGGCAGCCGGGCCGAGCTATCGCGCATCTCGGGCTGGGGCGAGGTGAAGCTGGGTCGCTACGGGGATGAGTTCCTGGCCGTGCTCAGCGCTTGACCTCGGCCAGCAGCACGGCCATGTCGTCGGTCAGCTTGCCGCCCGAGTGGGCCGCCACCGCGTCCTCGATTTTCTTAAGCAGGCCGTGGCAGTCCAGGCGGCTGTGCTCTTGCACCAGGTGGGTCAGCCGATCGAGGGTGAAGATCTCTCCCTCCGGGCTGCGCGCCTCGTTCACGCCGTCGGTGAACAAGATCACCCGGTCGCCCTCCTCGAGCTTGAGGCTACGCTCTTCCCACTGGACGTGCTCGAAGATGCCTATCGGAATGCCGTCCGAGCGGGCCAGCTCGACCTGGCCATCTCTGCGCAGGATGAGACCCTGGTTCTGACCGGCCGAGGCGTAGGTCAGGGTGAACGTCTCCTCATCGTAGACGGCATAGAACAGAGTGGTGAACCAGTTCGAGTCGTGGCTGGCCAGTCTGACCAGGCGCCGGTTGAGCTTGTCGATGACCACCGAAGGGGAAGGGCTCTGCTTGCCCCACTCGTACATGAACGACATGATGATCGCCATCAGCATCGAAGCCGGGATCCCCTTGCCCATCACGTCGCCCACACAGAAGACTACGTAGTGCTCTTGAAAGGGGCGGAAGTAGAAGTAATCCCCGCCCACCGTGGCCGACTGGTGCAGAGCCCCACAGATCCGCATGCGGCCAAAGTCGTAATCGGCCGGCGTGAGGGCCATCTGCAGCGTGCGAGCCAGGCTCAGATCTTTCTGCACCCGTGCTTGCAGCCGCTTGACGTCTTTGAATTTGTCCAGCGTGACCACGATGAACAGGGCCACCAGGCTCCACTGCAGCAACTGCACCAGGTCGGGCAGGATCTGAACCGTCCAGGGAGTGCCGTGGCGCAGCCAGGCTACGTGGTAGGCTACCAGGGCGACCGGCAGAACCACCAGGCCGCGGGCCCCGAAGACAAAGGCTGCGAGAATGACCGGCAGAAAAAAGAGGTCGGCCGGAATGGGCAACGGCGTGAACGTGTAGGCCAACCCCAGCAACACAGCGATCAACAGCGCCCAGACCGCCGCCAGTTGTCCCCTGGGACGGGAAAGCACCAACCGCTCGACCGAGGCGTCGACCACCTTGAGCCAGTCAGGAATCAGCAAGGGCCGGGAAGTTCGGGGAACATCAGGCATTTCCTTGGAGGAGAGAGCCAGAAGGAAAGGAATCCTCCCCGGCTTTGCGTGGAATGCGAATTTTGGTGGCCATCGCCCTGCTGGCAGGGGGGTTCGGGCTGGGCTACCTGGCCGGAGGCCGGGGCTCGGCCACGGTGGCCAGCGTCAACGGCGAACGAATCCTTCAAATCGAGCTCGACCGCGAGCTCGTGCTTCGCTTTGGCGCCGAGGTGCTCAACGACATGGTCAAGGCCCGCCTGGTGGCCCAGGAGGCCAGGAAGCGCAAGCTCGCCGTCACCCCCGAGGAGCTCAATAAGCGCGTGGACGCGATGCTCTCGGAGCCGGCCGTCAAATCGATGATCGAGGCGGGACGGGTGACTCGGGCCGACCTGGAGCGAAACCTGGCAACCGTCATGCTGCTCGATAAATTGATCCTGTCCAGCATCACGACCGAGCAGCAGAAGACCTACTTCGAGGTGCACCAGAACGAGCTCGAGATGGTACGGGCCCGCCACATCCTGCTCGCCACCGAGGAGGAGGCTCAGCGCCTGGAGTTGCAGATCATGGAAGGGGCCGACTTCGCCAAGCTGGCCGGAGAGTATTCCCTGGACGAATCCAGCCGCAAGAAAGGAGGCGACCTGGGCTATTTCCGTCGAGGTGAGCTCGACCCCACCGTGTCCGAGATCGCCTTCCAAACGGAGGTGGGCGAGGTCTCCTCGGTCGTGCCCACCCGGTTCGGCTACCATCTGTTACAGGTGACCGGCAAGAAGGATGACTTCAAGTCTCTGCAGTCGAGCGTGCAGGAAGCCATGCTCGAGGCCCGCCGCACTGATTTCGTCAAGGCCCTGGAGAAGGGCGCCAGGATTGAGCGCCAGCTCGCCCCCAAGGAGAAAGCCGACAAATGACCCCCCGACCCGGAACGCCGGAGTTTGAGAGCCTGCGTCCCTTTGACCGGCTGGTAGCCATCATGCAGGCTCTGCGCGCGGAAGGGGGGTGTCCGTGGGATCGCGAGCAAACCCACCTGACGCTGGTGCGCTACCTGGAAGAGGAAGCCTACGAGGCGGTGGAGGCGATCGAGGCGCTCGACTTCGAGCGGATGCGCGAAGAGCTGGGCGATGTGCTGCTGCAAATCGTCTTTCACGCCCAGATGGCGCGCGAAGAGGGGCGCTTCGACGCCGACGCGGTCTGCCAGGGCATCGTGGACAAGATGGTGCGCCGCCATCCCCACGTCTTCGGGGAGGCCGGCTCGCTGGAAACGGCCGGACAAGTGCTGCAACGCTGGGAGCAGATCAAGCTCGAGGAGAAGGGAGCCAGCAAGCGCGAATCCCTCCTTGACGGCATTCCTCCCAAGCTATCAGCCCTCTTGCAGTCAGAGCGCGTACAGGGGCGAGCAGCCGAGGTGGGCTTCGACTGGCCCGACCTGCCAAGCGCCCTGACCAAGGTGGCCGAAGAGCTCGAGGAGGTGGAGCAGGCCCGCACGCACCAGGAAGCCGAGGCCGAGATCGGCGACCTGCTTTTTGCCACCGTCAGCGCGGCCCGCAAGCTGGGGGTTAATCCCGAGACCGCCCTGCGGCGAACCCTGCACAAGTTCGCCCGGCGCTTTCGGGCCATGGAAGAGCAGAGCTCCAGGCCCCTGGGCGAGCTCTCAACGCAAGAGCTTCTGGCAGGTTGGCGGGCGGCAGGGAAGGATTGACCTTTGCTTACACGAAACCGGCGGCGACAGCGATGAAGTTCAACCTTTTCCCCGAGGATCCCAAGTTCTATGCCCTGTTTCAGCAACAGGCCGAGCTGATCGTGGAGATCTGCCGACGTTTTCAAGTGCTGGCCTCGGACATGCAGGACGTGGAAGCCAAATACGCCGGCATCGATGAGGTCGAAAACCAGGGGGACACCCTGTTCCACGAGCTGACGGCGCGGTTGGCCCGAACCTTCGTAACCCCGATCGACCGTGAGGACATCCACCTCATCGGGAGCCGCATGGACGACATTCTCGACCTGGTGCAAAAATGCACCCAGCGCATGCGCTGGTTCGGGGTGGAGAGCAGCCGTCCGGCTCTGGCTGAGATGGCCGAGATCATGGTGAGCTGCGCCGACGTCTTGCAGCAGGGCATCAAACGCCTGCCGACTTTTACTGACATCGCCGACCTGCGCACCAGGATGCACGAGTTCGAGACCCGCGGAGACGACGTCAGCCGCCAGGCCGTGGCCGATCTGTTCAAAGGGTGCGAAGTCGTCGGCGATGTGGTCAACTTGATCAAATGGAAAGAGATCCTCGAAAACGTCGAGGACGCAGTGGACCGATTCGAGGACGTGTTCGACGTGGTCGAGGGCGTCATCATCAAACATGCCTGAGAAGGAGCCCTTGCTATGAGTGAACTGAGCGAAATCGTCAGCTGCCATGCCCGTCAAATCCTCGACTCGCGCGGCAATCCAACCATCGAGGTCGAGCTGGAGCTGGCCTCCGGAGCCGGCGGCCGGGCCGCCGTGCCCTCGGGCGCCTCGACCGGAGCCCGCGAAGCCCTCGAGCTTCGCGATGACGACAAGAGTCGCTACCTGGGCAAGGGCGTGCTCAAAGCGGTCGAGAACGTGAATGAGGTGATCGGCCCCGAGATTCTTGGGGCCAGCGCCCTGGACCAGATGGGCATCGACGCTCTGATGCTCGAGCTCGACGGCACCGAAAACAAGTCCAAGCTGGGCGCCAACGCCATGCTGGGTGTGTCGCTGGCGGCTGCCCGGGCCGCCGCCACCCACCTGGGCGTGCCCCTCTACCAGTACCTGGGGGGACCCTTTGCCCACCTGCTGCCCGTTCCCATGATGAACATCATCAATGGCGGTCAGCATGCCGACAACAGCCTCGACTTCCAGGAGTTCATGATCGTGCCGCTGGGGGCGGACAGCTTCTCCGAGGGCCTGCGCATGGGATCCGAGGTGTTCCACATGCTCAAGAAGATCCTCAAGAAGAAGGGCCACTTCACGGGCGTGGGAGACGAGGGCGGGTTCGCCCCCAACCTCAAATCCAACGGCGAAGCTCTGGATGTCATCGTGGATGCTGTCCAGAAGGCCGGCTACACTCCCGGAAACGAGATCGCCCTGGCCCTGGACGTGGCTGCCTCGGAGTTCTTTGACAAGGGCAAGTACGTGTTCAGCAAGAGCTCGGGCGAGAAGAAGACCTCCGATCAGATGATCGAGCTCTTCCGCGGCTGGCTCGATCAGTATCCCATCGTCAGCATCGAGGACGGATTGGCCGAGAGCGACTGGGCCGGCTGGAGCAAGCTGACCAGGGCACTGGGACGGCGCGTGCAACTGGTGGGCGACGACCTCTTCTGCACCAACACGACCATCCTGCGCCGGGGAATCCAGGAGGGGGTCAGCAACTCGATCCTGATCAAGGTCAACCAGATCGGCACCCTGACCGAGACCCTTCGCTGCA
>CAYYHB010000179.1:4776-10554 GCA_964471395.1 uncultured Burkholderiales bacterium | reverse complement strand
ACGACCCGGGTTGCCCGGGATGACTCCGGGACGGCCAGGGCGGCCCGGGTTGCCGTGGCTCACGCCACCGTCCTCGTTGTCGGAAGGATACTTCTCGGTGACCGGGGGCCCGATGAGGCGCGGTCCGCCGTCGTCGTTGTCGGAGGGATACTTCTCGGTGATCGGCCCGCCCACGGGAGGCCCGATCAAGCGGGGGTCACGGTCGACCGGCGGTCCATCAGGCCGAGGCGGGATGCCGACCGGGGGACGGTTCACGGGCGGGCCATCGGGCCGAGGCGGGATGCTGCCTCCACCGTCCTCGTTGTCGGAGGGATACTTGGCCGTGGTGACCGGGGGCTGATCGATGCCGCCGTCCTCGTTGTCTGAGGGGTAGGCCATGGTAACCGCGATGGGCGGGGGCTGGTCGATGCCGCCATCCTCGTTATCCGACGGGTAGGCCATGGTGACCATCGGCGGTCCGTCGGGGCGGGGAGGGATCGAGCCCCCACCGTCCTCAGCGTCGGAGGGATACTTGGCCGTGGTGACCGGGGGCTGGTCGACGCCGCCGTCCTCGTTGTCTGACGGGTAGGCCATGGTGACCGCGATGGGCGGGCTCGGATCCACCCCGCCACCATCCTCGTTGTCGGAGGGATAGGCCTGGGTGACCGCGATGGGACCGGCTGGCTGGCGGTTCTGGCCCTCGAGCAGCTGGGCGAAGAAGGGCAGCGGACGCTCGGGCTGGCTACCGTTGAGGCTGTTCCAGCCCAGGTTCAGCTTGTCCAGCGACTGGACCATCTGAGCGAGCACGACCTGCAGGTTCATCCCCCCGAAGGAGACGGCGCCGTTCTGGTCGGCCGGGGCTGAGCCCTGGAAAGCCCCCACCGGGCGAGAGATGGTTTGAAACTGCTGCAGTCCGTTCAAGTTGCTGATGGCGTCCATTGGCTACCTCCGTTCGATCCATACGGTCGTTGCGCCGGAAGGGGCGGGCTCGCTCTCGATCAACCAGACGATGGCTCCCTGCATTTTTGTCCTCCTGACGCTTGCTGACATCGCCAGAATACCCGGGAGCGGTTTCAGGATCGGATCCAGACTGGATACAGATCGGATACAGAGGTAAACAGCTGCATGAGTTTCGCGCTTCTGGAGAAGCTCCAAGCTCGCAAGCGCCCTGCGTGTGTTTCGTGCTTCTCCGCGCAGAGGCGCTCAGCGCTGCTGGCCCAGCAGGACAGCCCCGGCGACCTGGTGCTCGCGCCCATTGACCACGGCCCGCACCGTGATCTGCAGCAGGTCGAGCTGGCCGGCGGGGCGGTCGAAGGTGACGCTGCCTCCCTCGCCCAGGCGGGCCAGCAGCTGGGGATCCTGGCCGTCCTCCAGGCGCTCGAGCACGCCCCGATCGACCCGCATCCTGCGCTCGGGCCCGTACTCCAGGCTCAGGCTGGCCCCGGTCACCGGCCGCCCCTGGGCATCGCGCAGCACGCTGCGATAACGCACCTGGCCAGCCTGGCGGGGCACATCCAGCACCAGGGCGTCGCGCAGCTCGGCGCGCACCTTCTCCAGGGCCAGCACGGCGGTGCGGGCGGCCTCGGCCTGAGGATCGGCCTGGCGCTGGCTGCGGGTCATCTGCACGTAGATCCAGCTCAAGGTCACAAGCAGGGCAGCAAACAGGGCCGCCGATACCAACACCTCGGCCAGAGAGTGCCCTGACCGCAGGCGCCTCCTCACAGCCCCACCTCCAGGAGCAAGCCGTAGGCGGGCAAGAAGGCGGCCATCAGCACGAATCCTACCACCAACCCGCAGAAGCCGATCAACATGGGCTCGAGCAGCACCATCAGCGTGTCCAGCCGGCCCTCGGCCTCGTCCTCGAGCAGGCCGGCGCAGCGATCGAGCATGGGCGGGAGACGTCCCAGCTCGGCCCCGATCGTGGCCAGTTGCACCAGGAAAGGAGACAGGCCGCTGCCCTGAAAGACGGCCTGCAGCTCCTCCCCCTGGCGCAGACGCTCTTCCAGGCGCTGCAGGGCGAGCTCGAGGAAGGGGCTCTGAGGGCTCATCCGCAAGAGCTTGAGGCCCTGGGCCAGGGGCAGGCCCGAGTCCAGCATCAAGGCCAGGTTGCGGCACAACTCGGCGGTGGCACCCAGCTGCAACCAGCGCCCCAGCACGGGAGCGCTCCACAGCAGGGCCAGCAGCCTCCGGCGATGCAGGTAGGCCAGCCCACCGGCCACCAGCGAGAGCCAGACCAGCCCCCAGAACACGCCCGGCTGGCTGATGGCCAGCAACAGGCGAGTAGGGCCGGGAAGCTCCCCCCCGGGCTCGATCAATCCCACGAAGCGGGGCACCATCCAATAAACCATGAGAGCGCACACGCTCAGGGCTCCCAGCAGGGTCAAACAGGGGTAGGCCAGGGCCGAGAGCAACCGCCCGCGACGGTGCTCGCGGCGCTCGAGGTGCTCGGACAGGCGGCGCATGATCTGCGCCAGGCCGCCCGTCTCCTCCCCCACCCGCACCAGGCCCACCCAGGTGGGAGTAAAGCACTCCGGCAGCTGGCCCAGGGACACCGAGAAGCGCTGACCGCGCTCGATACTGGCCTGCAGACAGGCGGCCACCGGCCCCACCGGCGGCTCGCCCCGGGCCAGCACCCCCAGCCCGCGCACCAGCCCCAGTCCGCTCTCAAGCATGACCGAGAGCTGGAGGAAGAAGCGGGCCCGGTCGCGGCCGCCCAGGCGCAGCTCGGGCTCCTCCGCCTCGGAGGCGGTCAACCGCCACACCACCAGCCCCTGGCCGTGCAGGCGAGCCAGGGCCGCCTCGCGCGAAGGCGCCTCCAGGGCGCCCTCGCGGCGCTCGCCCCGAGGATCGACGGCTCGATACTGAAACTGCACGGGATCCCCCTCTTCTCCGCCCCAGAGGGACGGGTCCTGTCCTTGCGCGAAAGCCGCCAGCGTGGAAGTCAGCCTCTTGATCCTGGAAGACGATGTGCAGGTGGCCCGCAGCCTGGAGCGCGCCCTCAAGGCCCAGGGCTACCAGGTGGAGGTGGCCCTGAACGCCTCCGAGGCCCTCGAGATCGCCCGCTCGCGGCCGCTCGACCTGATCCTGTGCGACGTGCGCATGCCCGGCGTGGACGGGCTGGAGGCGCTGGCCAGCCTGCGCACCCTGCAAGAGGGCCTGCGCAGCATCGTCATGACCGGCTACGCCAGCGAGGACGCTCCCATTCGCGCCATCCAGAACCGGGTGGACGACTACCTCCTCAAGCCCGTGCCGCTCGATCGCCTGCTGGCCAGCGTGCGCCACTCGGCCGAGCTGTGCCGGATCGAAAAAGAAGGCCGCCGAGCCCTCGACGAGCTGCGCGGGCGCTACCTGCGGCTCATCTCCTCGCTGGTGAGCGTGTTCTGGGAGAAGGACCCCTGGCTCTACGAGCACGCGGGCAGAGTGGCCGCCCTGGCGGTGGATCTGGGCGTGGAGCTGGGATTGTCGGCCCACCAGCTGGATCAGCTCGAGCTGGCCGCCTGGCTGCACGACCTGGGCCTGGCCCTGATCGAGCGCGAGCTGCTGCAGCAGAACCGGGCCCTGACGCCCGAGGAGCGCGCTCTCCTGGATCAGCATCCGGCCCGCCTGCGGGCCCTGCTGGAAGACCTGCCCGACCTGCGCGAGCTCTCTCCCCTGCTCGTCAATCTGCGCGAGCGCTACGACGGCAGCGGCTATCCGCGCGCCATGAAGGGGGCCGAGATCCCCATCGAGTCGCGGGTGCTGACGGTGGCCGAGGTGTGGGACAGCCTGCGCCACCCGCGCCCCCACCGCCCGGCCCTGACCTTCGAGCAGGCCAGCCAGGAGCTGCGCTCGCAGGCCGGAGCGGCCTTCGACCCCGAGGTGGTCTCGGTCTGCCTGGCCCTGGCCGGCCAGCAAGGCGAGACGCCCCGGGCCGCTCCCCGCCCCCAGGAGAGCCGCTGGCGCACGCTGCTGCGATTGGGCGCCATGCTGGCCCAGGGCGGCCAGCACGAGCCGGCCCGCCAGGCCCTGCTGGAAGCCGGGGAGATGTGCCGCCAGGTGCACGGCGAGGACAACCTGGAGGTGCTGGTCGAGCTGGCCTCGCTGGAGGCATCGCGCCAGCGCCCCGAGGAGGCTCTGCGCTGGCTGGGCCGGGTGCGCGCCGGGCTGGAAGGCTCGCAGGCGCCCGCCCTGTACGAGCGAGCCGCCCGCACCTACCTGGCCCTGGAGCGCGCTCCCATGGCCCGCGAGCTGATCGAGCGGGGCCTGGCGCTGGCGCGCGCCCAGCGCGACCTGACCGGGTTGCAGAGCTTGCTGGCGCTGCGATTGAAGCTGCTCTCTCCCGAGGAGTGGTCCGAGTCGCTGCGCGAATGGCTGTCGCTGGCGGTCCACCGGGTCGAGCCGTTCTCCCCGCACGAGGTGCGCGACCTGACGCCCGTGCTGCAGGCAGCCTGGGATCAGGGTCTGGAGCGCGAGGCCCTGCAGGCCCTGCGCGAGCGCTTTCCGCAGCTCGGCGCCAAGGCACCCGCGAAACCGGTGCAGGCCCAGGCCACGGTGGAGGTGCTCTGCTTCGGACCTCCCGAGGTGCTGCTGGAAGGCAAACCCGTACCGGCCGGCGAGTGGGCCAGCCGCAAGGCGCTGGAGCTGTTCTTGTACCTGGTGATCCACCGCCGCCCGGTGCCCGGAGAGCGACTGGCCTCGCTGCTCTGGCCCGACAACCCGGACATCTCCCGCAAGAGCCTGAACACCGCCGCCTCGCGCGCCCGCAGGGCCCTGCGCGCCCTCCCCGGCCCCATCGTGGTCTTCGAGCGCAGCTTCTTCTCGCTCGACCCGGCCCTGTCTATCGATTCGGACTACGCCCGCCTGGAGCGCCTGGCCGAGCAGTGCCGTCCCGACGCCTCGGGACGCCTCAGCCAGGCTGCCCGCCAGGCCGGCGAGCAAGCCGTGGCCCTTTATCGCGGCGAGCTCCTGGAGGGGCTGTGGTCTGAGTGGGTGGTGGAGCTGCGCCGCACCGTCAGCGAGAAGGTCTTCAGCCTGCTGCATCTTCTGGCCGGCGATCAGGAGAGCCAGGGCCGCTTCGTGGAGGCCTCCCAGCACTACCAGCGCATGCTGGATCTCGATCCCTGCCGCGAGGAGGCCCAGCTGGGCCAGATGCGCTGCCTGGCCGGCCAGGGGCTGCGCGACACGGCAGTGCGCCGCTACAACGACTACTGCCGCATCCTGCAGCGCGAGCTGGGCCTGACTCCCGGTCCCGAGGCGGTGCGGCTGTATCACCAGCTGCTCACGTGAGGCGGCCCCGTGTGCGGTGTTGCGCGTCGGGCTGGGGCAGCTCCACGCTCATGTTCTCCCCTGGTCCGTCTTTCGCGTCTGGCTGGAGAAGCTCTACGCTTGCGCCCGGCGATTCTGACCCGTCTCGCTGGAGAAGCTGCACGCTCACGGGCTCCACTGGCGCCTCTTTCGCTCCTCGCTCCAGAAGCTCCACGCCTGGTGCGTTGTCGGTGCCAGCATGAAGAAGCTCTACCTGGCGGGCTGCCTGCTCCTCGTGCTGGCCTCGCTGGCGCTGGGCCGTTTTCAGGCCGATCCCCTGGTGCTGGCGGTGGCGCTGGGCTGTCTCCCCCTGGCGGCTCTCTTGCCCACCCCGCCGGTCGCCGGGCTGCTCTGGGTGGCCGGCCAGAGCCCGAGTCTGGCCGCCCTGGCCGCGCTGGGCGCGCTGGCCTGGCGACGGCGCGTGGTGCGATCCTCGCTGGCCCTGCCGGCCGCGGTGCTCGTCACCGGCCTGGGCTATCCCGGGCCGGGGGCCCTGGTCTACGCCCTGCTCCACTG
>CAYYHB010000179.1:0-4676 GCA_964471395.1 uncultured Burkholderiales bacterium | reverse complement strand
TCACCGGCCTGGGCTATCCCGGGCCGGGGGCCCTGGTCTACGCCCTGCTCCACTGGCCTGCCGTGCTCCCGGCCCTGGGCCAGGGGCTGCTGGCCTGGGCCATGGTCTGGACTTCCGATCCCCCCGCCCTCCTGCTCCTCTTGCTGGCCTCGGTGGCCCTCTCCTGGCCTGCGAGCGCCCCTCGCGACGAGCCCCCCGAGCTGATCGAGGAGGCCCGCCAGCAGCTCGCACGCGCCGCCGGCCGACTCGACGACGTGGGCCAGTGGACCAGCCGTCTGCTCGAGGCCCCCGAGCCCTCCCAGGTGATCCTGGAGATCGCCCTGGCCCAGCAGCCCTGCCAGACCGTGGCCCTGTTCCTGGCCGACCGGGGTCAGCTGGTACCGGTGGCCGCCCGCACGCCGTTCCGACAGCGCCTGACGCTGGACCTTCCCGAGCCCATCGTCCTGGAAGCCTACCAGCGCGGCCAGCCGTTGCACCGCGTCCAGCTTTCGGGCGAGCGCCTCTTCCCCGACGAAGCCCCGGCCATCGCCCTGCCGCTCGGCGAGGTGGGCGTGCTCTACATGGGCCGTCCCCGCGAGGAGGACTTCTCCCCGGAGGTGCTCGAGCGACTCTCTCGCCTGGCTCCCCTGGCCGCCCGGGCGCTTCTTGCGGCCGGCGAGCAACAGAGCCTGCTGCGCGCTCGCCAGCGCTTCGAGCTGCTCTCGCGCCTGCTCGAAGGCGTGCGCTCGCTGGCGGGCAGCCTGGACGACCGGGCCCTGGAAGCCGGCCTGGAGAGCGCCGCCCGCGCCCTGGTCGAGCACCGCGGCGGCCTCTTCTGGCGCGACGGCGCGGTGAGCCGCCGCTGGGGCGAGCCCTTCGAGCCGCCCCCGCTGGAGGGCCCCCGGGTGGAGGACAACCTGCTGGTGGCCCCCTGCGGCGTGGGCCTGCTGGTGCTCTCGGGCCAGCACTTCACCCGCGATCAGCTCACCGCCCTCTGCCTGCTGGGCTCGCTGGCCGCCCTCTCGTTCGAGAACGCCGCCCGCCACCGCGAGCTGCAAGAGGCTCAGGGCCAGCTGCTCCTGGCCGGCAAGATGTCCGCCGTGGGCCAGCTGGCCGCGGGAGTAGCCCACGAGATCAACAACCCGCTCATGGCCCTGAGCACCGACGCCGAGATGCTGGCCATCGAGACCGACCCGGGCGAGCGCACGGCCATCCTGGAGGGCATCCGGGTATCGGTGGGACGCTGCCGCCAGATCACCAGCGAGCTGCTCAGCTTCGCCCGCGAGGGTGTGGGCCAGCCCACCAGCGTGCCGCTGGCCCCCCTGGTGGAGGGCTTGCGGCGCCGCCTGGGCGGTCCGATCGAGTATCGCGGCGAGGAGCTCTCGGTGCTGGCCCGGCCCGAGGAGGTGCAGCAGATCCTGGTCACGCTTCTGCACAACGCGCAGCTGGCCGGGGCCCGGCGGGTGTCGATCGAGGCTGCTCTGCGGGGGGGGGAGGTGGCCATCGAGGTGACCGACGACGGGTGCGGGATGGCGAGCCAGGTGCAAGAGCGCATCTTCGAGCCCTTCTTCACCACCCGCGAGGTGGGCCAGGGCACCGGGATGGGCCTGTTTCTGGCCTACACGATGGCCCGCAGCCTGCAGGGACGACTCGAGCTGGTGCAGTCGGCTCCGGGGAAGGGGTCGCGGTTCTTGCTGGTCTTGCCGGCGGCTTGAGAGCCGCGGCGGGTGAAGTGTGAAGCCAGCCGAGCAGCTTACAGCCACCTCCAGGCTCACCGCTCCGGCGCAACAACGCCGCGGCCCACCAGGAAGAGCACGTTCACAAACTGGTAACCTCGCGTTCACAAAGGCGAGCTCGCCACAGCATCCCGACGAGACCTGCGGGCTAATCTGAAGCACATGAGCACGATCTCGACAAATCCCGTAAGTCCACCCCAGCCCCTCGCGCGCTCTGCCACCCAGGTCTCCACTTCACCCGCGCGAGCCCAGGCACAGCCTGCGGAAAGTGGCGTTCTGTCGAAACAAGCTCAGGTAGAGGCAGGTCAGCAACGCTGGGAGGACGGGATTGCCCGACTCAGTCCGGCCGACCGTGAAGAGCTTCAGGAGCTTCGCCAGCAATTCGACACGGAGATCAAGCAGCTCAAGACCCAGGGTAAGAAGGTCGATGAAACGGGCCGTTGGGTTCTTCGCACCATGGAGTGGAGCCACGAGAAACTCGAGGAAGAGCCGACGAGCCAGGCTCACCAGGAGGTGTTCAAGGGCGGCAGGGAGTTACTCAAAGCTCGCCATGAGAACGAGAGCAGAGATTCTCGACCCCAGAACCTGACGCTGACCGTGGACCGGAACGGAAACGCCGGCGGAAACCCGACCACCGTCTGGGGGGCTCTGCGCCAGGCAGGTTGGACAAACCGCGAGATTGCCAATCAAGGTCTGGTGGAGCGTGTCGCACGGGACAACGGGCTGAAGAACGCCAACGTCGTTTCTGTGGGAGCGCAGCTCGTCGTGCCCAGGAAGGAGCCCAAACAGGAGCCAACCTTCGAGCGTGGGCGTGGGCCGGGGCGGGAGCGTTCCGGGCAGCAAACGACCTCGGCCGAGGTGCAGTCCACTCTGGCCCGGGCCCGCAGCTCGGGCAATCAGAAGGACTGGCAACAAACATTCATCGCCGGCCACAAGAGCCTGACCGACGAGGAGGCCGCCGAGATCACGCGCCGCTCGCGCGAAGTGCTGGCCGCACGCCATGGAGGCAGGCCCTCGGACTATCTCCGGCACCCCCAGGACGCCGCGCACGCCTCCATCACCGCCCAGGTGGCCGGTGCCATAGCTCGTGAGAAGCAACGCAACGGCACCAGTGACTCGCGCTGGGACGCGCTGGCGGAAGCGAGCTCCAAGCACCCGTTCGGAACGTCTCCTCCCATCGTGCCGGGGCAACCCTACTCCAGGCCGCTGGGCGAGGACTATCAACCCTACACCGAGCCGGTGAGCGCGCCCGTCCAGGCCCTTCAGCGCGCCCAGGCCAGCGGTCGACCCGAGGATTGGAGCGCTTCCATGGACCGGTTCCTGGGGACGCTGAGCAAAGAGGAGAATCAGGAGGTCGACCTCACCGCGCGCCAGATCCTTGCGTCGCGCTACGGAGGACGGGCCGAGGACTACCTGAACGTGGGCATCAGCGGGAGCGTAATCGCGCAGGCAGCTTCCCTGGTCGCCGCCCGGAGCTTGCGCCAGAACCCTTCCGACACCCGCATGCAGGGCCTGCACCAGGCCTCCACAGGTAGCGTACTGGCCTGGGCGTGGGCAGGAAACACCCAGCCCGACTTCGTGCCTTTGAAGCGCTGAGGAGCCTCCCATGCTCGACTCTGTGACTCTCAGCGCTCAAGCTCTCGGCCAGGACCTGTCCGAGGCCGAATCCGAGCTGACCTGTGCAGAGCGGGAGGCGATCTTGAGCCAGTTGGCCGAGTGGATTGTGATGGCCGAGCTCTAAGGGTTGCGCAGCTCGCGGCGTGCGGGAGCAGCGCGCCCGCATGAGGTCGCGTTGGACCCACACGGACCTCTCGGAACTGCGAACACACATACGATTTTTGAACCGGCGGTTCAAAAATCGAACACGCGGATCCCGTTATGACAAGCTCTCCTGAGCACACTGCGAAAACTCAGTTGCCGCGGTTCTTGACGACCACCCCACCGACCAGCACCCGGTCCTCTTCCACCGCGATCCCGGTGGAGGGCGCTTTCATCTCGCTGGCCAGCTTGCGCACCTCTTCCTCAGCGGCGGCGATGCGCTCGATCTCGGCCAGCAGCCGCTCGAGCGTCTCGACATCGGGCTTGACGCCAGAAACTTCTCCGTCTCCGCCAACTGACCGTCGATGTGCTCGAGCATGACGAGTTCTTGCTTGAGCTGCCATTCGTCGTCGTCCGGAAGACCCACCCGCGAAAGGTTGAGAAGAGCCGCCCTGCTGTGCTACTCTGCGAGGAGAATCACCCAGGAGGCGCACCGTGACGACCAGAGCTCAGGAAGTCTTCCAGCTGGCCCTTCAGCTCGAGCCCGACGAGCGGGCCGAGCTGCTCGAGCAGCTCCATGCCAGCTTGCATGAGGACGAGGAGCTGGCCCGGGTGGTGAAGCGCCGAATGGATGAGGTGGCGGCAGGAACGGTGCAGCTCGTTCCCTGGTCCGAGGTGCGTGCCCGACTACAAGCCAAGCTGGACTCTTGACTCTGCTCTTTCACCCCGAAGCCTCGGCCGAGGTCGATGAGGCCGTCACCTACTACCAGGGCAAGGATCCGAAAGTGGCCCGGAACTTCCTCGTCGAGCTCGATCAGCAGCTGGTGCGCATCGAGACGACACCCGAGCAGCTCCCGGCCTTTCGGCAAGGCACTCAGCGCGCTTTGCTGCACCGCTTCCCGTATCAGGTGATCTTCCAGGTCGAAGGCAACCTGGTTGTCGTCTACTCCGTCTCGCGCCAGAGCCGCCGCCCCGACTACTGCTCCACCGACTCTAGCTTTTCCCTTAACCGTTCCCTTAACTGCGCACCGCCCCTCTCCTTGAAGAACATCCCTCAATCCACCGGACAAAGGGCCCCGAACTTTTCCCAACAAGATGGTACTGCCTTTCACGACACCTCGCCCGAAGCTATCGGGTATCGGGTCAGCGGGAGCATTCCCGTTTTCATGCAGACACTCCTCGGGCCGGCAAGGCCCAGAATGG
>CAYYHB010000178.1:0-10554 GCA_964471395.1 uncultured Burkholderiales bacterium | reverse complement strand
GCGTCACCTCCAACTCGTGGGGCGGCGGCGGCGGCTCGGAAGCGCTCAAGGACGCCTTCCGCTCCAACCCCGCCCTGCACATCTGCGCGGCCGGCAACAGCGGCCAGAACGCCGACCAGCGCCCCCACTTCCCCAGCGGCTTCGACCTGGACAACATCGTCAGCGTGGCAGCCCATGACCGCACCGACAAGCTGGCTCGCTTCTCCAACTACGGCGCTCGTTCGGTGGACGTGGCCGCGCCCGGCGTGGACATCTATTCCACCCTGCCCAACGGCCAGTATGGCAGCCTGAGCGGCACCTCGATGGCTACTCCTCACGTCTCCGGCGTGGTGGGCCTGATGCTGTCGAACAATCCCGAGCTGAGCAACGAGCAGATCAAGTCGCGTCTCATCAACACCGCCGTCAAGGGCGCCGCCTACGAGGGCAAGATGGTTTCCGGTGGCCGCGTTTCGGCCATCAATACGATGGAGACAGACGAGACCCCGCCGGCCGCTCCCGCCGACCTGCACGTGGCCGGGCTCGGAGCAACCTCTATCACCCTCGGCTTCACCGCCACCGGTGATGACGGCCACACCGGCCAGGCCGCCAGCTACCAGGTGCGCGTCTCCGACAAGCCCATCACCGAGAACGGCGACCAGGGCGTGAGCTGGGATCAGGCCACCCCGATGAGCGGACTGTCCGCCCCGGGCGCGGCTGGCTCCCCCGAGATGCTGACTCTGCCGGTTCCTACCAGCGAAGAGCCCAAGACCTACTTCTTCGCCGTCAAGGTGGCCGACAACATGGGCAACACCTCGCCCATGGTCACCGCCGCCGCGCGGGCCAAAGCGGCTGCTTTCGCCTTCGCCGACGACATGGAGCAAGAGAGCGAGAACTGGGCTCCCGACGCCGGTTGGGGTAAGGTGGCCGTGGAAGGTCGCGGGCAGGTCTACACCGACTCGCCCGAGGGCTCGTATGGAGCCAATACCAGCACCTCGCTCACTTCCCGGGCGCTGGATCTGTCCGCGGTCAAGAACCCGCGACTGTCCTACAACATGAAGCTCGACACCGAGGCCGGCTACGACCGCGTGCACGTCGAGATGACCGAGGACGGCGGCCAGACCTGGAGTGAGCTGGCTTCGTACGACGGCACCGAGGACTGGAAGAATTACGAGCACGACATGTCGGCCCACGAGGGCAAGACCATCCAGGTTCGCTTCCGCCTCAGCTCGGACGGCAGCCTGCAGAAGGACGGCGTCTACGTGGACGACGTCAAGGTGGCCGGCGACCCGCGCGAGTGCTAAAGCGCTTGCAAGCAAAAAAGGGGCGCTCCGAAGAGCGCCCCTTTTTTTTGGGGCTAATCATGCCCGAAGATTTCATCAATCGGGAGCGAGGGCTAAGTGATCGGCGGAGGCAAAACCCCCTCCCACAAGACCCGGGTCACGACCCCGTAACCAGTGGAGCCGTCTGGTCCCAGTCCGACGTGTCGCGCATGCGAGCATAGCGCACCAGGTCATATTCCGGCGCGAGCCGGGCGGCCGCCTCCAGGATGTCGTAGTCGCCCGGCTCGAGGCGATTGACCAGAAGCACGTTGCCGACCCCCGCGAAGGCGCAGGTTTGTCCGAACACCGAAGCCAGGGTGTTGCGATCGCTGGCATAGGTATCCGCGTTGCGGTGCAGGTTGGCCACCACCACCGACCGTTCCGATCGCAACAGCGATGCCACATCGCGGTAGAACTGCTGCGTGCGCAGGACCTCGGGCACGTGCAGACCGTCGAAGGCGTCCAGGAACACGATGTCATAGCGCTCTGAGGTCTGACGCACGTACTGGCGGGCATCTTGCACGAAGGTGCGCACCTTCGGCCCCTCGCGGTAGAAGAAGAACTTGCGGGCCGCCTCCACCACCACAGGGTCGATCTCCACCGAGTCCACTCGGGCCTCGGGGTAGAGCTCGTGCAGGGCCTTGGAGAGCGAGGCGCCGCCCAGGCCGATCACGAGGATGCTCTCGGGTGGCTCCGGCAAGAAGGTCAGCCCGAGAAGCTGCAGGCGGGTGTACTCGTGCACCAGGTAGTTGGGACGCTTGATCTCGCAGCGTGACTGCTCGGTATCGTGACCCTCATCGCGGAAGCGCAGAATGCGGTAACCGCCTTCCTCCACCACCAGCACCTTGCCGGCGAAGTCGCTCGGTTTTGCGAACAAGAGCGGCTGGGCCCAGGCTATGCCTATGAGCCAGGCCAGCAAGACCAGCCTATGGCGTGACATTGTCGATTTTCTTGCCGGCCAGTTCGCTCAACACCTGGCGGCCCACGCCGGCCCGGCTGGGCATGGTGGGTGGAAGGGCCCGCCAGCGCTCGGCCATGGCCTGGACCGAGGCTTTGAAGTCCGGCTCTCGCCCCATCCTGGGCAGGCGGCGCTGGATGGCGCTGAAGGCCGGGCCGAGCAGGTCCAGGCCCCCCGAGGGCAGGCCGTTGGGCAACTCGTCCGCCAACCGGTTCAGCAGGCTGACCAGCAGCTTGATGTCCGTGGCATCCGGACTGGAGTGCAGGCTCGAGCAGGCTAGAACGAGGCAGCGGGTGCGGTTGTCGTGGTCGGGGAAGCTCTCGGCCAGACTCAGCCAGTGCTCGGTTTGCCACCGCCGGCTCTCCTTGAGGCTGGATTGGGCCGCGAGATCGGTGAAAAGTCCGAACAGCTGCGCCACGTAGCCAGCTGGAAGGGACCCACGCCCGAGCCGGTGGCGGGCTTCCTCCATCAGCTTGACCTGCAGCGATTTCAGCTCTTCGGACGGGGGCAAGAGCTCGAGCAGCACCCGGACCACCCGCAGGTCTCGTTCGGCCATCAACAGATCGTGCTCGGGACGCCCCCACGGGTCGAAGCGCTCCATGATGAAGCGCACCAGCTCGATGTCCATGGCAAAGAGCGGCTCGCGCTTTTTGAGTTTCTTCAAGAGGGCGATGGCCTGGTTGCGATCCGAGCGAGCGCGGTGGTCCTTGAAGGTGGGATCGGTCGCAAAAGCCCGCTCCACCAGGATGCAGGCCAGCTCCACCTCGGCCCGGGTGGACTTGTCCAGGTCGGCGGCCCGCTTGGAATCCTCGCAGGCGCGCTTGAGAGCCTGCAGGTACGGCGCTCGTTGCTCGAGCCTGGCGAGAATGGCGGCTCGCTCCATTTCCATGGCTGCCAGCAGGGCAGGCTCCTTCTTCTGCTCGCGGGCCAGCACCAGGGCCGGCTCGATGTCTTCCAGGGCCTCCTGGAAGCGGCAAAGGTAACGCAGGTTGGCGGCTCGATAGAACAGGCTCCAGCAGCGGCTGGTCAGGTCACCGAACTGGCGCGAGAGCTCGTCGGCCTCGGTCAGGCATTGCTGGGCCTCCTCCAGGCGCCCCAGGCAGCTCAGGGCTCGACCTTTGCCGGCCAGGGCTGCGGCGTCGGCCTGGCGCTCGAGGATGCGTCCGAACTCCTGGGCGGCGATCTCGAACAGGTTGCGGGACAGAGCCCCTTCGGCCCGCTGGGCCAGGGCCAGCAAGACTTGCTGGGCGGCCATCCTGGCATCCTCGGCCGAGGCCTCCATCTGCGACCAGTAAGCCAGGGCGTCATCTGGATTGGGAGGGCCGGCCTGCACGGGCGGCAGCTCGTACTCGTGCACCAGGGTCACCGCCTGCTCGCGGTCGAGCGAGAAGGGCTCTTCTTCGAACAGGGGAGTGGCGGCTATCAGCCAGGAGTGCAGGATGGGCAGGTAGTTGCGCACGGCTTCGGCCTGGATGTCGACGTGGTCGATGGTGGGGGTCCACTGGTAGAGAGGTGGCTGCTCGGTGGGCGCGCCGGCGATGCCCAGCCAGCGGGTGTGCAGCGCTTCCACCGGGGGAAAGGGGTAGAACACCTTGAGCACATGCTCGCCCCGTTTTGTCCGGGGCGGGTCCACCAGCCCTCCCACGGCCGCCTGCAGCACCCGGGTGCAGCCCTCCAGCGAGCCGGCGCCCCGGGTCAAAAGCGAGAGCTGGGTGGGAGTGCGCAGCCCTTCGTACTCCAGGGCCTGCAGGGTGAGTCCGGAGAAGAACCGGATCAGTTGCTCGAGCGAGGCCCACAGGTAGGCCCGGGCCAGGTCGACCTGATCGCGCACCATGGCCTCGTTCAGTCGGTCGAGCAGCAGCTTGAGCTGGGGAGGCGTGTTGGGGGGCGGCTCGGGGGGAAAGAGCTGGTGGAGCGGATCATGCATGGGTCACGCCCGAGCGAAAGAGGTCCAGCCCCAGCCCGCCTCCCTCGCCCCGCGAGTGGCGCGGATGTTGCCAGGGGAAGAGGTGGTTCTCGGGGTGGGGCATCAGCCCCAGCACGTTGCCCTTCTCGTTGGTTACGCCGGCTGTATCCAGCCAGGATCCGTTGGGGTTGCCCGGGTCGGGGGCGTAGGTCAGGGCCACGCAGGCCGGGTCGCCAGGAGGGGAGGGGAGGAAGCGCCCTTCGCCGTGGGCCACCGGGCAATCGATGGGGCCTGGTAGGCCCCGGGTCCACAGACAACGATCGCCGCCGGCCAGCAGGCGCACCCAGCGGCACTGGAAGTGGCCCACCGCATTGGGGGCCAGGGTGGCCTGGCCTTCGGGCAGGAAGCCACCCTTCACCAGGGCCTGAAAGCCATTGCAGATGCCCAGCACGGGCCGTCCGCTGGCGATGAAGCCTTGCACCTGGTCGCAGAAGTGTTGCTTGAGCTCCAGGGCCCAGAGTCGGCCGGCGCCCAGAGCGTCGGCGTAGGAAAAGCCGCCCGGCAGCACCAGCATCTGGTACTCGAGCCAGCTCTGGCCGCGCAGCTCGCTCAGGGGGGCCACCACCGGCTCGGCTCCGGCCAGCTCCAGGGCCCGGGATGCCTCGCCCTCGCGGTTGGTGCCGGGGGCATACAGGATGAGCGCGCGTGGCTTGCTCACGACTTCCAGGCCCCCAGCAACTGCTCCAGGGGCCACTCCTGCTCGTCCAGGCGCAACATCGGCTCGGCTACGACCTGACCGATTCGGACCAGGGGAAAGTCTGCCATGGCGGCTTCAAAGGCAGCCGGGCGGGTCACCTCCACAAGCAGGCGGCAGGGACGCTCGCTGAAAGGCTCATCCAGCGCGATTTGTAGACCCAGGCGCCCCCCCATGGCCATCTCGGCGGCGGCCACGGCCACCCCGCCCTCACTGGCGTCGTGGCAGGCCGCCACCAGGCCCTGTCCCATGGCCCGGTGCAGGGCCCGATAAAGGCCCGGGGCCCAATCGGGAAGGCTTCGCTCCAGGGGAGCGCCGGGCTTTGTGCCCACCAGGTAGAGGGCCTGCCCGGCCTGCTTGAGGTCGCTGGAGATGACCTGCTCGACGTTCGGGTGCAGGCTCAGGGCCGAGATCAGCAGGGTGGGCGGGATTGGCTGGCCCTCATACTCGTTGTAGAGCGAGTCCTTGCCTGAAATGAAGGGTGTTCCGAACAACCTGGCCGCGTCGTAGCAACCCCGGCAGGCCTCTACCAGGTCGCCCAGCGTTTCGGGGCGGCGCGGACTGCCCCAGCAGAAGTTGTCCAGAATAGCCATGCGGTCCGGGTCGGCCCCGGTGGCCACGGCGTTGCGCACCGCCTCGTCCACGGCCCAGAGGGCCATCAGGTAGGGGTCGCACTCGCCGAGCCAGGGGTTGATCCCGCAGCTTAGCACCGCTCCCAGCGGACCGGGAGTGCCCAGGGGGAGCAGCACGGCCGCGTCCATGGGGCCGTCCATGGCAACGCCCGCAAAGGGCTTGAGGGCGGTCTGGCCGAGCACCTCGTGGTCGTAGCGACGCACCACTTCTTCCTTGGAAGCCACGTTGGGGTCGGAGAGCCACTCTAGCAAGCTTCGCGCGGGAGGCTCATAAGGCCGGGGAGGCCGCACCACGGCTGGCAAAGTACGCCGCGGGCAGCCCTTGTGCAGAAACTGGTTGTCGAGCTCGAGTACCGGTTTGCCGGCGTAGCGCACCAGAAGTTGCCCGTCGCCGGTGAAGATGCCCAGGTCGGTCCATTCGACCTCGTAGGTGCGGCACAATTCCTGGAGCGGGGTCAGATTCTCGGGGGGAACGGCCAGCACCATGCGCTCCTGGGCCTCCGAGAGCCAGATCTCCCAGGGAGCAAGGCCCGGATACTTGAGCCGCACGTGCTCGAGCTCGACATCCGCTCCCACGTCGCTGGCCATCTCGCCCACGGCCGAAGAAAGCCCGCCCGCGCCGCAGTCGGTGATGGCCGTGTAGAGTTTCTGGTCCCGGGCCCGCCAGAGCACGTCGAGCAGGCCCTTCTCGACGATTGGATGGCCGATCTGCACGGCCGAGCCGGCCACCTGGGCGCTGTCCTGCTCCAGCGTCATGGAGCTGAAGGTGGCTCCCCGCAGGCCGTCGCGGCCTGTGCGCCCCCCCAACACCACCACCCGGTCGCCGGGGCGGGGCTGGCGAGGATGGCTGGCTCGCGGGGCGATGCCCAGGCAACCGCAGTAAACCAGCGGGTTGGCCGCGTAGCCCGGGTGATAGAGCACGGCCCCGTTGACGGTGGGCAGGCCCATCTTGTTGCCGTAATCCTCCACGCCAGCGATCACGCCGTCCCGGATGCGACGCGGTGGCAGCACGCCTTCGGGTTGGCGGTGGTCGGGCGGGGCGAAGCAGAGCACGTCGGTGACCGCGATGGGTCGGGCCGAGACGCCCAGCACGTCGCGGATCACTCCGCCCACGCCGGTGTTGGCGCCTCCGAATGGCTCCAGGGCCGAGGGGTGGTTGTGCGTCTCCACCTTGAAGCTCAGCTCGTGGGCTTCTCCGAAGGCGATCACGCCGGCGTTGTCCACGAAGGCCGAGAGCACCCAGGGCCGGTCGAGCTCCTCGGTGGCCCGCCGGATGTAATGGTCGAGCAGACCCTCGATGGTTTCGCCGTCCGCAGTCTCGATGCGAGCTCGGAAGGTCTTGTGCAGGCAGTGCTCGCTCCAGGTCTGGGCCAGGGTCTCGAGCTCCACGTCGGTGGGGTTGCGCCCCAGCCTTCGGAAGTAACCCTGGATGGCCAGCATCTCGGCCCGGTCCAGGGCCGAGCGGCGCTCGAGTGATAGCTGCTCGAGCTCGTCTGGAGAAAGCTCTAAGAC
Source organism: uncultured Burkholderiales bacterium (assembly GCA_964471395.1). Taxonomy (GTDB): domain Bacteria; phylum Vulcanimicrobiota; class Xenobia; order Xenobiales; family QWHO01; genus QWHO01. The sequence continues at coordinate 3,494 of CAYYHB010000178.1, read as the reverse complement.
CGAGATGGTCTCCACCCGGTCGCAGGGGGTGGCCTCTTTCACCCAGGCCGGCTGCACCGCCCCAAACGAGATCTGGTGAATGACCGGGTTGGCCAGCAGCAGCCGGGCCAGGCGCTCGGCTTCTGGCTGGGCGGGAAAGAGGCGGTAACGGATGCCGCTGGCGGCGCTGGTCACCTCGTCGAGGCCGGCGTGCCGCGCCATGGCCACCAGCTCCTCGGCCACCGGGTCGGTCACACCGGGGCGCAGCACCACCTCGATGGTCTGGCCCTCGCAGGGGGAATCCCAGCGCGCCTTCTGCACCACCGGGTCGCACAGCATCTCCTCGAGGCGGGCGGAGGCGGCGTCGGAGAGGTCACCGGGGAAGAAGTAGAGGTCCTCGACCTCCAGCTGATCGAGGGCGAATCCGAGAGTGCGGGCGCCCTCGAGCAGGGCTCGCTGGCGCGGATCGTCGTCGGTCTTCAGAGAAAGACAACAGTGTCGGGTGCGGGTCGTCACGGCGAGGGCTGATTAGACGACGCCCCCCCGGTTCCTGGTCAGCTGAGGTGGAAACGCCACCAGAGAAGAAAGATGGTCAGGCGTCGGGCGGGCGAGACTTCCCAGCCCAGCGTCGGGTCGCTTGAAATGAACTCGATCTTCATAATGGCCTCAGGGTAGCGGGCGAACATCGAACAAAGCCAGAGCGGGGATGAACCGGTTGTTAACCGGATGTTGCCGTTGGGATGGGGTGGGGGAACCCCTGAGTGCCCGCGTCAGGGCAGCCCGGGCACAGGGCCCCTGGGCGCGGGCTTCTTTTCCTTCTCAAGCTGCTTCCAGGCTTGATCCCACTGATTTTGAGTGGCTTTCTCGCGGGCCTGGCCAGCCAGAGCGCTGATGGCGCTGGTAGCCTGGGAGAAGAGTTTCTTTTGCTCGGGCGTGGGCTTGATCTTGGGCGCGTCATGCACGCAACCGGCGGGCGGGGAGTGCCTCCAGCACTTTCCGCCCAGGTGCACGTGGACCGACCGTTGTAACCCGTAGGCGTCGGACGTGCCCGGGTTGGGCTCGGCCGGCAGCGAGAAAAGACCCAGTTTGCGAACGGGGGAGAGGGCCTCATCGAAGCTCTTGAGCTTGCCGCGCGAGTAGACCTGGCCTTTCCGGCGGGCGAAGATCACGGCGCTACCATCGGGTTTCTTGATGATCAGGACCATCAGGGTGGGGTCGGCGGGGGCGATGCCGCCCTCCATGCCCTCGCCCACCTCGATGAACTCGGCCTTCGGGTCGAGCCCGCAGGCGTGGGCCGGAGCGAGCAGCAGGAAGAGAGCCAGCAGGATACTTTTCATAGAATCTCCGTCGCGGTTCGGTTGCGGGTTGTTCCATCCAGGGTCAACAGGGTGCGGTAGTGCTCCGGGCGGCGATCCCGAAAGAAGCCCATCCCGGCGCGGAACGTGCGGGCTTTCTCCAGATTCACCTCAGCCTCCAGCAAGCCCTCCGAGTGGTCGTCCGCCTCCGCCAGGATCTCGCCGCGATAGTCGGCGATGAACGAGTGCCCGTAGAATTGAGCCTCGCCTTCCTGGCCCACCCGGTTGGCTGCCGCCAGGTAACAGCTGTTGCAAACCGCGTGCCCGATCATCGCTCGCTGCCACATGGCCCGGGTATCCAGGCTGTCGGCCTCGGGCGGCTCCGAGCCGATGGCGGTGGGATATAAGAGGAGATCGGCGCCCTGCAGGGCCAGGGCCCGGGCGCACTCGGGAAACCACTGATCCCAGCAGATGCCCACTCCAACCTGGCCGACTGCCGTCGACCAGGTGCGAAAGCCGGTGTCACCCGGGTTGAAGTAGTATTTCTCCTGGTAGCCCGGCCCGTCGGGGATGTGGGTCTTGCGGTAGTGGCCCATCGCCTGACCATCGGCATCGAGCATTTGCAGGCTGTTGTAGTGGGCCTGGCCGGCGCGCTCGAAGAAGCTGACGGGAAGCACCACCTTGAGCTCGCGGGCCAGGGCTGCGAAACGGCCCAGGAAAGGGTGACCCTGCACCGGGTGGGCCAGATGAAAGCGCTCCTCGCGTTGCTGCTGGGGAAAATACAAGTTTTCGAAAAGCTCGGGCAGCAAGATGAGCCCGGCCCCTCTGGTGGCGGCCTTTCTCACCCAGCTCTCGGCTTTGTGCAAGTTGTCTTGCAGGTCCGAGCTCATGGCCATCTGCACCAGACACAGCTTCATCGCGCCAGCTCTCCGGCCGGCTGCTGCTGGGTGAGGCAGTGGAAGGCGCCCCCACTGGTGATGATGGCCCGGGCCGGGAAGCCCTCCACCAGCCTTCCCGGGAAAACCTTGCTCAGCACGTGCATGGCCTCATCGTCTCTGGTGTCTTGGTAGAGTGGCACCAGCACAATGCCGTTAGCGATGTAGAAATTGGCGTAGGTCATGGGCAGGCGCACTCCCTCCAGCTCGCGGCGCTCTTGCGGTAGAGGCAGCTTCACCACCTCCAGGCCATAAGCCTCGAGCTGGTGGAAGTTCTCTTGCAGGAGCTCGTAGTTGGAGTCGCTCCGGTCAGCGGCCATACTGGTGACCACCTTGCCGGGGGCCACGAATCGCGTCAGGGTATCGATGTGGCCGTCGGTGTGGTCGCCCTCCAAACCGCGCTCGAGCCAGATCACCCGGTCCAGACCCAGGTAGCGGTGCAGGTTGCGCTGCAGCTCGCTGGCCTCCACGTTCGGATTACGTCGTGGGTGCAGCAGGCACTGACGCGTAGTCAGGCACAGGCCGGTGCCGTCGGTCTCCAGCGAGCCGCCCTCCATGACCAGGTCGATCTCCACCCGGCGGGCGTTCAGGATGCGCGCGATGGTCTCGGGGGCGCGCGCGTCCAGGGCGTAGTCGTACTTCTGGCCCCAGGCGTTGAAGCGCCAGTGGGTCAGGTGGATCTTGCCGTCCTCGCGGCGCACGAAGATGGGGCCGTTGTCGCGCAGCCAGACGTCGTCGAGGGGACAGCGGTGGTAGCGCACGTCGCACCCCTCCAGACGCCGTCGGGCGTCGTCCTCGGTATCCTGGTCGTGGACGAGCAGCTCCACCGGCTCAAAGGCGCTCAGCCGGCGCAGCACCTCGGAGTATTCCTCGCGCGCTGGCGCGAGAAATCCGCGCCACTCCTCGTCATCGAAGGGCCAGGCGGCCCAGGTGGCGGCGTGGGGCTCCCATTCGGCCGGCATGCGCAGCTCCATCAGGGCGGGGGCCTTTGACACCAGGCGACGCAGTCCTGGCCGGGCTTCTTTAGAACATCCCGGTTCGCCCTCCCAGGCTCTGTAGAGCCTCGGCCAGATAACGTTTCTCGGAGATGAGGGCGTCGTCGAGCGGGGTGGCCCCCAGGTCGTTCAGGCCGTTCACGTCCGCTCCCCGGCTGACCAGGAAGGCGGCGGTGCGGGCCTTGTCTTGCTCGGTGTCGCTCTGGGTCCAGACCGAGACGCAGAACGACAGGGGCGGAAAGCCTGCGATGGGCTCGGTCAGGCTGGCTCCGCGGTCGAGCAACAGCCCG